>JBAOIH010000001.1:1200000-1500000 GCA_037045645.1 Nocardioides sp.
TGCCGCCGCGCGCGCGGCGCTCGATGCCGGCGAACCCGTGGTGGGCGACTTCGCCGTCCGCAACGTCAATCGCACTGTCGGCACGATGTTGGGCCACGAGGTCACCAAGGCGTACCCCGACGGGTTGCCTGACGGGACCATCGACTTCTCGCTGCGGGGGTCGGCCGGTCAGAGCTTCGGTGCGTTCTTGCCTCGTGGCGTGACCTTGCGGCTCGAAGGTGATGCCAACGACTACGCGGGCAAGGGACTGTCGGGCGGTCGGGTGATCGTGCGTCCCGACCGGGACGCGACATTCCGCGCCGAGGACCAGGTCATCGCGGGCAACACCATCGCCTACGGCGCCACCTCGGGTGAGATCTACCTGCGCGGCAGCGTGGGGGAGCGGTGTTGCGTACGCAACTCCGGCGCCACGGTCGTCACCGAAGGCGTGGGCGACCACGGCTGCGAATACATGACCGGCGGACGCGTCGTAGTCCTCGGGCCCACCGGACGCAACTTCGCGGCCGGAATGTCCGGTGGCTATGGGTTCGTCCTGGATCTCGACACCCGTCGGGTCAACCCCGAGCTGGTCGACCTCGATGTCCTCGACACCGCACGTGCCGAGGAGCTGCGCGAGATCGTGCAGGCGCACGCTGATCTGACGGACTCCGAAGTGGCCCGGGCCCTGCTCGACGACTGGGAGTCCACCATCGCGCGCTTCACGTTGGTGATGCCGCGTGACTACCGACGTGTCCTCGAGGCACGAGCCGAGGCCCTCGCCGAGGGTCTCGACGAAGACCAGGCTGCGGCCCGCATCATGGAGGTGCTTCATGGCTGACCCGAAGGGTTTCCTCAACCACGGTCGCGAGCACGCCGCGCGGCGACCCGTGGACGAGCGCGTACGGGACTGGGACGAGGTCTATCCCGACGGCATCGGCCGTGCGCTGCTGCCGATCATCAACACCCAGGCCTCGCGCTGCATGGACTGCGGCATCCCGTTCTGTCACCAGGGCTGCCCGCTCGGCAACATCATCCCGGAGTGGAACGACCTGGTCTGGCGCGACGACTGGGACGGTGCGATGGATCGCCTGCACGCGACCAACAACTTCCCGGAGTTCACCGGGCGGCTGTGCCCGGCGCCGTGTGAGACCGCCTGCGTGCTGGGCATCAACCAGGACCCGGTGACGATCAAGAACGTCGAGGTGTCGATCATCGACCGCGCCTGGGGTTCGGGATACGTACGCCCGCAGCCCCCGGAGTGGCTCTCCGGCAAGACCGTGGCCGTGATCGGCTCCGGACCTGCCGGTCTCGCAGCCGCACAGCAGCTCACCCGCGCCGGTCACACGGTCGCGGTCTACGAGCGAGCCGACAAGATCGGCGGGCTGCTGCGCTATGGCATCCCGGAGTTCAAGATGGAGAAGAAGCACCTCGACCGGCGCCTGGACCAGATGCGTCGCGAGGGCACGGTCTTTCGAGCCGGCGTCGAGGTGGGCGAGGGCGAGATCACCGGGGACTCTCTGCGGGAACGTTACGACGCGGTCGTGCTGGCGATGGGGTCGACGATCGCGCGCGATCTCCCCGTGCCGGGCCGCGAGTTGTCCGGCATCCACCAGGCGATGGACTTCCTGCCCCAGGCCAACCGGGTCTCGCTCGGCGAACAGGTGGCCGACCAGATCGTGGCGACCGGCAAGCACGTCGTGATCATCGGCGGTGGTGACACCGGTGCCGACTGTCTGGGCACGTCCATCCGGCAAGGGGCGGCGTCGATCACGCAGTTGGAGATCCTGGCGCAGCCGCCCCTCGACCGACCGGCGGGTCAACCGTGGCCGACCTATCCGATGACCTTCCGGATCTCCTCGGCGCACGAGGAAGGGGGGGACCGCATGTACGCGGTGTCGACCCAGGAGTTCGTGGGTGACGACGAGGGACACGTACGCGCGCTGCGCCTGGTCGAGGTGGACGCGAAGTTCCAGCCCGTCGCCGGGACCGAACGCGAGATCCCGGCGGATCTGGTCCTGCTCGCGATGGGCTTCACCGGGCCGCAGACGGCCGGGCTCGTCGACCAACTCGGCGTGGCGCTCGACGAGCGCGGCAACATCGCGCGCGACGGGTCGTACGCCACCGACGTTCAGGGCGTGTTCGCGGCCGGGGACGCCGGTCGGGGTCAGTCGCTGATCGTCTGGGCGATCGCCGAGGGACGTGCGGCTGCCGCGGCTGTGGATGCCTATCTGACCGGCTCGACCGCACTGCCGTCGCCCATCCCACCGACGGCGCGGCCACTGGTGGTGTGAGCCCGGCGCCCCGCCCTGGGCACTTGGATCGTTCCAAGAATGGGCCTAGGGTTGGCGGGTGCGAAGAGCCAAGATCGTCTGCACCCTCGGGCCGGCAGTCGCAACCCCGGACAAGATTCGCGACCTCGTCGATGCGGGCATGAACGTCGCTCGGATGAACATGAGCCACGGCACGCACGACGATCACGACCAGATGTATCGCCTCGTACGCGCAGCCTCGGACGAGAGCGGGCATGGGGTCGGCATCTTCGCGGACCTGCAGGGCCCCAAGATCCGGTTGGAGACCTTCGCCAACGGTCCGGTCGTCTTGCGACCCGGTGCCGAATGGACCATCACCACCCGTGACGTTCCCGGCGACGACGTCCAGTGCGGCACCACGTACAAGGGACTTCCCGGTGACGTCGGCCCCGGCGACCCGATCCTGATCGATGACGGCAAGGTGCGACTGATCGTGCTGGAGGTCGACGAGACCGACGTGCGTACGCAGGTGGTCGTGGGCGGTCGGGTCAGTGACCACAAGGGCATCAATCTCCCCGGAGTGCCCGTCTCGGTCCCGGCGTTGTCTGACAAGGACGTCGAGGACCTGCGTTTCGCCTTGCGGCTGGGCGTCGACTTCATCGCCTTGTCGTTCGTACGCAATGCCACGGATGCGGATGACGTACGCGCGATCATGGCTGAGGAGGGCATCACCGTGCCTGTGATCGCCAAGATCGAGAAGCCGCAGGCATTGGACAACATCGACGCGATCATGGAGGCCTTCGACGGCATCATGGTCGCGCGCGGAGACCTCGGCGTGGAGTGCCCGCTCGAGGACGTGCCGGTGCATCAGAAATTGTTGATCGACAAGGCCCGGGCCAACGCCAAGCCGGTGATCGTCGCGACGCAGATGCTGGAGTCGATGGTGAGCAACCCGGCGCCGACACGTGCCGAAGCCAGCGACGTCGCCAACGCCGTACTCGACGGCGCCGACGCCGTGATGTTGTCGGGCGAGACCAGTGTCGGCGACTACCCGATCATCACGGTCCAGACCATGGCGCGGATCATCGAGTCCACGGAGGACCACGGACTCATGCACATGGCCGCGGTCACCTGGGTGCCCAAGACGCCGGCCGGCGTGGTTGCCAAGGCCGCGGCCGAGGTCGCGACCGCGGTCAAGGCGAAGTACCTGGTCGCGTTTACTCAAAGCGGCGACTCGGCCAGGCGGTTGGCCCGCTATCGCGGCCACATCCCCGTGCTCGCCTTCACCCCGTTGGACAGCACCCGCTCGCAGTTGTCGATGACCTGGGGCGTCGAGACGTTCAAGGTGAAGCCCGCCCAGCACACCGACGACATGGTGCGTCAGGTCGACGAGGCACTGCTGGAGATCGGGCGTCTGGAGGAAGGGGAGACCGTGGTGATCATCGCGGGTACGCCTCCGGGTATCCCCGGTTCGACCAACGCACTGCGGATCCACCAGATCGGCGACGCGATCAACGAGGTCGCTCCCGCCTACCGGCGCGCCTGATTGCGGTGCCCGGTTCCCGTCCCTGATCCCCGACTGCGGCAGGCGCCGCTCGTCCAGGGGGACGTGGGGCATGGACTGACACCATGCCCCACGTCACCGACAGGGGTACCGGGTGTGGGATTCGAACCCACAAGCCCTTTCGGGCAGTGGTGTTTGAGACCACCGCGTATGCCGTTCCGCCAACCCGGCCGGACCGTGGACAACCGTACCCGACGTCCCGATGCGATCGCACCACGTGGTCGCGTTAGCCTTTCGGGGTGACCGATTCAGTTCAGCGCCGTGTCGTGATCGCCGAGGACGAGGCGCTGATCCGGATGGATCTGGCCGAAATGCTCGCCGAGGAGGGGTACGACGTGGTCGGCCAGGCCGGCGACGGTGCCCGGGCGGTGGCGTTGGCGGAAGAACTGCGCCCCGACCTGGTGATCCTCGACGTGAAGATGCCGGTTCTCGACGGGATTGCCGCCGCCGAACAGATCGCCCGTGCGCGGATCGCGCCCGTGGTGATGTTGACCGCGTTCTCCCAACGAGACCTCGTCGAGCGAGCCCGCGACGCCGGCGCGATGGCCTATCTGGTCAAGCCGTTCTCCAAGACCGACGTGGTGCCGGCCATCGAGATGGCCGTAAGCAGGTTCGCCGAGATCGCGGTGCTGGAGGAGGAACTCACCGACCTGAAGGAGTCGCTGGCCACCCGCAAGGTCGTGGACCGGGCCAAGGGAGTGCTCCAGGAGAGCCTCAGCCTGACCGAGCCCGAGGCGTTTCGGTGGATCCAGAAGACCGCGATGGACCTGCGACTGTCGATGCGCCAGGTGGCCGAGGGTGTGGTCGAGCACGGACCGGGTCTGGCGTCGGGTCCGGCTACGCACTGAACCGAAAGCGATAACAGTTACGCAACGGTCGGCGTGACATGCACGCGGTGGTCCAGACGTGTGAAGCATGATTCGGCGTGCTTATTGCACGGGGAACCCCTAGAGGCTTAGGTGTCCCGCAGACGTTTCAACCTTCTCCAACGACTCGTTGGAACAAAACCCGGAGGAATCACCCATGGCTTCAATCTCCAAGTCCGCTCGGTTCGCGGCCGTCTTCGCGGCTGCCAGCCTGGCGCTCACCGCCTGCGGCGGCTCGTCCGACAACGAGGCGGACGGCGACAACGGCAGCGACAACTCGGCCTGCGGCAAGAACATCGCGTTCCTCGGTGCGCTCACCGGTGACGCCGGTGCGCTCGGCCAGAACATGGTCGGTGGCGTGAAGCTGGCGCTGGACGAATACAACAAGGACAACGCCGACTGCAAGATCGGCATCAAGGAGTTCGACTCCCAGGGAAGCCCCGACAAGGCACCCGCGCTCGCCACCCAGATCGTCAACGACGACACCATCATCGGCCTGGTCGGACCGGGCTTCTCCGGCGAGTCCCTGGCCACCGGCAAGACCTTCTTCGAGGCCGGCCTCCCGGTGATCTCCCCGTCGGCCACCAACGTCACCATCACCGAGCAGGGCTGGACCACCTGGCACCGCGTGATCGGCAACGACGCGGCGCAGGGCGCTGCTGACGCCAAGTACCTGATGGAGACCGTGGGCGCCAAGAAGATCTACGTGGTCGACGACGCCCAGGACTACAGCAAGGGTCTTGCCGGTGTGGTCAAGGAAGCGCTGGGCGACACTTCCGCCGGTTCCGACCAGATCCAGGTCGGCCAGACCGACATGTCGGCCGTGGTCACCAAGATCAAGGACTCCGGTGCGGACGCCCTGTTCTACGCGGGCTACTACACCGAGGCCGGTCTGATGGCCAAGCAGCTGCGCCAGGGCGGCTGGGAGGGCACGTTCATGTCCGGTGACGGCTCGCAGGACCCGGCGTTCGTCAAGGCTGCCGGTGCTGCCGCTGCCAACGGTGCCCTGCTGTCTGCCCCGGCCGCCCCGGCCCCGGCTGACTTCAACGACAAGTACAAGGCCGTCAACGGTGCCGACGCGGGTCTGTACTCCACGCAGTCCTACGACGCGGCCAACATCTTCCTCGACGCCGTCTCCGAGGGCGAGGCCGGCGACCCGGAGTCGTTGAACGACTTCATCGGTTCGTACGACTCCGAGGGTGCCAGCGGCCCGGTGTCGTTCGACGACAAGGGTGACATCAACGGCGGCACGATCTACGTGTACGAGGTCAAGGACGGCGCCCTCGACCTGGAGAACCCGACCCCGGTCGAGTGATCTAGCCGAGTGATCTAACCGATCAGAACAACGGGTTGGCCGTGGTGTCCTGCTGGATGCCGCGGCCGACCCCCTGATGAAGGGGACGTCCCTTGGACTTCGCGTTCCTGTTCAACAACTTCGCCGAGTTGACCATCACCGGCCTTGCGATCGGTGGCATCTACGCCCTGGTCGCGCTGGGCTACACGATGGTGTACGGCGTCCTGCAACTCATCAACTTCGCCCACTCCGAAGTGTTCATGTACGGCACCTTCGCGGTGGCGTGGACCTTCGTGTTCTTCGAGGGCACCGCATCTCAGTCCTGGACCCTCGGGCAGGCACTGCCCCTGCTGGCACTCTCGTGCATCGCCGCCATGGCGATGTCGGCGTGTGTGGCGTTGCTCCTGGAGCGGGTGGCGTACCGCCCGCTGCTGGCCCGTGGCGCACCCCGCCTGATCGCGCTGATCTCGGCGATCGGCGCCTCCTTCTCTCTCGCCGAGATGATGGGTCTTCGTGACCGCTTCGCCGGTTGGGTGGGTCTGGATGACAACCTGACCAACTACGTCAGCAAGGCGCGTGACCTCTACTCCAACCCGGTCACGATCAATCCCCAAGGCCTGTTCTCCATCGGCGACTACCAGGTCAACGACGTCGATCTGCTGATCATCTCCGCCGCGCTGATCATGATGGTCTTCCTCGACCAGTTCGTGCGCCGCACCCGTCTCGGCCGCGGTATCCGCGCCACTGCCCAAGACCCCGAGTCGGCATCGCTGATGGGTGTCAACTCGACCCGAGTCATCCAGGTCACCTTCCTCATCGGCGGACTGATGGCCGGTGTCGCGGCCACGCTCTACATGCTCAAGATCGGCTCGACGCGTCAGAACGCCGGGTTCATCCTCGGTGTCAAGGCGTTCACCGCGGCCGTCATGGGCGGCATCGGCAACCTGCGGGGCGCACTGCTCGGCGGTCTGCTGCTCGGCGTGATGGAGAACTACGGCGCGGCCGTCTTCGGCACGCAGTGGAAGGACGTCTTCGCGTTCATCCTCCTGGTCTTCATCCTCCTGGTGCGACCCTCCGGTCTGCTGGGTGAGGCGCTCGGAAAGGCACGCGCATGACCACGTCAGCCACGTATTGGAAGATCGTCCACAAGTGGGACGCAGTGGTGGACCGCTTCAAGGGACTGCCCAAGCCCGCCCAGATGGCGTTGGTCACGCTCTTCGCGCTGTTCTTCTACGCACTGCCGATCATCCGCCCGCCCTTCATCACCACCCAGCAGATCGACTTCGGCGGGGTGCTCTTCTCCTCGGCCGCGTTCGCTCTCGTGGCGCTCGGCCTCAACATCGTGATCGGGTACGCCGGTCTACTCGACCTGGGGTATGTCGGCTTCTACTGCGTGGGTGCGTACACGACCGGGCTGCTCACCTCGTACCACTGGCAATGGCCGTTCTTCCTGGCCCTGCCCATCGCGATCGCCGTCACCATGATCAGCGGTGTGCTTCTGGGTGCCCCGACGCTGCGCGTACGCGGTGACTACCTGGCGATCGTGACGTTGGGCTTCGGCGAGATCATCCGCATCGCCGTGACCAACCTGGAATGGGTCGGCGCGGCAGCGGGTATCAAGAACATCCCGCACCCGCCCAACGTCGGGCCCGCAGCCAAGCCCCCCTTCGATCCAGGCGGGCTCTTCACCATCCCGCACCTGCAATGGGACGGATTGATCCCGTCGATCGACCACAACCGGCCCACCCCGTTCCTGGTGTTCGGGGCCGTGGATGCGGTGCCCTACTACTGGCTGCTTCTGACCGTCATCATCTTGGTCCTGTTCGCGGACAAGCTGGTGAAGAACAGCCGGGTCGGTCGGGCCTGGGAGGCGACCCGCGAGGACGAGGACGCCGCCGAACTCATGGGCGTGCCGACCTTCCGCTTCAAGCTGCTCGCGTTCGCTACGGGTGCTGCCATCGGTGGCCTGTCCGGATCGCTGTATGCCAGCGGCCAGGGTGGCTACATCAACCCCTTGAGCTTCCCGCTGCTGCTGTCGATCCTGTTCGTCGCAGCCGTGATCGTCGGCGGTTCCGGCAACCGCTGGGGTGCCATCTTCGGTGGAGTCCTGGTGGCATACCTGCCCGAACGATTCCGGTCGGTCAACGACTACCGGCTCTTGCTGTTCGGACTCGCGCTGATGCTGCTGGCCATCTGGCGACCGCAAGGACTCTTGCCGCCTCGTCGGACGCGTCGGGTCAACGAGCTGAAACAGGAGATCGAGGCACTCGAAGAGGGCGAACTAGACGCAGAGGAGTTGGCCGACTCGTCGGTCGCGACCTCGAAGAAGGACGGAGCCGGCGATGTCTGAGCCGACCAAGATCTTGGAACTGGACAACGTCGTGATGAGGTTCGGTGGCCTGACGGCCCTGAGCGAGGTCGCCTTCGACATCCGCGAGGGTGAGATCCTCGGGTTGATCGGGCCCAACGGTGCCGGGAAGACCACCTGCTTCAACGTGATGACGGGTGTGTATCAGGCCACTTCGGGCCAGGTGCGCTTCATGGGCGAGCCGCTGGGCAAGCGCAAGCGGCACCAGATCACCCAGCTGGGCATTGCGCGTACGTTCCAGAACATTCGGCTTTTCCCGTCCATGACGGCGTTGGAGAACGTGCTGGTCGGGGCCGACGCGCACAGCAAGGTCGGGATCCTCAACTCGCTGTTCCGCACCCCGCGGCACCGCAAGACCGAGGCCGAGGCCCAGGCGATCGCACGTGAACTCCTGGAGTTCGTGGGCGTGGCCAAGCATGCCGACGAGTTGGCGGCCAACCTGTCGTACGGCGACCAGCGCCGCCTGGAGATCGCGCGCGCGATGGCGACGCGACCCAAGTTGCTGTGCCTGGACGAACCCGCAGCCGGCTTCAACCCTGCCGAGAAGGAAAAGCTCATGGAGCTGATCCGCAAGGTACGTGACCAGGGCATGACGGTGCTGCTGATCGAGCACGACATGCGATTGGTGATGGGAGTCACCGACCGGATCGTCGTGCTGGAATTCGGCAAGCAGATCGCTGAGGGCACTCCGGCGGAGATCCGTGACAACCCTGCCGTGATCGCGGCCTACCTCGGAGTGGAGGAGCCCGATGCTTCTTGAGATCGAAGGGCTGTGCGTCAACTACGGCCACATCGAGGCGATCCGCGACATCACGTTCGGCGTGGAGGAAGGCCAGATCGTCAGTCTGATCGGGGCCAATGGTGCTGGCAAGACCACCACCTTGAAGACCATCTCCGGGCTGCGCAAGGTGCGGGAGGGCAAGATCGTCTTCGACGGCACGGACATCACCCACATGAAACCCGAGGCCCGGGTGAAGTTGGGTCTGTCGCAGTCGCCGGAAGGTCGCGGCGTGTTCCCGGGCATGACGGTGCGCGAGAACCTGGACATGGGGGCGTACGTCCGCAAGGACAAGGCCGCTATCGCCCAGGATCTCGATCGGGTGTTGGGACTCTTCCCGCGCCTTGAGGAACGGATCGCTCAGGTGGCCGGCACCTTGTCGGGAGGCGAGCAGCAGATGGTGGCGATGGGCCGTGCGCTCATGGCCCGCCCGCGCGTCGTCCTGCTCGACGAGCCGTCCATGGGTCTGGCGCCCAAACTGATCGCGCAGATCTTCGACATCATCACCGAGATCAACGAGCAGGGCACGACCGTGCTGCTGGTCGAGCAGAATGCTGCGCAGGCTCTCAAGCGGGCTGACACGGCGTACGTCCTGGAGACCGGCGAGATCGTCCGATCCGGCACGGGCGCCGAGTTGGCGGGCGACCCTTCGGTCAAGGCTGCCTACCTCGGTGGAGACCTCTGACCTCGACCTGCCCGGCACCGACATTCGGCCCAGGGTCCGTACGACTTTGGTCACCGTTTGGGAGTAGCCTGATTCCTCGCTGCCCCGATTCGTGGCAGCGAGGTGCAGAGAAGGAGGGTGGCTGTGGCTCGTGTCCAGGTGTCTCGTCGCGATGCAACGCTCGACGACGTCGCGGTGCTGTCGCAGATCTGGGCCGGTGCGGTGCGCTCGGGCGACCCCTCCAGCGTCCAGTCGGACATGGCAGGCGTGCTGCGGCGCGTCGCCGCCGCCCCTGACGAGCGGATCGTCGTGGCCGAGATCGACGGCCACGTCGTCGGCGCGGTCCATCTGCAGGCCACCACGTTGACGGCAATCAACGTCGAGCCGGTCGTACGCATCGTGTCGCCGCACGTCTTGGCGCGTTATCGCCGACTCGGCATCGGCTACGCGCTGATGGAGGCGGGCGTGATCTGGGCCGAAGAACTCGGCATCGCGCACGTGGGCAGTGCCGCAGAATCGAGTGGTCGAGAGGCCAACCGCTTCATGGCTCGGCTCTCGCTCGCGCCGATGGCGATGCTGCGCGTCGCGCCCACGTCGGCCATCCGCGCGCGCCTGGACGCGCGTCGACCGGTCCACGGCAACGAGGCGGCATTGTCGCGTCACATCGAACGCGTCCTGGCTTCTCGGCGTACCCGCCGCGAACAGGTGCGTGCACAGGGCTGATCTCGGCCTCTCGAAACCCGCGTTCCGTGGTGGGTGGCTCGTTCCTGCGGCGGCGCCTCGAAACCACGTTTGCGGGGGCGGTGGCGGGTCGTTCCGGTGGTTGAGGAGCCGCCGAGGGCGGCGTCTCGAATCAAGGTCTCGTGCGTTGTGGCCGGTGGTTGAGGAGCCGCCAGTGGCGGCGTCTCGAATCAAGGTCTCGTGCGTTGTGGCCGGTGGTTGAGGAGCCGCCAGTGGCGGCGTCTCGAAACCATGCCGTCGCTCAGTCCCGCTGCGTCGGCAGCAGCGCGCAGGTGATGCGCGACGTGCAGAGCCGGCGGCCTTCCTCGTCGCTGATCACGACGTCCCAGGTCGCCATCTTGCGACCCACGTGCAGTGGCGTGGCCACCCCCGTGACGGTGCCGGCCGTGGCGGAGCGGTGATGGGTGGCGTTGATGTCGACGCCGACCGCGAACCGGTCCGGCCAGGCGTGCAACTGTGACCCGAGAGATCCCAGCGACTCCGCGAGGACGACGGACGCGCCGCCGTGCAGCAGGCCGTACGGCTGGGTATTGCCCTCGACGGGCATCGTGCCGACGACGCGGTCCTTGGAGACCTCGGTCAGTTGTACGCCCATCCGTTCGTTGAGCGCTCCCATGTGGTCGGACATCTGGCTGAGGAAGTCGTCGAGGGTTGCGGCGTCGTCGGTCATGGGCCACATTCTGCTGTCCGTGCCGCCGACTAGAGTCGCCGGGGTGAGCACTCCCGCCAAGTCACGCCTGCTGCTCCTCGACGGGCACTCCCTGGCCTACCGCGCCTTCTTCGCGCTGCCCGTGGACAACTTCTCCACCGCGACGGGCCAGCACACCAACGCCGTCTACGGCTTCACCTCGATGCTGGTCAACGTGTTGCGTGATGAGCAGCCCACCCACGTCGGCGTGGCGTTCGACCGCAGCCGCCAGACCTTCCGGCTGGCCGAATACTCCGAATACAAGGCCAAGCGCAACAAGACGCCCGACGAGTTCAAGTCGCAACTGCCGTTGATCCAACAGATGCTCGACGCCTTCGCGATCCGGCACCTCGATCTGGAGGGCTATGAGGCCGACGACATCATCGCCACCCTGACCGCCCGCGCCGAGGAGGACGGCTTGGAGGTGCTGATCCTCACCGGCGATCGTGACTCGTTGCAGTTGGTGTCGCCCGACGTCACCGTGCTCTATCCCACCCGAGGTGTCTCCGAGTTGGCCCGGATGACCCCGGCCGCAGTGGAGGAGAAATACGGTGTGCCGCCCGGTCGCTACCCCGAACTCGCTGCGCTCGTGGGAGAGGATTCCGACAACCTCCCCGGCATCCCCGGGGTCGGCCCCAAGACGGCCGCCAAGTGGCTCCAGCAGTACGACGGCCTCGACAACCTGATCACCCGCGCCGACGAGGTGGGCGGCAAGGCAGGCGACAACCTGCGTAGGCACCTGGCCGACGTGATGCGCAACCGGCGCCTCAACGCGCTGGTGCGCGACCTCGCGCTCGAAATCTCCCCGGCCGACCTCGGTCGCTCCGAGTGGCAGCGCCAGGAGGCGCTCGAGCTGCTCGACCTGCTGGAGTTCCGCGGCGAACTGCGCACCCGGATCTTCGACGTGATCGACCCGACCCCCGAGGAGCCGATCGACGAGTCCGGCTTCGGCCTGGACACGACCCGACTGGCACCCGGAGACCTGGCCGGCTGGCTCGACCAGCATGCCCAGGGACGTACGGGTGTCGCCGTGCAGGGCAGTTGGCGAGCCGGCACCGGCGAGGTGCGTTCGGTCGCGCTCGCTGCGGCCGATGACGCGGCGGCGTGGTTCGACGCGACCGAGATGAGCCCGGATGACGATGCGGCCTTCCTGACCTGGTTGGGCGATCCGGATCGCCCCAAGGTGATGCACGACGCCAAGGGACCGAGCCTGGCATTGGAGGCCCGCGGCTGGACCGTCCGCGGTCTGGTTAGCGACACGGCGCTGGCTGCTTACCTCGTGCAGCCGGACCAGCGGTCGTACGACCTGGCGGACCTGACGTTGCGCTATCTCAAGCGCGAGCTCAAGCAGGACTCGGGTGACGCCGACCAGGGCGAGTTGCTCTTCGACGACGACTCCGCGAGCGGGGCGGCCGAAACGGCGATGCTGCACGCTCGCGCGACGCTCGATCTGGCGCAGGCACTCGACGAGGCCGTCGAGCAGCAAGGCGGCACCCAACTGCTTGCCGAGGTCGAGTTGCCGCTGATCGACGCACTCGTCGACATGGAGCAGGCGGGGATCGCGGTCGACGTGGACTACTTGGAGGCGCTGGCCTCGGAATTCGACCAAGGCGTTCGGGACGCGGCGCAGGATGCGTACGAGGTGATCGGTCGCGAGATCAACCTGGGCTCGCCCAAGCAACTGCAGACGGTGCTCTTCGACGAACTCGCGATGCCCAAGACCAAGCGCACCAAGACCGGCTACACCACCGACGCCGACGCGCTGCAGGGGCTGCTGGAGAAGACCGAGCACCCGTTCCTGCAGCACCTGCTGCGCCATCGCGACGTGATCCGGCTGCGACAGACCGTGGAGGGACTGCTGAAGACCGTGGCGTCGGATGGCCGCATCCACACCACGTTCAATCAGATGATCGCCGCCACCGGCCGGCTGTCCAGCACCGACCCCAATCTGCAGAACATCCCGATCCGCACCAGTGCCGGTCGCCGGATCCGCGAAGCCTTCGTCGTCGGCCCCGGACACGACAGCCTGATGACGGCCGACTACAGCCAGATCGAGATGCGGATCATGGCGCACCTGTCGGGTGACGAACAGCTGATCGAGGCGTTCCGGTCCGGTCAGGACTTCCACTCGATCACGGCCGCCAAGGTCTTCGAGGTGCCCGCCGACCAGGTCGGTGTCGAAGAACGCGCCAAGATCAAGGCGATGAACTACGGCCTGGCGTATGGCTTGTCGGCGTTCGGGCTGTCGCAGCAATTGCGGATCGAACCGTCCGAAGCGCGCGTCTTGATGGACGACTACTTCGAGACCTTCGGCGGCATCCGTGACTACCTCGCCGGAGTGGTGGACGAGGCTCGCCGCTCGGGTTTCACCGAGACGATCTTGGGGCGTCGGCGTTATCTGCCCGACCTGACCAGCGACAACCGCCAGCGCCGCGAGATGGCCGAACGGATGGCCCTCAACGCGCCCATCCAGGGCTCGGCCGCCGACCTGATCAAGGTGGCCATGCTCGGCGTCGACGCCGGCATCGCCGAGAGCGGTCTCGCCTCTCGGATGTTGTTGCAGGTGCACGACGAACTCGTCTTCGAGGTCGCACCCGGTGAGCGCGAGGCGCTGGAGGCATTGGTGCGCGATCGGATGGGCGCGGCGGCCGACCTGACCGTGCCCCTCGACGTGTCGGTCGGCTTCGGCGGCTCGTGGCATGAGGCCGCACACTGAGCTCGGCCATTTCGGGGGTTGAGCGGACCACGGTCCGCTCAACCCCCGGCGAGCCGGGTGCTGAGCGGACAATCTGGGTGCTTAGTGGCGGTCATCTGAGCCCGGGTGGCCTTAGGGTGTTTCGTGGTGCCACCTGGTGACACCTGCAACCACCGGAAGGATCTGCGGGCTACGCCAGGCTCAGGGCGGAGGCCTCCTGAGCGGTGCGCAGGGTTGCCCCCTCCCGACGGATCAGTGAGATCCCGAGCAACACCATGAGCAGCAGCGCCTCGATGAGCGCCACGCCGCGTACGAGCGAGCCCAGGCTGCTCACTTGCGTGGCCAGCGCGCAGATCGCTGCGACCGTGAGCCAGAAGAGCCACACGGTGGCACGCAGTTGCCGGGCGACCACGTGATAGACCATCAACTGCAACATCGCCAGCAGCGTGCCGATGGTGGCGAACCACGGCAGCAGGGCCCTGATCTCCACGAACTCCTGGCCGCCCGCGAAGACCAGCACCAGGTCGGGCAGCAGCCAGGTCCCTGCGATCGCCGCGCCACCGACCGCGCCGACGGCCGCCAGTGCCTGCAGGTGCACCCTGCTGCCGTCCTCGGTTCGCGCCATCGACGGGAAGGCGAGCACGACGATGAAAGACGGGAGGAACATCACCATCTTCGCCACGATCGCGCCGCCCGCATAGAGGCCGGCCGTGTGGGCATCGAAGGTTGCGCGCGCCAGCAGCACGTCGACGGTCGACAACAGGAAGAACACGACCAGGGCGTGGGAGTTGTGCATGATCTCGGACAACATCCCGAGTTCGGTGGTGGCGACCTCGGGGTCCTCACCGATGGTGGCGGTACGCACCTGGGTCGTCGTACGCAGGACCAGCGAACCGACCAGCACCGGAACCCAGGCGGCGACAGCTACGCCTGCCATGCTCATCACCGCAGTGGGGGACAAGGCGATGAAGGCTGCGCCGATGACGAGTCGCGGGATCCCGGTCGCCAGATAGACCAACGCCAACCCCGACCAGTGCCGACCGCCTTGCAGCACTCCGGCCTGGCCTCCGACGACGGTCAACGGCGCCACCGCGAACCCGACCAGCAGGACGGCGACCGGGTCGCCGATACGCAGGAAGCGATCGGCAAGCGGGATCACGGCGCAGCAGAGCGCGAAGACCAACAGCGCACACCACCATGACAGTGCGTGCACCTTGTGTTCGAGGTGTCGCCGTTCGGCGGTCGCCGCCGCGACATGGCGCGCCGCGGTTGCCTGTAGGCCCAGCGACAACACGCTGGCCACGGTGAACATGCCCATCAGGCTGGCCGTGATGCCGTACTCGCGTGGTCCGAGAAGATAGACCGCGACGAACGTGAATCCGTACGTCGTCACGTTCATGACGACCATCGCCAACGCCACCCCCGCGCTACCGCGAAGCGACGCCAGCAGCGTCGAGGGGCGCGGGCTCATCGGGCCACCCTAAGTCAAGGATCAGTAGGGATCAGCACTGTCGTGGTGCCCGAGTCGCCGCGCGAGCGCACGAAGGCGCAACCGCAGCAGCACCTTGACGATCAGGTTGCGGCCGAACCACGAGAGCTCCGCCCAGCACCCGACGCCGGTCTCGCCAGCCGGGGCGGCGCAATTCGAGGCGCGCGAGGCTTCCCGTGCGGTCGAGGTAGGTGAGTTCGCCAGACAGCAGCAGCGCGCGCAGCAAAGCCAAGGTGACGCCGAGCGAGGAGAACGCGTCGTGAACCAGGATCCGGTCGCCGGGGCGCAGCCAGGCGGCCCACCGCAGGTCGTCCAGACATGACCAATAGTCGTGCTTGCCGTCGACATAGACCAGTCGCACCGGCTGCGCCCAATCGTCGCGTGCCGCCCGGCTCGTTGCTACGCGTACGTCCACCATCTCTTCGACCCCAGCAGCCGCGAGGTGCCCACGCATGCGCGTCTCGGTGTCGCCTCGGCCATAGCGCCAGTCGCTGCCGAAAGGGTCGATCGCGGTGACGCTCGCCCCCGACGCGCCCAGCACCACCGTGGAGCGGCCCAGGTGGCTGCCGATCTCGACCACGCGCCCCGGGGCGATGCGTCTGGCCTCGTCGAAGAGCACCCGCGCCTGTGCGGGCGTGAGCCACCCGTCGATCGATTCGGCGTGCCTGAACGCCTCGACGAACTCGGCGTCGGCGTGGGTCACTATGGTCCTCGGGTGGCGCGGCCGCGGCGGCCGGATCGTCTGGTGGTCACCAGCATAGGGAGGAGCAGGCGTGTCTGCTGCTCGTGGTCGCCTCTGGCCGGCCGACCTCGCCGCCGCGCTCGCCGTGCTGGTGTTGAGCTGGCCGATGTGGACCGCGCGTGGGTACGGGTTGGCGCGCGACCTGGTCTTCACGCCCGAACGGCCGTGGACACTTGAGACACTCGGGCTGGGTGTGGCCCTGCCGCGGGCGGTGCCGCTGGACTCCTTCCTCGTCGCATTCACCTCCACGGTGGGGGGTGAGGTCGCCTTCCGCGCGTGTGTGGCGGGCGTCCTGTTCGCGGCGGGCTTGGGTGCCTCGCGAGCGCTGTCCACGTTGCTGCCGCAGGCTCCGACGGTGGCCCGCGTCAGCGTGGCCGTCCTTGCCGTGTGGAATCCCATGGTCGTCGAACGTCTCGCGATGGGGCAGTGGGCGCTGCTTGCCGGCTACGCCGCGCTGTGGTGGCTGCTGCCCTCGTGGTGTCGGGTGTGGGCGGGTGCGAGCCGGCGTACGGACTGGGGGGTGATCTGCGCCGGCAGCGCGCTGGCCTCACTGACGCCGACCGGTGGCTGCGTGGTGACTCTGGTGGCCTTGACCGGGGCATTCGTGCATCGTCGTCGGGCCTCCTGGCTCGCCTTCGGAGTCGCCGCGCTCGCTCAGGCTCCCTGGGTGTCGGCGTCGCTCCTGGGGGGACATGCGCTGACAAGTGACGCATTGGGCCTGGAGGCCTTCTCCGCGCGCGGAGGTTCCGTCGCCGAGATCGCGTCGCTCGTCGCGGGGGGTGGCATCTGGAACTCCGTCACCGTCCCCGGCAGTCACGAAGGCGCCTATGCGGTCGTGGGTGCGCTGTGCTGCCTGGGCGCCCTGATCTGGAGCGCGCGTTGGTTGTGGCACGAGGTGCCGGCTCTCGTCCTCGCCGCCGGACTGGGCGTGCTGCTGGCGGTGCTGCCACTGCTGCCGGGCGGTGACGCGCTGTTGGCGTACGCACTCGAAACCATCCCGGGAGCCGGCCTGCTGCGCGACAGCCAGAAGTGGCTGATCCCGTATGTCGTGGTGCTCGGACTGGCGTGGGGACGTGCCTGCTCGACAGTGTTGACCCGGCTTCGCGATATCGAGATCGCTCCGATCCTCGCCGGGGTCGCCGTCACGTTGCCGGTGCTGGTCCTGCCCGATGCCGCGAGTGCGACCTGGGAGGTGACCCGTCCGGTCACGTTCCCGCCGGATCTGGCGCAGGCCGTCGAGCGCCTCGACGCGACACCCGGGGACTCGGGCGCAGTGGTGACGCTGCCGTGGGCTTCCTACCGCCGGTTCGACTGGGGACTCGATCTCAGTGCCCCCGACCCGGTCGCACGATGGAGTGCGCATCCGACGGTGGTATCCGATGCCCTGGCAACCCGTGGCGGTGAGGTCGCCGGGGAGGACCCGCGTACGGCTGAGATCGGCGCCGCCTTGGCAGGACCTGCCGCCGGGCTTGGGGCCCGACTGGCACGACTGGGAGTCGGGTGGGTCCTGGTCTATCGCGACGCCGAACCCGGCGAGGACGTGGATCTGGCTGAATTGGAGATGATCCAGGAGGGGGAGTCGACCCAGCTGTGGCGAGTGCGTGAGGCAGCGGTTCCTCCCCAGGATGCGCCTGGTGGCCGGGTCGCAATGGTGGCACTTGCTCACGGCATCTGGGCGTTGCTTGCCCTGCTCGGGCTAGCCGCAGTGGTGCTTCGTCCACGACGCGCCTCGGATTTGTGAGCAATCGGCTTACCTGCTGGTAGCATCTGCGCGTCCACGACTTATAGGGGAGTCTGCATGTTCGGTTTCAACGCGGGTGCCGTTGCTGCACCGGTGATCGGCGCGGGTCTGGCGTTCCTTGCCATGTTCGGCCTGGTTTCTAGCCAGACGGCCCCCCCGGACAAGAACCCTGCCGCTGAGCGCCCGCTGGTCTACGGCGACTGATCGAGGCCGGCAACGGCCTCGAAGCGTTCGACCGCGCGGTCCCATGTGAAGGTCCGGGCATGTGCCCGGGCCTTTTCGGCGTGCTCTGACCCGGGGCCGGTCGTCAAGATCTCCCGGACGCGGTCACGCAGTTCCGGATAACTGTCGACGAGCCACCCGGTCTCACCGTCCACGATCGATTCTCGCGGCCCTCCGGCCGCGCGATACGCGATTGCCGGGGTACCGACCTGGGCGGCTTCCATGATCGCCAGGCACCACCCTTCTTTCACCGACGGCACCACCAACAGCCAGGCGCCGGCCAGCAGGTCGCTGCGCTGCTGTTGGCTGACGTGGCCGTGGCAGGTGGCGTACGACTGGGCGCCCCGCCGCGCGATGTGTGCCTGGATCTGCTCTGCCCACCAGCCGTCGCCGATGACGTCCAGGACGAGATCGGGGAACTCGCGGCGCAACTCGACCGTGAGGTCCACCGCCTCCTCGATCCGCTTGTGGGGTACGAGTCGAGCCAGCACCGCCAGCCGCGGTGACGGCGAGCGTGGCGTCAGCGGAGCCGGTGCCGGTGCCGTGCCGTTGTGCACCACGTGCAGGCGCTCCGGTGCGAAACCGAGGCTGACCAGGTCGTCTCGGCTCGCGCCGGAGACGGTCACCACAGGAGTACGTCGATACAGCCTCGGCACGATCCAGGACTCGACGAACCACCCCAGCCGCCCGCCGAGGCCGGGATAGATGATGCGCCACTGCTCGCGGTGCACATGGTGGATCAGCCCGATCACCCGCGGGTGCGGCAACAGGGGCGTTGCGAAGGGCAGCGCATTGATCACGTCGAGCACCACGTCCAGGCGACGGCCCTGCCGCCAGGCCCACAGCAGCGCGCGCGGATAGACGGTCAGGCGCCCACCCATTCGCCGGATCTCGAAGCCGTCGCGACGTTCGAGCCGGGCGGCGTCGCCGTGGCGTGCGCAGACCAGCGTGACCTGATGGCCACGCTCTGCCAGACCTGACGCCAGCGACTCGACATAGACCTCGCTGCCGCCGCCGTCGGGGTGGGTGAGGTCGCGCCATGACAAGATCGCGACCCGAGATGTTGTCACGGCAGTGCGATGTCGTTGTCGGCCGCGAGTGCGGGGCACAACGTCGGCGCGACGCCGACTCCGGGGCGTACGGACACGAGCGTCTGCTCGTCGACTCCCGCCTCGGTCCACGGACTGGTGAACGTCCGGTGCTGCACCAGCCAGTCGTCGGACCATTCCTGGGCCGGCAGGTAGCCGACGAAACCGCCCGGTGCCGAGGAGAGTTCCAGCACGCCCAGGGAAGGCTCACCGCGCAAGCCGACCCGCATCACCTGTTCGGGTGCGGGCTGGAAGGGGGCGCCGTTGATGCGGCCGTCCTCGTTGGCGAACACCAGCCAGGCGAATCCGTCGCGACGCGTACGCAAGAGCACCTCGCGCTGCTCGGGACCGTCTGACTCGAAGAGCAGCGTCTCGCCATCCTTCAAGGGATCGGGGAAGCGCACCTCCAGCACCTGGTTGCGCTGCTCCACGACCGACCACGCCTCATCCTCGCGCCCGGTGCCGAGGTAGAGGGCATCGCAGTCGCCCACGATCAGCAGTTCGTCGGCACGGCCGGTCTCGGGAAGTTCCTCGGCGGTCGTGATGATGCGCGACAGGCCACTCTCCCGACCGCCGCTGATGTCGTTTTGCCACGACACATAACGGGCCAGTTTCTCGCCCTGATACTGCGTCGCGGCTTCGGTGAGTCCGACCGCGCTGTTGGCGACCATGCCGAAGGCGACGCCCGCCGCCACGACGCCACCGAGGCCGACCGCGCGGGCGCGAGAACGGCGCGCCAGCGGCGCGACCCAGGCCCAGAGCGCGATCAGCGTCCCCAGGGCCAGGGCGGGCACGAACTCACTGGTGTAGCGGTAGGCGAAGTAGCCGTACGCCATCACGCCGCCGGTCATCAGGAAACCGGCCAGCGCGGGAGCACGCAGTGACCGCAGTGCCTCACCGCGCGGATGCGAGCCGGTCGGACGCAAGATCACCGGCAGCGCGGTGAGAGCGAGCAGCAAGAACAGCGGCATGAACATGGTGACGCTGCCGGTGCGATAGGCCTGGTCGATGAAGGCGCCGTATCCGTCGGGGGCGTGGGCGGGCAGCGTGATCCACGGGAAGTAGTCCACGAACCTGATCCCGAGACCGAAGTACGCCACCAGTGCGGGCACGAAGAACTGCAGTCCGGTGATCGAACCACCGTTGACGCGCAAGGCCTCTCGGCGGTGCTCGTTGACCTCGGTCCAGACCTGGTTCTCCAGCGGGAACATGAAGGGGTGACCGAACTTCATCATGTTCACCGCGATTCCGGCGGCCAGGGGGATCAACGCGGCCGCCAGCGCCCAGGGGGCCCAGGAGCGCAGGTGCGTGTTCGTGCGTCCCCACCGCATCCACGCGGCGAGCAGCAGCACTGCCAGGCAGACGCCCCAGCCCCCGGTCGTACGCGTCCAGGCAGCGCCGAGCGCGCAGGCGCCGAGCCAGGCGAAATGCCTGGGGTCGGGCTCGCGGACGACTCGGATCATCCAGTACATCGCGGCGACCACGAGCGCGCTCTGCCACAGGTAGACCTCGTGATAGACCCAGGGCAGGGCGGCGTCGAAGGTCAAGACGGTGCCGCCGGTCAGTCCGGCGATGATCAAGAAGGCCAGCGCAGCGTCGGTGCGGGTGACCGGCTCGTCACCTCGCAACAGGTCGCGGATCAGCCAGCACAGCCGCGAGACGAAGACCGCCAGCACCAGCCAGGCCAAGAACATCGACGTCACCGTCAGTTGGCCGTTGAATTGATCGGTCACGAGCAGCATCGGGATCCGCAGTAGCGCCGGGAACGGCCCGAAATACATGTACGTGTGGCCGTCGGGCTGGACGAATCCTTCGATGCTCAGTGAGCCGTCGGGCACCCAGAGATGGCCGTCGAGGAACGCCTTGGCCTGGGTCTCGAAGAAATTGGCCGCATACCCGATCGCGGTCGGACTGCGTCCGACGTCTCGGGTGTAGTTGAGCAGCGCGCCGACGAAGACGAGTCCACCGAGCAACGCGCCGCCCACACTGCTCAGGGTGATCAGCCGTGGGGGCGTCTGGCTGGAGCTCAAATGCGCTCCAGCCGGTAGAGGAACTGATAGCCGAACATGGTCGGCCATACCTGGGTCGCGCCGCGATCGGCCACCCCGATACCGCGAGCGATCTTGCTCAGCGCGGTCTGGCCGCCTCGATCCAAGACGTCGACGGGGGAACCTACGACGTCGCGTTCGGCGATGTGCAGACCGCACGAGTTGACCAGGCGCTCGAAGGTGCGACGGGTGAAGAACCGGACGTGGGTGTGGTCGAGCGGTCCGCGCTGGTCGTAGTCGAAGCGCCCGAGTGCCACCTTCCCGCGCGGATACCAGTGCGCGAAGTTCGGCACCGAGACCAGGATCTCGCCGTCGTCACGCAGGTGGTCGCGAAGGTCGCGCAGCAGCAGTTCGGGGTCGACGACGTGCTCGAGGATGTCGCCGGCCACGATCAGGTCGTACGTCCCGGTGCCGTCGGGCAGGCCGTGGGTCAGGTCGGCCTCGAGGAACCCGTCGAGCAGGCGGGTGGCGTCGGGGTGGGCGATCAGGTCGATGCCGTCGACATGGTGACCGAGTTGCTTGGCCAGGGCGCCGAAGTGGCCGTCGGAGCACCCCACGTCGAGCACCCGACCCGACTTGGCCTGCCCCAGCCAGTGCAGCAACTTGCCGTGTGAGGAGTGCGGCGACGGCTTGATCTCGTACGGATTCACGTCCGCGGCCATCGTCGACCCGCTCGGACCGGTGCCGAAGCCCATCCGCTTGGCTTTGAAGCGCAGCACGTCGGCGGTGACGTCCTTGGCGTACTTCAAGCCGTTGACGTGGCAGATCTCGTCGCCGTAGTAGGTGGGGATCGGCACCTCCAGGATCCGCTGTCCTGCCCCATGCAGACCCAAGATGATCTCGGTGTCGAAGTCGAAGTCGTTGCTGAACGAGTCCAGCTCGATTGCGCGAAGCGCGTCGACCCGGTAGGCGCGATAGCCGCTGTGCCACTCGCTGAGCGTCAGTCCGACCAGACGGTTCTGCATCGTGGACAGGATGCGGTTGCCGACGTACTTGTACAGCGGCATCCCGCCTTCGCGGGCGCGCCCCTGCTCCATCATCCGCGAGCCGAAGACGGCGTCGGCACGTCCCTCGACCAGTGGCTGGACCAACGTCTCGATGACCTCGGGGGCGTACTGGCCGTCGCCGTGCAGCAGCACGACCACGTCGAGTCCGTGCTCCATCGCCCAGTGATAACCGGCCTTCTGGTTGCCGCCGTAGCCGAGATTCTCCGGGTGCTTGACCACGGTGATCGGAAGTTGCGAACCGGAGCGGTACGCGAGCCCGATCTCGTAGGTGTCGTCGCTGCTGGCGTCGTCGCAGACCATGATGTGGTCGACGGTCTGCGCGAAGCTGGCCGGCAGCCGATCGAGGGTCGCGGCGAGCGTGGACGCGGCGTTGTACGCGACCACGAGTACGCCGACTCGCGGGGCGCCGGACACGGCAGATGACACGAAGACTTACCTCCCTGAAGGCGCCGGCCCATGTTCCCCCGCGCGCCCGGAGCATCGTACGCGATGCCTGTGGCTCACGTAGGATTCGCTCCATGACTTCGTCCCCGGCAGCCGAGAGCACAGCCCGCTCCACCCTCGTGGACTACGACCGGCTCACCGCTGACCTCGATCGCAAGCGCGCGGAGTACGCGGCGGCGCAGCCGTTTCCCCACATGGTCTTCGACGACGTGCTCTTCCCCGAGGTGTTCCAACAGGCGTCGGGGGAGTTCCCCGGCATCAAGGACGAGTTCTGGAAGGGCTACCTGCACGTCAACGAGACGAAGTACTCCAACACCGTGCCCGACAGTTGGGGG
This sequence comes from Nocardioides sp., assembly GCA_037045645.1. Lineage (NCBI taxonomy): Bacteria > Bacillati > Actinomycetota > Actinomycetes > Propionibacteriales > Nocardioidaceae > Nocardioides > Nocardioides sp. Next base: position 1,223,003 of record JBAOIH010000001.1, read on the forward strand.
CCGGAACTCCAGGCCGTCGCACGCGAATTGTGCTCCGACCGCTTCGTGAAGTTCCTCGGTGACCTGACCGGGATCGACAACATGATGGCCGACTGGTCGATGGACGGCGGGGGCCTGCACCAGACGTTGCGTGGCGGACACCTCAACATCCACGCGGACTTCTCGACGCACCACGACCACGAGGATTGGGCTCGCCGGGTCAACATCCTGCTCTACCTCAACCGCGAGTGGCACGACGACTGGGGCGGCAAGTTGGAGTTGTGGGACAAGGACATGACCGCCTGCCAGGGCACCGTGACACCGGCGGGCAACCGGATGCTGGTCTTCACCACCACGCTCGACAGTTTCCACGGCCACCCCGACGGGCTCACCTGCCCGCCGGAGGAGGCCCGTCGCTCGATGGCGCTGTACTACTTCACCCAGGAGCAGCAGGCCGTACGCCGCTCCACCAACTACCGCGCTCGGCCGCAGGACGGCATGAAGAAGGTCGCGATCGGCGCCGATCGGATCGCCGTCGACGTGTACGACCGGATGAAGCGCAAGCTGGGTGTCAGCGACGAGAGCGTGCAGAAGGTGCTCGCTCGCGTCGACAAGTTGCGTCGCCGCAAGGGCTGACCCTTCAGCGGCGCGGGTCTCCCGCGCCGTCCGGGGGCACCTCGGCGGTGAGATCCTCGGCGTCCAACTCCAAGTAGTCGTCGTCGGAGGCCGCGGCCTTCGTGCGCTTCGCGCGCGCTGCCTTGAGCCGACCCGTCGCGAGCGTGCGCAGACCCGGCAGCAGCCCGGCCGAGAACACCGACCACGAGTCCGAGGACAACCACTTCACGAGCGGTCGCTCGATAAGCCGCTGCACGATCAGCGCCAGCACCGCCATGACCAGGTAGCCCACGATCACGCGGGTCGTGTCGGACCAGTCGGGGTAGTTGCGCGAGATGTACCAGAACACCGGGTAGTGCCACACGTACAGCGCGAAGGAGTACTCGCCCAGCCGCACCAGCCACCGGTTGGTGAGCAGCCCATTGATCAGCATCGGTGGCTCACCGAGCGCGATCATGGCGACCAAGGCGGCCAACAGCACGGCGAGCACCAGACTCCAGATGGTGAAGAAGCCGGTCTTGTTCACACCCCACATCAGCGGGATCAGCGCCACGAAACAGGCCAGGGCGATCTCTCGCGCGTACGGGCGAAGGCGCTCCAGCCACGGCATCGCCACGGCTGCTGCGGCTCCCCACAGCAGCCCGTCGGCGCGGGTGTGGATGCGGATCAGGGCGGCTGACTCGGACTCGGTCACGAAGACATCGCGGCGGAAGATGTAGACCACGATCGCGGCTGCGGTGAACAGCACGAACAGGGGAACTCGCCGACCACGGAGCAAAAAGACGGCCAGCGCGATCATGCCCACGACCCAGATGTCGGTGCAGACGTACCAGAGATGGCCCAGGTCGGGGCGCGCGAAGAAGGCCTGCTCGCGCAGATAGCCGTTCCAGGTGTAGGTCACGATGTGCCAGGCAGATGCGCGGGTATCGCTTTGCCGGTAGGTCTCCATGTTGGCGTCAATGGCGGTGAGCACCAGCACGAAGATGACCAGGGGATAGACCTGGCCGGAGATCCGGATCCAGCGGCGGACGAAGAAGATCGCCGGGCGTACCTGACCACGTGATTCGACCTCGCGCAGCAGCGCCCGCGTGGCCAAGAAACCGCCGATGGCGAAGAAGTACGCCACCGCATAGTTGCCACTGGTCATCAGGACCCGACCAGGACCCTCGTCGGGCATCTGCGTCAACACCCACGTATGCGAGAGCACGACCAGCGCGATCGCGATGCCCCTCAACCCGTCGAGCGCAAGCAGCCTGGGCCGAGTGGCTGGAGCAGCCGAAGTGGTCGTGGAACTCATGGGCGCACTCTAGAACGACGCGTGTCACAAGGTTGCTACTCGTGCGTCAAGGTGCTGCTACTGTTCGCGCACGCGCACCACATACTGGGAGGTCAGCAGTGCGGAAGTTGGGTATGTTCCTCGGGTTGCTCGGGGGATTCCTCGTCATGCTCGCCCTGTTGGCGAAGTTCTATGCGACCGATCAGTTGATGAAGACGCCGCTAAACGTCGACACCACCACTCGTCTGTCCGGTGAGGCGGCTCTCGGCAGCGATGCACCGATGCCGGTCAAGGTCACCAGCATCACCCGCACCGACTCGGAGAAGTCCACGGACAAGGTAGTCGTCTGGACCAACTCGTCGTGCGTCGTGCGTGACGAGGGCGATGTTCCCGACTGTGTCTCGGCCGACGACCCGCAGGACCGGTTGATCACCGCCAGCGAGGATGATTTCGCCTCCGACCGGATCACCGGCATGGCCGTCAATGATCCGAAACTGGTCCCGGCCAGTGCCGGCGAGAAGTCCGGACTGGTCAACAAGTGGCCCTTCAACTCGGAGAAGAAGACCTACCCCTACTGGGACGCCAGCGTGGGCGAGGCGGTTGACGCCAAGTTCGACGGCGAGGCCACGATGGACGGGTTGAAGGTCTACAAGTACAAGGTCACCGTCGACAAGGCGCCGATCGAAGTGACCGACGGCGTGAACGGCTTCTACACCACCGAGAAGATCATCACGGTGGAGCCGCTGACCGGCTCGATCATCAACCAGCAGGAGCACCAGGTCCGCGTCGACACCGAGGGCAACAACTTCATCACCCTCGACATCGCGTTCACCGATGACCAGTTGAAGACCAGCCTCAAGGACACCAAGGCCAACGTCTCCAGCCTCAACATCATCCGCCAGAAGGTCCCGCTCTTCGGGCTGATCCTGGGCATCCCCGCGTTGCTGGCCGGTGTCTTCTTGGCGACGCGCCGCAAGGACGAGGATGACGACTACGACGAGACGGATGTGTGAGCGACTCCGCTCACCCTCCTCGCTCGGCCCTCACCGCTCTGCGTGAGCGGGGGAGTCGCAGCACCTGGATCCGCAACTGGCGAGCGTGGCTGCCTGCAGCCATGCTCGCCGTTGCTGTGCTGGCGCAGGGCATCTTCTTGGGTCGCATCGCCAACACGCTCTACTTCTTGTGGGGCGATGACGATGACTTCCTGCTGGAGCGCGGCACCGTCACCGGTGTCGACAAGGGTTGGTGGGCCCCGCACGACGACCACTGGTCGACCGGCACGATCCTGATCTACCGGGCCTTGTTCGCGGTGTTCGGCCTACGGACCTACCTGCCCTACGGTCTGGTGCCGATCCTGATGCACCTGGCGCTGGGTGTCGTGTTGTATCTGCTGCTCGTACGCCTGGGGACGGCCCGCTGGCAGGCGTTGGGCCCCGCTCTGATCGTGGTCACGCTCGGCGCGGGTGGCGGCGCCATCTTGTGGAGCGTCACGATGGGCAGCATCGGTGCCGTCCTGCTGGGCTTCCTCGCGGTCTATGTCGCCGCCGGGCGTGACACGGTCGACTCCGCGCTGCGTCCGATGTGGATCCTCCTGGTCATCGCCTTGACCCTGTCAGGGGTCGGCATCACAGCGGTCGCGTTCGCCACCGCGTTCGCCACCTTCCGCTGGGGGTGGCGCGCGGGGGCACGCGTCATGTCCGTGCCGCTGGTCATCTTCGTGGTGTGGTTCGTCTTCTTCGGCTGGGGCGGAGTCAAGGAGAAACTCGACACCTGGGCGTACGCCGACGTGCCCGACATGCTGGCCGAGGCGATGACGACGCATCTGCAGCGACTCTTCGTCTTCCCCGGTTCGGGGTTGGTCGCGCTGCTGGTGCTGGTGGGCGTGGTGTTGTTCGTACGCGAAACACCATGGCCGCTGCGGCAATTAGGACTTGCGGGCGTGCTGACCGCGTTCTTCCAGATCACGCTCGCCGGCATCACTCGCCCCTCGTTCGGGATCAGCAACTTCGAGTTGTCGCGCTACGGCTACTTCACCTGCGTCTTCCTGGCGCCGGCGATGGCGATCCTGATCGGGCTGATCTGGCCGCGGATCGCGCAACCGCGCTGGGTGGCGGCGGTGCTGGCCGTGTGGTTGCTCGCCGCGATCATGATCAACGGCCAGCGCCTCTTCCACCAGGAGCAGTCCACCCGGGAACTGATCTCCGGGCAGAACCCCGGCCTGCTCAAGGGCATCCGCAAGGCGGCCCAGCAGGGCCAGCCCGTGCTCACCCAAGCCGGCTGCGACTTCTTGACCTTCCGGTTCCGAGCCGATCTCATCGCCCGCGAAGAGATGTGGTCCAAGCTGCCCGCAGGCGAGCCCACCGAGCAGGACCTGGTCAACGCCGAAGGGTGGTACTTCGTCGGCGTCGACCAGGAGCAGCAACTCCCGGTCGAGATGGCGCCCCGCCTGGAGTTCGGCGACGGATGGAGCCGCGACACCAGGCTCAAGAAGGGCTGCGCCACGTACAAGGCACTGGGGGACAAGCCCGAGCTGGCACTGGCGGCGTACGGCGCGGGCGCGCAGACCGGCATCCTCGGCCCGACCGCAAAGATGACCACGGTGCTGGAGCGCGACGGTGTAGTGGGCCCTTCGCGTGATTGGGAAGTCGATCCACGCACCACGACGTTCGTCGGCACGTCCGCGCACGAGGCGACCTTGCGCGTCACCCTGCACGCGCCAGGTGACTACTACATCTGCACCTGAGTCAGCCGCGCGCCAGATCGGCGACGTAGATCGCCGATCCCGGCGTCAGGAGCCCGCGCGTACGCGACCAGCCGCCCCAGTCCCGGTCGAGCGCCTCCGGCCATTCGGGTTCCACGAGATCACGCAGCAGGAACCCCGCCGCGGCGAGAGCGCGTACCCAATCGCCGAGGGTGCGGTGATGCTCGACGTACGACACCAGGCCGGTCGCCTCATCGACCTCGACATAGGGATTGCGGTCCCAATAGGACTGGCTCGCCGTCAGACCCTCCTCGCCCGGGTCGTCGGGGAACATCCAGCGCGTCGGGTGGGTGATGGAGAAGGCGAAGCGTCCTCCTGGTGTGAGCACGCGCGCGACCTCACGTACGAGCGCGTCGGCGTCGGCGACGAACTGCAGTGCGCCGAACGCGGAGAAGACGACGTCGAAGGCGTCCTCGGCGAATGGAAGTTGCGCCGCGGTGCCCAGCACGGCGGGCACCGTCACGCTCGTGGCGTCGTCGAGTCGCAGACTGTGCTGGAGTTGGCGATGCGACAAGTCGAGCCCGACGGCGAAGGCACCGCGCGCGGTCAACCAGCGGGCGCACTGCCCCGCGCCGGAGCCGATCTCCAAGATGCTGCGACCGCGTGGGTCACCCAGGACGCCCAGGTCGTCCTCGCGAGTCCCCTCGGGTCCCCACAGGAAGCCGACATCGCCGAGGAACTCGCCGTGCGTGGACTGGTATTCGTCGGCGTAACGATCCCAGTCGGGGCCGTTGGCGCGACGTGACTCGTCTTCGGACACGGGACGACGCTCGACCCTGAGAGCCGGCTGCTCTTGCACGGACCGAACCTACTCGGTCGAGGATCGATGCCCCCTACGATGTGCGCATGTCGATCAGCGCACCCGACCACACCGCCACGCTCGGGCAGTCGGAGGTCCAGGCTTTTGCGAGTGCGTTCGAGCAGATGTCCACCACCATCGAGCAGGCGCTGCTCGGCAAACGTACGGTGATCAGGCTCGCGCTGACATGCCTGATGAGCGAGGGCCACCTGCTGCTCGAAGACCTGCCCGGCACCGGAAAAACCATGCTGGCGCGCGCCATGGCCCGCGCGGTCGAGGGCTCGCACGCGCGCATCCAGTTCACCCCGGATCTGCTGCCCTCCGACGTCACCGGCGTCACCGTCTATGACCAACACCGCGGCTCGTTCGACTTCCACCCCGGTCCGATCTTCCACAACCTGGTGCTCGCCGACGAGATCAACCGCGCGTCACCCAAGACACAGGCCGCGCTGCTGGAGGTGATGGAGGAGGGCCATGTCACGGTCGACGGCGTCACGCATGACGTCGAACCCCCGTTCATGGTCATCGCCACGCAGAACCCCGTGGAACAGGCCGGCACCTACAAGTTGCCCGAGGCCCAACTCGACCGCTTCCTGATGAAGACGGCGGTCGGGCATCCCAACGCGGAGTCGACGGAGGAGTTGCTGCTCAACTCCGGACTGCGGGATCGGGCCTCGATGATCCAGCCCGTCGCCACGACCGGCGACATCTTGGCGTTGCGGGGACTGGCGGCGCGGGTCCACCTCGACCCGGCGATCGCGACGTACGTGCGCAAGCTCGCAGAGGCATCCCGCGAGTTGCAGGATCTCAAGCTCGGCCTGTCCGCGCGCGGCTGCTTGGCGATGATCCGGGTCGCGAAGACCTGGGCGATCGCCGACGGACGCAACCACGTCGTGCCCGACGACATCCAGTCGTTGGCTCACCCGGTGTTGTGCCACCGACTGCTGCTCGACGGCCATGCTCAGTTCACCGGGGTGACCATCGACGACGTGATCGACCGCCTCCTCGACAGCGTGACGCCCCCGACCACGCGCGCATGACCTCACTTCGCCGGTTCTTCGGCGCGATCACACCGCTCGCCTGGAGCACCTTCGCTCTCGGCGTGGGCTGTCTGGTCGTGTCCAGGTGGATCGGGTCGTCGGTCTTCGGCGCGTTGGGCGCCTCGGTGTTGCTCGTGCTGGTCCTCTCGGCGGCGCTGGTCCTGCTGCCCACCCGCGCCGACGTCCGAGTCGTGATGCGCCCCTATCGAGCCGTCGTGGGCGCAGGTTCCTGGGCGCACGTGGACGTACGCAACCGGGGTGCGCTGCCGATGGCCCAACCGATCGTGCATCTGCCGGCGTTCGGGCGGATCTATCGCCGCGTGCTGAGCCACCTTCCCCGTGGCGGGGCGACTCAGGTCGAGATCGAGGTCCCGGGTGCGCGGCGCGGCGTACACGAGATCGGGCCCGCCGAGGTCCTGCGCCAAGACCCGCTCGGGCTGTTTCGACGCGTCTGCGGCGAGGCCGCCTCGGTGGAGTTCTACGTACGCCCGCGCACGGTGCGCGTGGAAAGCCTGGGCGTCGGGCAGGCCAGCGATCTGGAGGGCGTGGTCAGTGACGAGATCTCGATGAGCGACCTGTCGTTCCACGCGTTGCGCGAATACGTCCCGGGCGACGACCTGCGTCATGTCCACTGGCGCTCGTCGGCGAAGGCCGACCGGCTGCTCGTACGCCAGTATCACGACACGCGACGCAGCCAGATCACGCTGCTGGTCGACACCGAACGTGCGGCCTACCGGCGCGGTCGCGAGTTCGAGCTGGCTCTGTCGATGGCGGCCTCGTTGGCCACGCGTGCGGCCACCGACGACCTGGAGGTCTCGTTCCACTGCGGCAAGGAGCACCTGCGCAACAGCACCGCCGAAGCGGTCCTGGACGCGACCTGCCGCGCCGAACCCGGCGCCGCTGCCCTCGAAGAGTTGGTCTTCCGCGCACACGCGGAGGCGCAGGGCGCCGATCCGGGACTCCTGGTGTTGATGACCGGGTCTCGTCGGCTGACCGAGGACGCCAGCCGGCTGCTGAGCAACTTCTCCTCGCAGGCTCGCATCCTGCTGTTGCGTGCCGAGGCCGACGGCATGCCGGGACTGCTCAACATCGGCACCCTGGTCGAGGGCCGCATCAGCGACCTCGACCAACTGCCGCGCGTGATGGACCAGTTCCTGTGGGGGCCCGCGTGAGTACGGGCGTACGCGCACCACAAGTCGGTCAGCCTCAACTGCGCGGGATCGGCGCCGACATGCTGGCGGTCTGCGCGATCGGGATCTTGGCCCTGCTGCCACTGTGGACGACCTTCGCCGAGTACGCCTGGTTCGTCGTGGGCGTCACCGCGGTCGTCGTCGGCGCCTTCCTGGTCGGGCAGTGGCGAGCGCGGTCGTGGCCGGTCTGGGCGCTGCCCTTTGCGGGCATCGCGGCGTACGTCGTCTCGGCCCAGGCGTTCGTCTCCCGTCACGAGGGGCTGGGGCGGCTGATCATCGACGACCGTTCGTGGCGCGCCCTCGTGCGTGGCTCCGTGGACTCCTGGGCCCTGGTGTACGAGACCCTGCCGCGCGTCGACGCCACCGGCAAGGTGCTTCTGGTCCCTCTCATCCTGGGCCTGGTGCCGGCGTTCGTGTCGGCTGCGCTTGCCTGCTACACCCGCAGCGCCCTCCTGCCCGTGACGCCGCTGCTCGCGGGCATGGCCGTCGCGCTGACGTTGGGCCGAGGGGACACCGAGTTGGTATGGGTGGGGCTCGCGGTCGCCGCGATAGCTCTGCTGTGGAGCGCGGACCGCAACGCCCGCAACGACAGAGCCACCTCGCGCTCGCGGATCACCTTCCTGGCCCGTGCGTTCCTGGCGCTCCTCGCGTTGGGCGGCGGCTCCGTGCTGCACGGCGTCGCGCTCGGCGGCGCCGAGCCGACGCTGCTGCGTGAGACCGTTGCCAAGGGCCTCGACACCAGCCCCGTACCCACCTTGCTCGACGGGTTTCGGCGCTATCGACCGCAGGACCCTGCGATCCTCGACAACGTCAACAAGGCCGAACTCTTGCGGGTCAGCGACGGCGCTCAGGGGATGCGACTGCGTTTCGCGGCGCTGGACTGGTATGACGGCAACAACTGGCGGCCCAACCCCGACACCTCCCCGTCGGAGTCGCAGGATCGCTATCTGAAGATGGGCCACAAGCTCGACAACCCGGCGTCCGGCCGTCTAGCCATGGTCCAGGTCGAGATCGGTGACGGCTACCGCGGCAACTGGGTGCCGCTGGCGGGTCAATTGCAGGAGTTGGGCTTCTATACGACCTTCGACCGGATCTACTACAACGTCGCGACCGGCACCGCGGTGCTGCGCCGCTGGGTGAAGCCGGGGGAGAGTTACTACTTCGTCTCGCGGATGGCCGATGCGACCCTCAAGCCCTCGATGAAGGCCGCCCAAGACGTCGATCCTGATCTCTACGAGCGCGCGGGCTTCGTCGATCCGCTGGCGCAGGGCTTCCTGAAGGCCACCGGCACCCCCATGGAGGCGTTCTTCGCGGCAGCGGAGAAGCTTAAACGGGAGGGGGCCTATAGCGACGGCGCGTTCGGCTGGGAGACCCGTTTCCTGCCTGGGCACGGTGCCGAGCGACTCGGAACCCTGTTTCTCGACGCACCGCAGGTGGTGGGCAACGACGAGCAGTACGCCGCCGCGCTCGCCCTGCTGGGCATCCGGATGAAGATCCCCACGCGCGTGGTCGTGGGTGCGGTCGTGCCCGACCACCGGGTCGTCACCGGCGCCGACGTGCGTGCCTGGGTCGAGGTGCAACTGGCCGACGGCACCTGGCGCACTATGCCAACCGAACGGTTCCTGGGCACCAAGGAGCCCAAGCCGACCGACCCGCCGAAGACCCGACGCGGCACGTTGATGCCCAAGAAGGGTGAGATCAAGCGGCAGCAGGAGATCCGGCAGGAACGCAAGGAGAAGGAGCAGAAGCCGGAGAAGATCACCGTCGACCTCACGGACGAGCAGACACAGTGGTGGCCGTACGCGCTCGCCCTGCTGGCCCTGCTCGCCGGGGTGCCGCTGGCCAAGCTGGTCAGGCGCCGACGCAGGCGCACCGACCGGCGTACTCCCTATCGCTTCGCCCGCGGCTGGCAGGAGTTGATCGACACCGGCCGAGACCTGGGCCATGACATCCCCAAGACGCACAGTCGACCACGCCAGGCTGAGGCGTTGGGCCAGCCCCGGGCCCTGGCCGTGCTGGCCGACGAGGGGACGTTCGGTGATCGTGAACCGACGGAGGAGGAAGCCACCCGTTTCTGGGAGGAGATCGCCTCCCTGCAACGCGAACTGCGTACGAAGGCGCCGTGGTGGCACACGATCCTGGGCTGGCTCAACCCGACCAGCTTCTGGCGACGCTGACCCCGGCACCCCCGATTGGCCGCTGACTGCCCACCCGCGTAGGCTGGCGCTCGCGCGAAGAGTCTGCCCCGTCCCGACATGGAGTGGACCACGAGCTCGCTATCACGCGGCGACACCCTTTCAGGTCCGCAGCGCAGCACCACCGGTAGTGAAACCGGCTCCTCGCGTGCCCGCACAACTTCTATCCATCCGAAGGTTCCCACACACCTCATGACGAGCACGTACGCATTCCCGGACACCGACGCCCCGCAGGTAGCGGTCAACGACATCGGGTCCGAAGAGGACTTCCTCGCGGCGATCGACGCCACCATCAAATACTTCAACGACGGCGACATCGTCGACGGCACCATCGTCAAGGTGGACCGTGACGAGGTCCTCCTCGACATCGGCTACAAGACCGAGGGCGTCATCCCCTCGCGCGAGCTGTCCATCAAGCACGACGTCGACCCCAACGAGGTCGTCAAGGTCGGCGACCAGGTCGAAGCCCTCGTTCTCCAGAAGGAGGACAAGGAAGGCCGCCTCATCCTGTCCAAGAAGCGTGCGCAGTACGAGCGCGCCTGGGGCACGATCGAGAAGGTCAAGGAAGAGGACGGCGTCGTCGAGGGCACCGTGATCGAGGTCGTCAAGGGCGGCCTGATCCTGGACATCGGCCTGCGCGGCTTCCTGCCCGCGTCCCTGGTCGAGATGCGCCGCGTGCGCGACCTGCAGCCGTACGTCGGCCAGACGCTCGAGGCCAAGATCATCGAGCTCGACAAGAACCGCAACAACGTCGTGCTGTCGCGTCGCTCGTGGCTCGAGCAGACCCAGTCCGAGGTCCGTCACGGATTCCTCACCCAGTTGCAGAAGGGCCAGATCCGCAAGGGTGTCGTGTCCTCCATCGTCAACTTCGGTGCCTTCGTGGACCTCGGTGGCGTCGACGGCCTCGTGCACGTCTCGGAGCTGTCCTGGAAGCACATCGACCACCCCAACGAGGTCGTCAACGTCGGTGACGAGGTCACCGTCGAGGTGCTGGACGTCGACATGGACCGCGAGCGCGTCTCGCTGTCGCTGAAGGCGACCCAGGAAGACCCGTGGCAGCACTTCGCTCGCACCCACCAGATCGGTCAGATCGTGCCGGGCAAGGTCACCAAGCTGGTGCCCTTCGGTGCCTTCGTCCGCGTCGAGGAGGGCATCGAGGGTCTGGTGCACATCTCCGAGCTCGCCGAGCGTCACGTCGAGATCCCCGAGCAGGTCGTCCAGGTCAACGACGACGTCATGGTCAAGATCATCGACATCGACCTGGAGCGTCGCCGGATCTCCTTGTCGCTCAAGCAGGCCAACGAGACCGCCACCGCCTCGGACGTCGAGGAGTTCGACCCGACGCTCTATGGCATGGCGGCGACCTACGACGAGCAGGGCAACTACATCTACCCCGAGGGCTTCGACCCCGACACGGGTGAGTGGCTCGAGGGCTTCGAGGACCAGCGCGCCGCGTGGGAAGAGCAGTACGCCCAGGCGCACGCCCGCTGGGAGGCGCACGTCAAGCAGCAGGAAGAGGCCAAGCAGGCCGAGGTCGAGGCCGGCGAAGCTACGTCCTACTCCTCGGAGGCTCCGGCTGCCGACTCCGGTTCGCTGGCGTCCGACGAGGCCCTGCAGGCCCTGCGCGACAAGCTCACCGGCGGCAACTGAGCGACTCGGGTTCACCGAGCCCGCCCACAGCCGAGCACACCATGAGAAGAGCCTGTCCGGATTCGTCCGGGCGGGCTCTTCTCGTTCTGCTGGCCGCACTGCTCCTGATCACGACCGGTTGCGGAACCAAGGAGGAGCCCACCCGCGTCATGCTGGTGGGTGACTCGCTCACCCAAGGCCGGGTCGGGGACTGGACCTGGCGCTATTGGGCCTGGCAGGAACTCGAGCGCGACGACGCCAACGTCGACTTCGTCGGGCCGACCCGCGGGCTCTACGAGTTGGCCACCCAGGACTACGACAAGCCCGGCTACCGCGACTCCGACTTCGACCAGGACCACGCCTCGCGCTGGGGAGCGTCCTACCAGGATCTCGGGCGTACGATCGGGTCGCTGGCCGAAGAGTTCGAGCCGGATGTGATCGTCGACCTGCTCGGGACCAACGACCTCGGCTGGTGGGGTCGTTCGGTGGCAGCGACCGAGACCGAGGCGCGTACCTTCATCGAATCGGCTCGCAAGTCGGCTCCCGAGACCGACATCGTCTTGCTGCACCTGGTCAACGACAGCGAGAAGGCCCGGGCCTTCAATGCACGCCTCGACGCGATCGCGACCGAGCTCGACCAGCCCGACAGCCGGGTGATCATCGCCGACATCGGCGGCTACTTCGAAGCCGAGGACGTCTACGACGGGCTGCATCCCACGGAGTCGGGGGAGCGACGGATTGCGCGCGCCGTGGTCGAGGCATTGGACGAACTGCACGACTAGCGGTCTAGACCGCTGCGGTGTCCTCGGCAAAAATATCTGCGTTCTTGCGCACCGTGACCTAACGCGCGTTCCATCTCTACGAATGCCATTCGGGTCGGCCAGGGGAGAGCGTCCATGAAATCCAACGTCAGACACTTCCGGGCAGCGCACCTGCACGTGCTGGCTGCAGTCTTCGCACTGGTCGCCACGATGCTCGTCTTCACGGCCGCCAGCAGTTCGCAAGCCACGCCAGGCGGACCGAGCGCAGCCGCAGCCTCGTTGAGTCTGAAGGCGCAGGCCGGCAACGCGCGCCCAGGCAAGGCGGTGATCACCGGACGGGTGACCAGTCGCTCTGGCAAGCCATTGGGCGGCGTGACCGTCGTGGCGTACGGCACCCGCAAAGGGGCGCAACACTGGTCCGAGAAAGTCGCCGCCGCCACGGATGCCCAGGGCAATTACCGCCTGACCGGCTTGCAGAGCGGGTCGTACGAGATCCGCTTCACTGACGGCACCTAAGGCGAAGAACTGCGGCCGCAGGGCCGGTCGGCGCGAGTCGGCTGGCCCTCCCGGCCGCAGTTCTTCGCGAATTCAGGGGTGGCCGAGGTCCGTACGCCGCACCTTCCCGGTCGCCGTCCGGGGCAGATCGGGGACGAACAGATAGTCCTTGGGGCGCTTGGCTGGCGCGAGATGCGTACGCGCGTACGAGCGCAGCGACTCCTCGCTGACGTCCCCGACCACTGCAGCACACACGCGTTGCCCCCACTCGGGATCCGGGGTGCCGAAGACCGCGATGTCGACGAGCCCCGGGACCTCGTGGAGCACCTGCTCCACTTCGAGGGGATAGACGTTGACCCCGCCGGAGATGATCAGGTCGACGCGGCGACCGTCGAGCCAGACATACCCGTCCTCGTCGATCCGGCCGAGGTCTCCGACGGTGAATGCCGAGCCGCGCCAGGCGTCAGCGGTCTTCTCGGGCGCGTTCCAATAGCGAAACCGTGCGTGTTCGGGCACCTCGCACCACAGATGGCCGTCCCCGTCGACCGTCATCGACCGCCCGGGGCGAGCGCGTCCTACGGTGCCGGGGCGCTCCAGCCATTCCTCGGACCTGCAGGCGGTGAACTGCCCTTCGGTCGAACCGTAGAACTCCCAGGTCGAGCCCGCGGGGAATCGCTCGATCAGCCGCGCCTTGACCGCGACCGGGCACGGCGCACCGGCATGTGCCACCAGCCGGAAAGACGAAAGATCGGGCCAGCCCACCTCGTCCCAATGGGCGAACAGACGCTGGAGATGAGTCGGCACCACGAACATCGTGGTCGGGCGTTCGCGCACGATCGCGTCGGTCAGTCGTACGACGTCGAAGGGACCCGGCACCACCAGCCGCCCACCGGCCAACAGCGTGCCCATCGCAAACCGCAACGGCGCGGAGTGGTGCAGGGGGCTCACCACGAGATTCACGTCGGTCGCGCAGAACTCCCACAGGTCGCGCTCTTCGGTCACCAACGCGGTCGCGTGGTCCTCGGACAGCAACCCCGAGAAGACTGCCTTGGGTCGGCCGGTCGTACCGCTGGTGACGTGCATCGGTCGGCCGCGGGGGAGCAGGTCGCGGCGACTGGCGACGAGGCCATCGAGTTCGACCGGGTCCGTCACGACGTGAACCGGATCGACGTCCGCCAGGATCGCGTCGCGTTCGTACGCCGTGAGCTTGGGGTCCAGCGGCACCGGAAAGACACCGCAGTCCAGGAGAGCCAGGCAGGCTTGCGCGTACGTCGCGCTCCCGGGCACCAACAGCGCGACCCGATCGCCCGGGTGCAGACTCGGCAAACTCACGCGGGCTAGTATCCCCGGCGTGCGGAAGCGGATCGGACTCACCGGTGGCATCGCGTCCGGCAAGAGCACGGTCTCGAAACTCTTGTCCGACCTCGGTGCGGTGATCATCGACTCCGACCAACTGGCCCGCGACGTGGTCGCGAGGGGTACGCCGGGCCTGGCCCAGGTGGTGGAGGCGTTCGGACCCGTGGTGCTGACGGCCGAGGGTGACCTCGATCGACCGGCGGTAGGTGCGCTCGTGTTCCGCGACGAGCAGGCCCGGCGACGGTTGGAAGCGATCATTCATCCGCTCGTACGCGAACTCAGCGCCGAGATCGAAGCCGAGGCGCCCGCCCACGCTCTGATCGTCCACGACATCCCCCTGCTGGCCGAAGCCGGGATGGCCGAGGCTTTCGATGCCGTGGTCGTGGTCGACACCCCGACCGAGCAGCAGATCCAGCGGATGGTCCACGACCGCGGCTGGAGCGTCGACGAGGCGCTGGCCCGGATCGCCGCCCAGGCGACGCGCGAGCAGCGGCTGGCGATCGCGACCCATGTCATCGAGAACTCCGGCACACTGGATGAGCTCGCCGCGCGCGTACGCGCAGTCTGGTCCGAGCTGGCGCCTACTTCATGAGGGGACGTCACTCGGGAGGCCGCGCACCGCGCAGCCGATTGCCCCTGGTCTTGGGCCTGGTCCTGCTGCTCGGCTTCGGCTTGCTGCTGGCGTGGCCGACGATCAGTGGGTCGGGCGCGAGCGGTGAGAGTACGAGATCGGCAGAGCCAACCCACGACGCAGCACGAACCCCCGAAGAACCCTCCGAGACTTCTGAGCCGTCGGTGGATCGCGACGAGGTGCTCTCCTGGGGCCCGACGGTCGGTGAACTGGCGGACGCGCAGGCACTCGTCAAGACCTGGACGCCCGAGCAGTTGGCCGGCCAGGTGATCGTCGGGCGCTATGCCGGCTCCGACCCCAGCATCCCTGCGCAACTGGTCGAGGACCTGCACCTGGCCGGGGTCAGCGTCACCAACGGCAACGTCGTTGACGACGCGCAGGTGCGCGCCACCACGGTAGCCGTCAGCGCCGCGATGAAAGCCGACGGGCGTGACTTCCCGGCCGTCCTCGGAGTCGACCAGGAGGGTGGTTCCGTCGAGCATCTGCGCGGCATCGCCACCGTCTTCCCGGCGTACGTCTATGCCGGTGCCGGCGTCGCGCGTGATCGCGAGGCCGGCGCGAAGATCGTCGATCGAGCGGCGTTCACCACGGGTCTCGAACTTCGAGACTTCGGCTTTACCTGGGTCTTCGCGCCCGTGGGTGACGTGACCATCGGCGACGCCGACGTGACCATCGGGACCCGGTCGCCATCGGAGGACCCGGAGGTCGCAGCCGCCACGGTCGCGGCGTCGGTCGAGGGCTTCAATCGAGCGGGCATCGTCTCGACGACCAAGCACTTCCCCGGCCACGGCCAGGTGACCGCCGATTCGCACGAACAGTTGCCGGTCCTGGAGTCCTCGCTCCAGGAGATCCGCGACCATGACCTGCCACCTTTCGAGGCAGCGATCGCCGCAAAGGCTCCCTCGATCATGACCGCTCACGTGGACGTCGAGGCGATCGCGCCGGGGCGGGCGGGAAGCATGGACGAGCGGATGTACGACTTCCTACGCGACGACCTCGGCTTCGAGGGAGTCACGATCACCGACTCCCTCGGCATGGGGGGTGCGCTCTCAGAGCCGTTCCCGGCGGTCAACGCGCTCAACGCCGGCGCCGACCTGTTGCTGATGCCGGTCGACACCGCCCAGACACATCGCACGCTGACCGCGGCGATCAAGGACGGCCGGGTCACCCGGGAACGGGTGGAGGAGGCGGCTGCCAAAGTGATCGCCGTGCAGCGGTGGCAGGCACGTATCGCCCGGTCGACGCCGGTGCCCGACGACGTGACCGAGCAGGCGCAGGCTGCCGCCCAAGCACTCACCGTCGGCCCCTAACATTGGTCCGTGACCCACTCGCCCTTGTCGCAACTGTCCGCGGACGACCTGGCCGGCCTGCGCGCCGACCTCGACCAGCGCTATACGGACTTGAAGAACCGCGGTCTCAAACTCGACCTCACCCGAGGCAAGCCCTCTGCTGCGCAACTCGATCTGTCCGACGAGTTGTTGTCACTGCCCCGGGGATTCCTGGATGCGTCCGGGACCGACGTACGCAACTACGGCGGGCTCGAAGGCCTGCGCGAGCTTCGCGAGATGTTCGCGGATCTGTTGTGGGTCGAGCCGGAGCAGGTCGTCGCGGGCGGCAACTCGTCGTTGTCGATGATGCGGGACTGCCTGGTCGACCTGCTGCTCTTCGGCGGCGTCGACAGCGAGCGACCGTGGAGCCGTGAAGAGTCGCTGAAGTTCATCTGCCCCGTGCCCGGATACGATCGCCACTTCGCCTTGCTGGCCGAACTCGGCATCGAGATGGTGACGGTGCCCATGCACGACGACGGGCCTGACGTCGCGGCCTGCGCTGCCCTGGCCAAGGACGACCCGAGCATCAAGGGGATCTGGGTGGTGCCGACGTACGCCAACCCCAGCGGCGCCGTGGTCTCGCAGGAGGTCGCCTCCCAACTCGTGGCGATGCCTACGGCCGCGCCCGACTTCAAGATCTTCTGGGACAACGCCTACGGCCTGCACCACTTGACCGAGGAGGAGGCCAAGAGCGCGGACGTCATCACGCTCGCGTCGGCTGCCGGGCACCCGCACCGCCCGCTGATGTTCGCCTCGACCTCGAAGATCACCTACGCCGGTGCGGGTGTCGGTTTCCTCGCCGCCTCGGTGGAGCAGATCGCGTGGTATCTCCAGCATCTCGGCAAGGGCTCCATCGGCCCCGACAAGGTCAACCACCTGCGCCACGTGCAGTTCTTCGGCACACCCGACGGCGTCCGCCAGCACATGCGCAAGCACCGCGAGATCATCGCGCCCAAGTTCGACGCGGTCGACGCGGTGCTCAGCGGTCGCCTGGGCGGCATGGAAGTCGCGACCTGGAACAAGCCCGCGGGCGGATACTTCGTGAACCTCGACGTGGTGCCCGGAACGGCCTCGCGAGTGGTCGAACTCGCTAAGGCAGCGGGCATCGCCTTGACCCCGGCCGGGGCTTCGTTCCCGTACGGGCGCGACCCCGAGGACCAGAACATCCGGCTCGCGCCGACCATGCCGCCCGTGGACGAGGTCACCGCAGCCATGGACGGCCTGGCGACATGCGTACTCCTCGCGGCGGTCGAGAAACTCGGAGGCTGAAGCAGGAATTCAGAAGACCTGCCGAAGCGGTGACCCATGGGTTGGTCACTTTCGCTCCGGCAGGTCTTCGGAAGGCGCAGGTCATGTGGGGTGACCCGCGCGGGCCTCGTGGCTCGGTCCACCTCCGGCGGTGGCGCTTTGCTCAAGCAGCGAGGTCGGGGTCTCCCAAGCGGCGCAACTTCTGCAGCGCTTCGCGCTCGAGCTGTCGTACGCGCTCTGCCGAGATGCCGTGCTTGACGCCGATGTCGGCGAGCTTGTGCTGGCGGCCGTCGACCAGGCCATAGCGCGCCCGGATGATGTCGGCGGCCCGCTCGTCGAGCTGGCCGACCAGGCTGTCGAGTCGCTCGCGCGCCTCGACCGAGAGCACCGTCGCGTCGGGACCGGGCGCGCTCTCCTGGGCCATCAAGTCGCCCAGCGAGGTGTCCCCGTCCTCGTCGACGGGGGTGTCGAGCGAGACGTGATCGCGTCCCCAGGCGAGCAGGTCGAGCACGCGCTCGACCTCCATGCCCAACTCGGTCGCGATCTCCTCGGGCTCCGGGTCACGGCCGAGCTGACGCTCCAGGGTGCGTCGCGCGCTGCTGACCTGGTTGAGCTCCTCGACCACGTGCACAGGCAGGCGTACGACTCGGGCCTGCTGGGCGATGCCGCGCGTGATGGCCTGACGGACCCACCAGGTCGCGTACGTGGAGAACTTGTAGCCCTTGGTGTAGTCGAACTTCTCGACTGCACGGATCAGCCCGGTATTGCCCTCCTGGATCAGGTCGAGCATCGGCATCGCGGAGCGGCCGTACTTGCGCGCGATCGACACGACCAGGCGCAGGTTGGATTCGATGAACGTGTCGACGGCCTTGCGGCCCTCTTCGGCCAGCCACTCAAGCTCCTCCTGGGTGGCACGGCCCGGGGCACCGCCCTTGCGGCGACCGACGCGGCCTTCGCGCAGCAGGTGTTCGGCCATCAGGCCGGCTTCGATCGTCTTGGAGAGTTCGACCTCGAGAGCCGCGTCCAGCAATGGGTTGCGGGCGATCTCGTCGAGGTAGAGACCGACGCTGTCGCGACCTTCGATCTCGCGGGTGGTCGGTCGCGTGGCGGTGGTGGTCATCAGGGCCCTCCTCCTGCATGCCCGGCCCGAGCCGGGGAAGTACTACGGATAGTGACAACGTCGAAAGCGTGCAGGTTGTTCCGCCGCTCACTTCGTCGTCACCCGAGAAGACGTGTGGGAAACCCCCAGAGTTGCCGCACGGCAGGAATCTCAGGGAACTCTTGGATTCACCCCGGACAGGCCCATCCGCTCCAGGATCCAGGCCAGCGTCCGAGCCCGGTCGTGCCAGGACTTGTAGCGCCCACTCACCCCACCGTGACCGGCGGACATCTCCGTACGCAAGAGGAAGTCGCGCCTGCCGACAGCAGTCGCGCGCAGCCTGGCGATCCACTTGGCAGGTTCGACGTAGAGGACGCGGGTGTCGTGCAGCGACGTCTCGGCCAGGATCGGCGGGTAGTCGAGCGAAGCCACGTTGTCGTAGGGCGCATAGCTCGCGATCAGGTCGTACGCCTCGACGTCGTCGGTGGGGTTGCCCCATTCCTCGTATTCGGTGATGGTCAAAGGCAACGTCGGATCGAGCATCGACGTGAGCGTGTCGACGAACGGCACCTGGGCGACCAGGCCGCCACACAGGTCGGGTGCGAGGTTGGCGACCGCACCGATCAGCAGTCCGCCCGCCGACCCACCTTCGGCCACGAGGTGCTCGCGCGTGGTCCACCCGGTCTCGACCAGATGCTCGCCGCAGGCGATGAAGTCGGTGAAGGTATGGGATTTGTGCGCGAGTTTGCCGTCGTCGTACCACCGGCGACCCATTTCCCCGCCGCCTCGGATGTGAGCGATCGCGAAGGCCCCGCCGCGGTCGAGCAGGGACAGCCGCGCCACCGAGAAGTAGGGATCGATCGAGGCCTCGTACGCGCCGTAGCCGTAGAGCAGCAGCGGCACCGGACGTGCCTGTGCTCGGGCATCTCGATGACAGACCAGCGAGATCGGCACCTGCTCACCGTCCGGGGCGGTAGCCCACAGGCGATGCTGCTCGTACGCGTCGGGGTCGTAGTCACCCAGCACTGGCGACTGTTTGCGCAGCGTCAGCGAGCGGTCGCGCACGTCGTAGTCGTAGATCGACGGCGGCGTTGCCATGGTCGTGTAGCCCAAACGGACGATCGGTTGGTGAAAGTCGGGGCTCCCGCCCGAACCGATCGTGTAGACCTCGTCCTCGAACGCGACCAGATAGTCCTCGCCCAGAGCGTCCTCGCCCAGAGCGTCGTCGGCCAGCTCGATAATGCGCAACTGGGTCAGTCCGGCGCTGCGCTGGTGGATCACCAGGTGACCGGCGAACGCGTCGACGTCCTCAAGGCGCACCGTGGGGTCGTACGCCACCAGGGGAGTCCAGTCGGCCCGAGGCGTCGGCAGGCAGGCAGTGCGCCCGATCTCGAAGTCGGCTCCCGCACTGTTGTGTAGCACCAAGAAGACGTCATCGCCGCCGATGACAGCGTGTTCGAGGGAGTATTCGACGCCCTCGCTGCGCGGCTCGAAGACCCGCCAGCCCTCGTCTGGCGCATCCTGGTCGAGGAAGCGATATTCCGACGTGGTCTTGGAGCCCGCGGCGATCACCAGGAAGCGGTTGCTGCGCGTACGGCCGACGCCGACCCAGAAGCGACCGTCCGGCTCGTGGAACACCAACTCGTCCTCGGATGCAGCGGTGCCGAGCACGTGTCTCCAGACCTTGTCGCTGCGCCAGGAGTCGTCGACGGTCGTGTAGTAGCACGACCCGTCGCGCGCCCAGGTGACTCCGCCCAGCACGCCGGTAATGGTGTCGTCGAGGAGTTCGCCCGTCTGGAGCTGTGTGAAACGGACGGTGAAGCGTTCATCACCGGTCGTGTCGGTGGAGTACGCCAGGATCCTTCCGTCCAGGCTCAGAGACGAGCCGCCCATCGAGAAGAACTCGTGCCCCTCCGCTAGTTCGTTGAGATCGAGCAGCACCTCCTCGCCCGGCAGCGCGGGCCGGTCGGGGGCGGCGTCCTCCGCCGGCGACGGCGGGGTCCAGTCGTCCGGGTCGGTGACCGGCACCCGGCATGAGGCGCCGTATTCCTTGCCCTCGAAGGAGCGTGAATACCACCAGTAGCCGCGGTTGCGCACCGGGACGGAGAGGTCGGTCTCCTGGGTGCGGGCCTTGATCTCGTCGAAGATCCGCCCCCGCAGGTCGGCCAGGTGGGCGGTGCGTTCCTCGGTGTACACGTTCTCGGCTTCGAGGTAGGCCAACACGGCGGGATCGTCCTTGGCGCGCAACCAGTCGTACGCGTCGATGCGCTCGCGACCGTGATGGGTGGTGGTGACGGGCTTCGGCTCGGCGACGGGAGGCTGCACGCCGGTGACGTTAGCGTGCTCTCTGTGGAGCCTGGATCTCAGCGGGTAGACCTCAACGCCGACCTCGGCGAGGAGATCACCGACGACGCCGCGCTCCTGCAGGTCGTGACGTCGGCCAATGTCGCGTGCGGCGCCCACGCGGGCACGGTGAGCATCATGCGAACGGTCTGCGCCTTGGCGGTCGAGCGCGGAGTCGCGATCGGTGCGCAGGTGTCCTATGTCGATCGCGAGAACTTCGGCCGGGTCGCGCGCGACGTGGCCCCGGACGTGCTGCGCGAGCAGATCGCCGACCAGGTCGAGATGCTCTCAGCCCTGGCGGTGCAAGCCGGGGGAGCGGTGGCGTACGTCAAACCACACGGCGCGCTGTATCACCGGGTGGCGCGAGATCCGGACCAGGCGGCGGCGGTGCTGGCGGGTTCGGGCCTGTTGCCGGTGTTGGGCATGCCGGGGGCTCGGATCCTGAGCCTGGCGCGCGAACAGGGACGAGTCACCCGGCTGGAAGGCTTTCCCGACAGGGCGTACGACGGCCACGGCGGGCTGGTGTCGCGCGATCAGCCGGGCGCGGTGATCAGCGTTGCCGAGGAGATCGTCGGGCAGGCGCTGCGACTGGCGGGCCGGGTCGACTCTTTGTGCGTACACGGTGACAATCCCGGGGCGGTGGAGCATGCTCGGCTCATTCGCGACGCGCTGACCTCGCGGGGTATCGGTCTGGAGACGTGCTGGTGACACCCCTCGTGTGGCGACCGGCCGGACCCGACGCTGTCCTGCTCGAAGTGGACGACACGGCGAGTGCGCTCGCGCTCGCGCGCGGGCTGCGTACGTCCGGAGCGGCACGTGACGTCGTCTCTGGTGCCAGGACCGTCCTGTTATCGGGGTTGTTGCTCTCGCGTGAGGAGATCGGCGCACTGGCGGAGGCTGGCGCCGCGTCGACCGATTGGCCATCACCTGCCCCTCTGGAGCGGATCGAGGTGGTGTGGGACGGCGCCGATCTGGACTGGGTGGCGCACCGATGGGGCCTCACCGTTCAAGCCGCGATCGCCCGCTTGGAGAGTGTGGAACTGGTGAGTGCCTTCTGCGGATTTGCTCCCGGCTTCGCCTACCTCTCCGGACTCGCGGACGGGTGGGCAGTGCCGCGGCTGGCGCGACCGCGCACCAAGGTGCCGGCCGGCTCCGTCGCGGTGGCCGACCGGTGGTGCGGGATCTATCCACGCTCATCGCCTGGCGGCTGGAGACTCCTTGGGCACACGACCGCCGTCTTGTGGGACGCGGACCGCTCCACCCCGGCGTTGTTGGCCCCCGGCACCCGGGTACGACTGTGCGGGGCGTCGTGATCACTGTCCTTGCCACCGGGCTGCTGACGACCGTCCAGGACCTGGGGCGCCACGGCTACGCGCATCTGGGTGTCCCCACGGCCGGACCGGTCGACGCGCCCGCCGCAGCACTGGCCAACCGCCTGGTCGGCAACGCCGAGACCGCCGCCCTGCTGGAGACGACGCTTGGTGGCCTGCGGTTCCGCGTCGACCGCGCGGTCACGGTGGCGGTCACCGGAGCCCCCTGCGCGGTGCAGGTCGACGGCAGAGCGCGCGCCAACGCCCTGCCGATCACACTGCCTGCCGGGGTCGAGGTCTCGCTCGGCACGCCCACGTCGGGGATGCGTTCGTACGTTGCCTTCGCCGGCGGGATCGTCGTGCCAGCCGTGCTCGGCTCACGCGCCACCGACACGCTCTCGTGGACCGGGCCACCGGTGCCGCAACCCGGAACCCGGCTGCCCCTCGGCCCGTCCGGGCATCCCCGCGCCGTCGACGCGGCGCCGCTCTCGGTGCCCAAGTTCGCCCGCCTTCACCCCGGCCCGCGCGAAGGCTGGTGTGTCGACCCGATCGGCGCACTCGTGACGGGGACGTACGTCGTGTCGCACGACTCTGATCGGATCGGGGTCCGCCTCGACGGTCCGGCGCTCGTACGTGCCCACACTCGTGAACTGGCCAGCGAGGGAGTGATCCTGGGCGGCATCCAGGTGCCTCCCGACGGACACCCGCTGATCTTCCTGCACGACCATCCCGTCACCGGCGGCTACCCGGTCGTCGCGGTGGTGGATCCACGAGACCTGGCACTGTGCGCGCAGACTCGGCCGGGTGAGCGGCTGTTATTCGCCCGGGCCTGACTCGTCCTTCCACGCGAACAGATGCAGGCTCGGATCCTCGACCGGGAACGAGCGGACCGGGCCGGGTGGGGTGTCTCGGGTCTCGAAACGTACGGTCACGACGCCTCGACCGGAGCCCCAGACCCAGCCGCGGCCGTGCTCGTCGTGCACCACATCCACGCCAGGCGCCCAGGTCACGAGGCGTCGCGGCAACTCGACGGGCTCGGGCTCCTCCTCGGGGGCCTGCTCGTCGGCGAAGAGTTCCTCCTGGATCCAGTCGGCCAGTCCGGACACCCCGACCCCGAGGAGGCGTACCCCTCCCGAGGTGTCGACGTCCGCCAGGAGGGTGCGCGCCTGGCGGGCGATCACCGGGCCGTGGTCGGTGGGAGCGGGCAGGGTGACCGAACGGCTCAAGGTGGTGAAGTCGTGCAGACGCACCTTCAAGGTCACGGTGCGCCCCGACAGCGCACTCTTGCGCAGCCGCCCTGCCACCTGCTCGGCCTGTCGCGTCAGCAGGCCCTCCATCACGCGACGGTCGGTCAGATCCGTCTCATAGGTGCCTTCGACGCTGACGGACTTGGTCTCGCGTTCGGGCACCACGGGGCGGTCGTCGCGCGCGTGCGCGAGTTGGTGCAGGCCGTGGCCGTGGGCGTTGCCGAGCAGGCGTACGAGTTCCTGCTCGCTGACCGCCTGGAGGTCGTCCACGTGGTGCAGTCCGGCCCGGCGCAGGCGCTCCACTGTTGCGGGTCCGACGCCTGGGATCACGCTGACGTGCATCGGGCGCAGGAGGTCCAACTCCGTGCCGGGCTCCACCACGACCAGACCGTCGGGCTTCTCCAGTTCGCTGGCGACCTTGGCCAGGAACTTCGAACTCGCCAGTCCGACCGACGCGGTGAGTCCGCCGGTGATCCGGGACACGTCGGCGCGGACCTGGTCGGCCAACGCACGTACGGTCGCGGTCGACAGGTCGGGCAGGTCGGCACCTTCCAGGTCGACGAACGCCTCGTCCAGCGAGAGTGGCTCGACCAAAGGCGAGATCGAGCGCAGCAGGCCCATCACGAGTTCGCTGGTCTCGCGGTAGGCGTGGAAGCGCCCGGTCAGGTACGCGGCATGCGGACAGCGTGAGCGAGCCTCCCGGGTCGACATCGCCGAGCGCACCCCGTAGTGGCGGGCTTCGTAGGACGCGGTGGCCACGACACCTCGGCCTCCGACACCGCCGACGACGACCGGCTTGCCACGCAGCGAGGGCTTGTCTCGCTGTTCCACGGCGGCGAAGAAGGCATCGAGGTCCAGGTGCATCACCGACGCCTGCGACCTCACGGGTCGAAACTAGCCGCAATTCGCCACTTGTCGTCCACAGGCGCGACCTCGCGCCACGTTATGCACAGGGCCGTCGCTCCCAGGCGGATAACGTCCGTGGGCCGGGCAAGCCTCGGCTCATGATCAATTCACTCACTGTCCGCACTCCCGAAGACGTCCTGGCGCTGATCCCGATGACCCTCGGGTTCGCGCCGCAAGAATCGTTGATCCTGCTGTCCTTGCGGGGGCCGGATTCCTTCCACGCACGGATCACCCTGCCGGACCTGAGCGTTCCCAACTCCGGCCCGCCCACAGAGTTCGTCCAGGCGCTCGTGGGTCCGGTCCTGCAGCACGGCCTGATCGAGGTCATCCTGGTGGCGATCACGTCCAGACCTGGGGCCGGGGAGTCGTGTGTCCTGGCCGTGGGGAGGGCACTGGAGTCGCACGGCGTACTCGTCCGGGATTCCCTGCTTGCCGACGGTCAGCACTGGTGGCCGCTGTCGGTCGACCACGGGCGCGGGTCTGCGCGACGCTACGACCTCTCCGACCACCCGTTCCACGCCGCAGCCGTGCTTCGCGGAAAGGTCATTCACGCGTCACGCGAGGAGATGGAGCAGACCCTTTCTCCGGATCCGCAGCGGATGGAGGTCGTCGATGCCAAGTTGGCGTCACGAGTCGATTCGATCCAGAACACGGCGCAGGTCGCGCTCGAGCACTGGAGTCTCGCGCTGGTCGCTGAGTGCACCGCCCGACGTCGGGTGCCCACGCCAGAGGAGGTCGCCCGACTCCTCCTCGCGTTGCGTGACCTGCGGATCCGCGACGCCGCACTCGTACGCTTGACACGCGCCGATGCGCGCGACCAGGTCGACTTCTGGCGCCATGTCGCCACCAGCGCGCCACCCGAGGTGCGCGCAGCACCCGCTGCCCTGACCGGGTTCGCGGCGTGGCTCAATGGCGATGGCGCCCTGGCCTGGGCAGCGGTGAAGGTCGCCGAGCAGGCAGAGTCGGGCTACTCGCTGGCTGTGCTACTCACCGACGCTCTCGAGCATGCGATCAATCCGTCCGTCTGGGATGACCTGCGCACCCAGGGGCTGCCCGCGCAGCCGGCCTGAGCAGGTCGCCGTTCGGGGCGGCTCGACCGCACTGAGACGAGGGCTGGCGTACGCGTGAGAGCACTAGGGTGCATGCATGGGAGAAGAAGTCGACGCCCAGCAGTTCACTCGCGCTGACCGAACCCGCCACCGGGAGAAGGTGCGACGGTGTCTCGATGTCTTCGCGCGGATGTTGCGCGAAAGTCGATTCGACACCGACGACCCGATGACCGGACTCGAGGTCGAACTCAACCTCGTCGACGACGCGGGTGACCCGGCGCTGAAGAACGCCGAGGCGCTCGAGGCGATCGCCTCACCGGCCTTCCAGACCGAGTTGGGGCAGTTCAACATCGAGATGAATGCGGAGCCGGCCAAACTGAGAGAGGGCGGGCTGACCACTTTCGAAGACAGCCTCAGACAGAGCCTCAATCATGCCGAGGAACGCTCGGCCGAGGTGGGGGCACACCTGGTGATGATCGGGATCCTCCCGACCCTGGCCGAGGGACATATGGCGCCGTCGAGCATCAGTGCGAATCCACGCTACAAGTTGCTCAGCGAGCAGATCCTGAATGCGCGCGGGGAGGACATCGAGATCTCGATCAGCGGGACAGACCGGCTCCAGGCCACGGCCGACTCGATCCTTCCGGAAGCGGCCTGCACGTCCACTCAGTTCCACGTGCAGACCTCGCCCGAGGACTTTGCCGACTATTGGAACGCTTCGCAGGTCATCGCCGGGGTCCAGGTCGCGCTGGCGGCGAATGCCCCCTACCTGCTCGGCAAGCAGTTGTGGCGTGAGACGCGGATCCCGCTGTTCGAGCAGGCCGCGGACACCCGCAGCGAGGAACTCAAGGCTCAGGGCGTACGCCCTCGGGTGTGGTTCGGCGAACGCTGGATCACTTCGGTGTTCGACCTCTTCGAGGAGAACGTGCGCTACTTCCCAGCGTTGCTGCCCATCACCGACGAGGAGGATCCCCTCGAGGTGTTGGAATCCGGCGGCACCCCGCAGTTGCATGAGTTGCGGCTGCACAACGGCACCATCTATCGCTGGAACCGACCGGTGTACGACATTTCCGACGGTGTCCCGCACCTTCGCGTCGAGAACCGCATCCTCGCGGCCGGCCCGACTTGTGTCGACATGATTGCCAACGCGGCGTTCTATTTCGGCCTGGTGCGTGCGCTTGCCGAGGGGGAGCGGCCGGTCTGGTCGCAGATGTCATTCAGCGCCGCGGAGGAGAACTTCCATGTCGCCGCGCAACAGGGCATCGAGGCCCAGTTGTATTGGCCGGGCATCGGTCAGGTGCGCGCCACAGAACTGGTGCTGCGCAGGCTGCTGCCGCTGGCGCACGAGGGCCTGGAGAAGTGGGGCGCCACTGCCCAGGAGCGAGATCGCTACCTGGGAGTCATCGAGCAACGCTGCCTGACCGGGAAGAACGGGGCAGAGTGGTTCGTGGACAAGATGGCCACCCACACAGACCTGGAGACCTACGACGCTCTGCGTGCGACCTTGGAGGAATACCGCCAGAACATGCATACCAACGAGCCGGTGCACACCTGGGCCTGACTCACGCGCGTAGCCGTCGCCATCGCCGACCGTCACCACTGGCCAGGTGCGTCCATGAGTGGCGGGTCACCACGAAGAACTCACACCGGCGAGATACCTCCCGCGAGGCCATCAGCGTGGCCGCCGCCCAGGCAGCGTCCAGGGACGTCGGAACCTGTTCCCCCGGCCGGGTCAGCCACACGGCGACCGACTCCTCGTCGCCGAGGGCCAGCAGGAGTCCGACGAGCACGTCGGTACGGCTGGCGAGGTCATGCAGCGGGTGTTCGGCGGGTGCGCTGAGCCAGGTATGCGCGGGGTGTCCCACGCTGACCACGGCGGGGGCCCGACGACGCCCGGCGAGGTAGGCCGCCCGAACCCGGGCGTGCCACGCCGACCTGCTGGGCCAGTGATAGATCCGCCGTTTCATGTGTCCACCCTGCCCGCAGCACCGGCGACGGCGTTTCGTTCTCCACAACCTCCCCGGCGAGGCGTGGCTTCGGCTAGGTTTGACGAGAGGCCAGACCGGCTCAGGACCAGGAGGAGTTCACATGGGAGCGATCGTTGTCGGCTATGTCGCCAAGCCCGAGGGTGAGGCTGCCTTGGCCCGCGGCATCGAGGAGGCCAAGCTGCGCAACTCCAAGCTCATCGTGGCCAACAGCCACCGGGGTGGGACCTCCTTCGACGGTGGGGCGTCTACGGCAGCCGATGCCGAGATGGAACGGGTCGAGTCTCAGCTCAAGGCTTCCGGCGTCGAATACGAAGTGCGCCAACTCGTCCGCGGCTTCGAGCCCAGTGAGGACTTGATCGCGCTGGCCGACGCCGGTGAGGCCGACCTGATCGTCATCGGCCTGCGTCGGCGATCACCGGTCGGCAAGCTGATTCTGGGTTCCAACGCGCAGCGGATTCTGCTCGACGCCGAGTGTCCCGTGCTCGCAGTCAAGGCCTGAACCGAGCGCTGACCTCACGACCTGTGCTGGGTGGGCGCGAGCCTGCCGAACGTTCGCGTACCGCGATGTTCGAACCGTTGGGCAGGCGTGGCATGATTGCGACGCGGCTCTTGACGTCACCGGGCCCTGCCGCGCCCCAAAGTCCTCACGAGAGGTGTTCGTGACTTCGCACGTGCGCACAGAACTTCCCGCCTCGGCGCTGCAGCACCAGGCAATCGAGGGGCTTCTTGCCCTAGGAGCCGAGAAGGGCTCACTCACTCCGGCGCAGTTGCGCGCGGCTGCCGACGAGGCCCAGTTGGCACCTCGCCAACTGCGTGCGTTGATGGACCTCGTGACTGCGCAGGGCATCGAGGTTGCGCTGCCGCCGGGAGACGAGCGCGCCGTGGCCGCGACGAGCGCCAAGAAGGCCGCGGCGACCACCAAGGCGACCACCGCCAAGAAGGCCCCGGCCGCGAAGGCCCCGGCCGCGAAGGCCCCGGCCGCGAAGGCTCCGGCCAAGAAGGCTCCGGCCAAGGCTGCCGCTGAGTCGGCGCCGGCGGCGAAGAAGGCAGCGGAGAAGAAGGCAGCGGCGAACGCCACCGCTACTCCGGCCAAGAAGGCCCCGGCGAAGAAAGCCCCGGCCAAGAAAGCCCCGGCCAAGAAGACCGCTGCTGCCGAACCAGCCGTGGACGAGGCCACCGTGCAGGTGGGCCCGGACGGCAAGAAGGTGCTGCCCGACATCCCCGACGAGCAGTTCGAGAAGGACGTCAAGGCCGATCCGACGATCAAGGAGGACGAGAAGGAGGCCTCCTTCATCGTCTCCGCGAGCGACGACACCGGCGAGCCCGAGCAGCAGGTCATGGTCGCCGGCGCGACCGCCGACCCGGTCAAGGACTACTTGAAGCAGATCGGCAAGGTGCCGCTGCTCAACGCCGAACTCGAGGTCGAGCTGGCCACCCGGATCGAGGCCGGCCTGTTCGCCGAGGAGAAGATCGGC
The DNA here is from genome assembly GCA_037045645.1 of Nocardioides sp. Lineage (NCBI taxonomy): Bacteria > Bacillati > Actinomycetota > Actinomycetes > Propionibacteriales > Nocardioidaceae > Nocardioides > Nocardioides sp. The sequence goes on from JBAOIH010000001.1 coordinate 1,251,723, forward strand.
AAGGGCGGCAAGATCGCGGCCAAGACGCTCGAAGAGTACGAGTGGATCGCCGAGGACGGCCGCCGCGCCAAGAACCACCTGCTCGAAGCCAACCTGCGCCTCGTGGTCTCGCTGGCCAAGCGTTACACCGGTCGCGGCATGCTCTTTCTCGACCTGATCCAGGAGGGCAATCTCGGCCTGATCCGTGCGGTCGAGAAGTTCGACTACACCAAGGGCTACAAGTTCTCGACGTACGCCACCTGGTGGATTCGTCAGGCCATCACCCGTGCGATGGCCGACCAGGCACGCACCATCCGCATCCCGGTCCACATGGTCGAGGTGATCAACAAGCTGGCCCGCGTGCAGCGCCAGATGCTGCAAGACCTGGGTCGCGAGCCCACGCCGGAGGAGTTGGCCAAGGAACTCGACATGACCCCTGAGAAGGTCATCGAGGTGCAGAAGTACGGTCGCGAGCCGATCTCGCTGCACACCCCGTTGGGCGAGGACGGCGACTCGGAATTCGGGGACCTGATCGAGGACTCCGAGGCGATCGTGCCCGCCGATGCGGTGTCGTTCACCCTGCTGCAGGAGCAACTGCACGCCGTACTCGACACCTTGTCGGAGCGTGAAGCGGGAGTGGTCAGCATGCGCTTCGGGCTGACCGACGGACAGCCGAAGACTCTCGACGAGATCGGCAAGGTCTACGGCGTCACCCGCGAGCGGATCCGCCAGATCGAGTCCAAGACGATGTCGAAGTTGCGCCACCCGAGCCGCTCTCAAGTCCTGCGCGACTACCTGGACTAAAGGCAGACCATGTCGCGACTCGTGGCCGCCCTGCTCTGTGCAGTGGCGGCCACGAACGCGTGTGGGGGAGAGACCCCGGAGAGCAACACGCCGGCGCCGTCCTCCTCGCCGAGCGCACGGGGCTCGGTCGCGACGTCGGACCCGTCTCCTGACTCGCCCCCGTCCGAGGCTTCGACGAGCCCACCGGCGGCGGTCCGATCCGAGGACTTCGATGCGGGAGTGGCGTACGCACTGGTGCGGACGCTGGCGGTCGAGATCGGCCCACGTGAGGCGACGAGTCCGGCGTACGACCGCGCGGCCGAGTTGGTGAGTCGGCGCCTCTCACGTGCGGGGTACGCCGTGCGCCGCCAGCAGGTGCGAGTCCCGGCCGGGAACTCGTGGGGCGTGCCGGTGCCGGCTGGTCACAGCGAGAATGTCATCGCAGAGCCGCCCGGGTTCGACCCGGATAGGCCGTACCTGGTTGTGGGGGCGCATCTCGACACCGTGCCGACGGCACCGGGGGCCGAGGACAACGCGTCGGGCATCGGGGTGCTCGTGGCGGCTGCCGAAGCGGTGGTTGCCGCGCGTACTCGTCTGCCGGTCGTCTGGGTCGCCTTCGGCGCAGAGGAACCCCGTGGCGCGGGTGACGAGGCGCATCACTACGGTTCACGCGCCTATGTCGGCGCGCTCGTCGGTCTGCAACGCGACTCGGTACGCGCCATGGTCTCGCTCGATCGCGTCGGTGTGGGCAACGCGGTGCCGGTGGGTTCGGCCGGCGAGACCGACCCCGTGCAGCGTCGCCTGCTAAGGCTGGCGGACCGGATCGGGGTGTCGGCCGCGGCCGAGAGTGGTCAGCGCAGCAGCGACCATTGGTCCTTCGTGCGCGCCGGATTGCCGGGCGTACGTCTGGGCGGCACGTCGTACGCGGGCTATCACTCCGCTGAGGACCTGCCGCACGTGGTCAGCAGGGCTCAGCTCGATCGCGTCGGTCGACTGCTGCTGGCCTGGCTGCGCTGACCCGGTCGGTCTTGGTCAACGCAGGCCCGCGCCCGTGGCGAACCAACCCCGGCTGTGCCGACGGACGTCGCCCAAGATGCGAGCGCGGTCCGGCCCGGTCGCGATCCGCGGGGCGAATCGTTCATCGAGGAGATAGGGAGTCAGACGGACGCCGCGCAGTCGGGCACCGGTGAATGTCGCGGTCAAGGTGATGCCCTCCATGGTCTGCGACATGAAATCCATGTCGAAGACGAGGTTGCCCAGCGAATGTGCCAACACCGCGTGCCCAGAGGACTCGATGCCTTGCACCCAGTGCGGATGCCCGCCCACGACCAGATCCGCACCGGCAGCGATGAGCCGGCGCCCGACCACGCGTTGGATCGGCTCCGCCGAGTGGGTGTATTGCGTGCCCCAATGCGGCAGCACCAGCACGATGTCGGCGCGTCGGTCGAGGCGTCGGACGAGCCGCACCATGTGCCGCAGGTCGCCTCGATGCAGCGGGCCGGTGCGCGGTGGCATCCGTACGGACAGGGCACCGGGGGAGTTCGCAGTCGCACGCGGCGTCTCCCCTATGGCGTTGAAGCCGGTGATGCCGACCCGCACACCCTTGACCGTGACGATCACCGGTCGACTCGCGCTGCGTAGGTCGCGACCGGCCCCGAAGGCGCGTACGGGCCCCTTGTCGAATGCGTCGACCGTGTCCATCAGGGCTCGGCGGCCGTAGTCGCCGGTGTGATTGTTGGCGAGCGAGACGACATCGATCCCCACGTCAGCCAGGCCGTCGATGGCGGAGGCAGGCACCGCGAACGAGTCGCCACCCTGGGTCGGGGTGCCGCGGGTGGACAGTGTGCTCTCCAGGTTGCCGATGGTCAGATCTGCCGAGCGCAGGTGTCTGGCCATGGGGCGCAACGCCGCGACGGGGTCGTCACCGGAGACGGCCGCGACGCCGCGGCCCAGCATGATGTCGCCGACGACCCGCAGGGTGATCCGCGGTGGAGGGGTGGGGGACTTCTCCGGTGCTGCCTGGGTGCTCGCACGTGCGGGGGAGGTGGTCTGGGGAGGATCCTCGACGGCGGGCGCAGCAGAGGGAGCACTCGCGACCAACCCGACGCACAGCGCGCAGAGCAGCAGACCGTACGCCTGACCTCGGTGCACGTGTTCGCGCAGCACCGACATCGCAAGCAGCACCGTCACCGCTGGATACAACGAGGTGATCACCGCGGTGATGCTCAGCATCCCGCTATGGGTGGCGAAGAGGAACGCCACGGTCGCAGCCGTCGCCAGGGTGCCCGCGACGACCCCGAAGAGACTGGCTGCGTCTCGCGGAATCCAGGCGGAGCCTACGATCTGGGCGACCGCCACTATGGCGAGGCCGGCCACGGCCTGGTTGAGCGCCAGGGGCAGCAGGCCCGCGTCCTCACCGATGCGTGAGAGGAAGACGAACAGCAGGCCGAAACCCGTGCCTGCCAGGAGCCCGTCCACGACCGCCGTACCGGTCGACTCCGTGACGGTCTCGGAGTCGACCGGCTCACGCGAGACCAGCCAGATCGCCGGAACTGCGACCGCCATGCCGACCCAGGCCAGCGCCGTGGGTCGCTCGCCCAAGGCGAAGCCGACGACGATCGGGATCAGCGCGGCGCTCACGCCCGAGAGCGGCGCGACCACGCCCATCCTCCCCGAGGCGAGGCCTCGGTAGAGGAAGGCGGTTCCGACGCCGTTGGCGACACCGGCGGCCACGCCCCAGGCGTGATCGGCCGTCGTCGGGTCGCCGCCCAGCACCAGCGCCACCGCGAGGAGTCCGACGGAGCCGACGAGTTGCGCGACGAATGCCACAGACCAGGCGGACGTACGCCGGGCGCCGACGCCGCCGCAGAAGTCACCGAGACCGTAGGCGAAGGCGGCAGACAGGGCGAGGAGGACGGCGGTCATCAGTGGGAGTTCATCGCACGAGGACGACGCCGATGATCCAGGTGACAGTGGCGAGCACCGCGAAGATCAGTTCGATCAGGATGCTCACGCCCACAGCCTTGAGCGCGGCCTTGGTGGATGGCCACGCCTGTTCAGCGCCGACACGCACCCGCTCGGCGACATAGACGCCGAGCGGGAACCCGACGAACAGGCCCACGACCGGGATGACGAAGAAGCCGGCGATCGCGAAGATCGCGCCGATCAGCAGCGTCTTGTTCGGTACGGCTGCCTTCATGGCGCGCCCCGGGATCAGGAACTTCACGACGGTGCCGATGACCAACAGTGCGAGGCCAAGGCCCATCACGGTCCACCCCGTGGCGGTCTGGACTTCGAGTGCCCAGGCGATCAGAGCCGCGCCGATCAGGACCGTGCCGGGCAGCACCGGGACGATGATGCCGACGATGCCGACCAGGATGGCAAGGCCGACACCGAGGTCCGTGAGAGTCACGCTGCACACCCTCCCATACGCACCCCCGGAGCAGCGTGAGGCACAAATGCGTCCGGCCCCGGAGATTTCCGGGGCCGGGAAGCGTTGGCCGAAGGTCCGGCCAGGATGGGGATCAGCTCTCGGGCTGACCCGCCAACTTGTGCGTCTCGTCGTGCACGCGGATCGCGACCTGGCGCAACTTGTCGCCGTGCTCGCGGGCGTGGTGGGCGCAGAAGAGCAACTCGGCTCCGGCGTCGAGTTCGACGCGCAGGTAGGCCTGGGCTCCGCAACGGTCGCAACGGTCGCCCGCGTTGAGGGCTGCTGCGCTTGGGGCAACTGCAGTGGTCACGTCGGCCTCACTTTCATCTCGTTCTGTCGTCCACAACGTAGTCCTCGGGTCAAAGATTCCCTCCCCGACCCTCGTGTGCTGTGCTGCGAGCCACAAGGTGCTCATCCAATCACGTCGAAGGTTCCCCGCCATGTGTTTTCCACACCCCGGGACCCGTCGTCGCCTCCTGGTCCGTTCACGGTAGGCCAGCGATGTCATCGCAGCGCGCTGGCGCATGTCGGGCGTGTCGCGTGCCGTACGCAGTTCCGTGGCCGCCCACGGGTAGATTCGGAGCCTGTTCCACACGTCTGCACCGCACGCGGTTTCACCTGGGAGTTTCGTCATCGCCGACAACAGCTATAACGCCGCCCATCTGCTGGTTCTGGAGGGTCTGGAGGCCGTACGCAAGCGGCCGGGCATGTACATCGGTTCGACGGACACCCGCGGCCTGATGCACTGCGTCTGGGAGATCATCGACAACGGCGTGGACGAGGCGCTCGCGGGTTCGGCGGACCGGGTCGAGGTGATCGTGCACGCGGACGACTCGATCGAGGTGCACGACAACGGCCGAGGCATCCCGACCGACAAAGAACCCAAGACCGGACTTCCGGGCGTGGAGGTCGTGGCGACGAAACTGCACGCGGGCGGCAAGTTCGGTGGTGGCTCCTATGTCGCGACCGGTGGTCTGCACGGGGTCGGGCTCTCGGTCGTCAACGCGCTGTCCGCACGGATGGATATCGACGTCGAACGTTCGCCCGCGGTGCAGGGCATCTCGTTTCGGCGCGGTGTCTCGGGAGTGTTCGCAGGGGAGGGGCCGGCGGCAGACTTCGAAGCGCGAAACGGCCTGTCGCGCAAGGGCGCACGGGTCGCCAAGACGCGCTCGGGGACCCGGGTGCGGTTCTGGCCCGATCGACAGATCTTCACCAAGGACGCCAAGATCGAGATCGAAGGACTGTTGGGACGCGCTCGGCAGACCTCGTTCATCGTGCCGGGTCTGGAGATCGTGATCCGCGACGAACGCGGTCCGGAGGTCTTCGAGGAGTCATTTCGACACGCGGGTGGCATCGCCGAGTTCGTGGAGTTCCTCGCCCACGACGAGCCGGTGACCGACATCGTGCGCCTGCAAGGCAACGACACCTTCGCCGAGACGGTCCCCGTGCTGGACGCCGAGGGGCAGATGACGCCTCAGGAGGTCGAGCGCGAACTGTCGGTGGATGTCGCGGTGCGATGGGGCAGCGGCTACGACACCGAGTTGCGTTCGTTCGTGAACGTGATCGCGACGCCGAAGGGCGGCACTCACGTCGCGGGCTTCGAGGCCGCACTCACCAAGACGTTCAACGACGCGATGCGGGCCAGCAAGGCCCTCAAAGCCGGTGATTCCGATGTCATCAAGGACGACGTCCTGGAGGGGTTGACGGCGGTCGTCACCGTACGTCTGGCGGAGCCGCAGTTCGAGGGTCAGACCAAGGAGATCCTGGGCACGCCCGCCGTACGAGCAGGCGTACGCAAGGTGGTCGCAGGTGAACTCAAGGGCTTCCTCACCTCCACCAAGCGGGCCGAGAAGGCGCAAGCCAAACTGCTGATGGAGAAGGTGGCAGGTGCTGCCAAGACGCGGTTGGCCGCACGTCAGCACCGGGAGACGCAGCGCCGCAAGAACGCGCTGGAGTCGTCGTCGCTGCCCTCGAAGCTGGCCGACTGTCGCTCGACCGACACCGATCGGTCCGAACTGTTCATCGTCGAGGGGGACTCGGCGTTGGGCACGGCGAAGTTGGCGCGCGACTCCGAGTATCAGGCGCTGCTGCCGATCCGAGGCAAGATCCTCAACGTCCAGAAGGCGTCGGTCGGCGACATGCTCAAGAACGTCGAATGTGCCTCGATCATCCAGGTCGTCGGCGCTGGCTCGGGTCGTACGTTCGATGTCGACGCCGCCCGCTACGGCCGGGTTATCTTCATGGCCGATGCCGACTCCGACGGCGCGCACATCCGCTGCCTGCTGGCCACACTGTTCTTCAAGTACATGCCGGACCTGGTGGCCGCCGGTCGGGTGTTCTCGGCTGTGCCGCCGCTGCATCGCATCGAACTGATCAACCCCAAGAAGGGGATGGACAAGTACGTCTACACCTACTCAGACGACGAGTTGCAGCGTCGACTGGCCGAGTTGAAGCGCAAGAACCAGCGCTGGAAGGACCCCATCCAGCGTTATAAGGGACTGGGGGAGATGGATGCCGACCAGTTGGCCGAGACGACCATGGATCCGCGCCAGCGCACCCTGCGCCGGCTGACGGTCGATGACGGAGCCGCGGCGGCCGAGGTGTTCGAACTGCTGATGGGCTCGGAAGTAGCGCCACGCAAGGAGTTCATCGTGCAGGGTGCCTACGAGGTCGACATGGAGTCGTTGGACGCCTGACCGGAGTCGTGGGCGACGAACACGTCGTTGCGCACGGAGCGCACCCGGGGCTGTCGGTGCTGCCGGTGCTGTCGGGGCTGTCGGGGCTCAGGCGTGCTCGGTGAGGAGCCCCGTGTCCACGTCGTAGAGGAACCCGCCCACGGTGGCACGACCGCTGATGAGGGGGTGGGTGCTGACCTTGCGTACATCATCGGTGAGCGTCTGGAGTTGGTCGTCGACCACGTCGAAGGGCTGCCAGGAGGCATCGACACCTGCCGACTCGGAGACTCGCTGACGCAGTTGTGCCTCGGTCGAACTGGCCATGGCGCAGCGGGTGTGCGGCACGATCAGGATGCGATCCACTCCCAGGAGGTGAACGGCCAGGACCAGCGCCTCGAAGGCCTGGGGAGTGACGCGACCACCCGGGTTGCGAAACATCTTGGCGTCGCCGTGTTGGAGGCCGAGCATCCGGAGCGGATCGATCCGCGAGTCCATGCAGGTCACGATGGCGACGCCCGCGTGGGCTACGCCGTCGAAGTCACCGCCCGTGAACGTCGCGGCGTACTCCCGGTTTGCTTCGAGCAGGTCGTCGAACGCTGACATGTCTGCAAATTTAGCCCGTCGCGTCGAGCGACCGGCGACGGACCCTGCCGGTGTCAGGGTTCGATCTCGCGGCGCTGGATTGCGCGTACCTCGTCCACCAGGATGGTCGAGAGGGCGGGACTGGTTTCGCGATGCGACCACGCGGTGTCGAGGAGCGCGTCGAACATCTCAGGAGTCGCCTGCGAGCGCTTCTGGAACCCTTCGATCTGGGCGATCAGGGCGGCGGCCAGATCGGGTTCGAGTTCGCGGTGACTCCAGGCGAGTTCCTTGACGTCGGACAACCGCGAGCGCAGCGCGCGCTGACGGGCCTGCGCGGCGCGGAACGTGACGAGGATCGTTGCCACGAGACCCACCGCGACCAGCCCGAGCGAGAGCGGGATCAAGTACGCCACGTCGAGGATTCTCTCAGACGCACCGTCAACCGCCCGCGCGCAGCACCTGGGACGTCGACACTCCCTTGGTGTCGGCGTGCCGGAAGACGATCAGGGCCAGCACACCGGCGATCAGCGCGCAGCCGGCCGCGCCGAGGAACACGGTCTGCTCCTGGGCGATGCCCGCGACCTTGAGCATGCGGGTGAACTCGTCGCACTTGCTCTTGCCGTCGCACACCTCGCGTACGGGCGGGATGTCGCCCTGCTCGGCGTAGTAGCGGCGCAGCCCGAGGGTGGTGAGAGCAGAGATTCCGACCAACATGCCCACCATCCGCGCGACCACGACCAAGGCGGTGGACACCCCGTGGACGTCTGCTCGGGTGGCGGCCAGGACTGCGGCGTTGACCGGGGCGAGCGCCAGCCCGAAGCCCAGGCCGCCGAGGACCAGCGCGATGTTCGCGCTCGGCTCGTGCAGGGACTCCAGGCCCCACCTGCTCATCAACAAGAAGCCAGCCGCCGCGCACACCATGCCGACACAGGTGATCACGCCCGCGCTGAGACGGCGAGTCAGATAGCCACCCAGCACTGCCCCGACCGGCAAGGCGACCAGGAAGCGTACGAGCACCAGCGCGGCCATCAACTGGGAGTCCGGGTAGATCGTGGTGCGGGCGAAGAGGGGAATGTCGATCAGGGCCGCGATCAGGGCCGCACCGATGAAGAAGGACACCACCATTGAGCCCCACGCGGCGGTCTCGCGCAGGGCGTCGTGGGGGATCAGCGGGTTGGCGGTGCGAGCCAGGTGCCAGGCCAGCAGTCCGCTGGCGATCGCCGCGACGGCCAGGTAGTACAGACCCTTGTCGCTGAACACCTCGATCTTGGGGTCGGCTGTCGCGAAGGCCAAGATCACGCCACTCAGCGCGGCCGCGAGCAGGAGTGCACCGAGAAGGTCGGCGTCACGCGCGGAGCGAGACCACGCGCGCAGGTCGACCAAGGGGTGACGCGCGGTCGAACATCGCACCAGGAACAGCACGGCGCAGGCGATGGCGACCGCGCCGACCGGCGTCAGCCAACGGCCGTCGCCGACGAACGGGATGAAGATCTGACCCCACGTGATGTCTCGCACGATCGGTGCGGGTCGCACCATCACCAGCGCCGCAGCGGAGACGGCGAGCCCGGCCAGGAGGAGTCCGACCAGGTCGAAGTGGCCTCGATGGCGCTCGACCGACGCGGAACCCTCGACCGATGGTGGGTGCTCGGACGGCGTGGCTTCGCGTGCCGAGAGCATTCGGATCGCCGCCGCCAGCACCAGTCCGACGGCCACGTTGATCAAGAAGATGGCCGGCCAGGGCGCAACGGCGAGCACCAACGCTCCGAAGAGCGGGCCGATCACCGAGCCGAGTTCCTGGACGGCCGACACGATGCCCAGGGGGACACCGCGACGCTGCACCGGGTAGATGTCGGCGACCAGAGCCAGCGTCGCCGGCACGAGCCCGCCACCCCCGAGCCCTTGCAGGAAGCGACCCACGACCATGCTGGACATGTCGTACGCGAGTGCGGTGAGCAGCGAGCCGACGGCGAAGATCACCAGAGCCGCCACCAGCACGGGGACCCGACCTCGCAGATCGGCGATCCGACCGATCAGCGGCAACATCGCCACATAGCCGAGCAGGAACCCGGAGATGATCGGCGCGGCGCGCTGCAGTTCGGCGATCGGGATCCCGGCGCTGGCCATCATGTCGGGCAGCGCCAGGACGACGACATAGGTGTCGGCTGCGGCGAACGCGACCGCGATGGAGGCCGCTGTCAGCAGCGCTCGGGCGCTGCGATGGGGCGACTCGGTGTCGGTCGCGGTCACGACGGGGTCACTTCGCGCCGGCTGGCTTCTCGATCGATTTGGTCGTGCCGTAGTCCTCGAACTCCACGACGTAGGTCATCGGGTCGGACTTGGCATAGAAGACACCCTTGAACGTGGCTTCACGCAACTCGCCCTCGTCGGTGATCAGATAACTGGCCGCGAAGTCCTGGCCCGCTGCGGAGGGGATCACCTTATTCATCGCCGCACCCGGCACGGTGCCGGTGAAGGTGGTGAGGACCTCCTTGTTGTTGACACCGCCTCGTACGCTCTTGCCTTCCTTGACCTCCTGGGTCGCGGGGAGCAGCGACGAGAAGCCGTTGGAGGCAGAGATCAGGGCGGCCGGATCGGGAGCGCCGTACTCCTTCGGGTTCACCGCCTGGTAGCCGCTGGTGAAGGGCAACTGGGCATAGACGACGCCGCCGGTGGACACGACGGGCACGTCGACCAGGAGTCCGCCGTACTTCACGCTGAGGTCGCCCTCGAAGGCGGGTGCGTTGGTCACGATGCCGGTGGCCTTGTTGATCCCGTTCTCGACGCTGTCCGGCAGGCCGGGAGTGCTGAGCGTGATCTTGAGTCCGCTCGTGTCGTCGAGGGTCTGCTGAGCTTCGGCGAGCCGGGCCGCGGGGTCGGCATCGGCGTCGTCGCCGCTCTTGCAGCCGGTCGTCGCGCCGAGCGCGAGTACGAGAAGGGCCGCCGCGCCGGCCCGCCGAAGGCCCGGGGTGATCTGCATGGCGTCAGCCTTCCACAGACTCGGTCGAACCGAGGCAGGACAAAGCAGCGACGGGTCCCGCGATCGCCGCGATCGGTTGGCTCCCCGGCAGGCCGGATCCGTCTCGACGACCGTCCGGTGCAGGCAGTTCCACCGGTGAGCCACTGCTCGCGGCGGCTCGGGCCGGGGCGGTGCCCGCCCACGCCGTCAGCGAGAGCGTCCTCGCCCTTGAGGAAGCGGTGGCACCGCACTCCGCCCGTGGCGCGCCCCTTGCCCGGATACTGCGAGAACGCGGTGACCTTCACGGCGCCGGGCTCGGTGCCCGGCAGGGCGGTGGAGGATCCCGACGCCGTCACCACGACCGCGTCGACACCGTGGTCGAGTGCGCCGAACCACAGGACCCGCGCGTCAGCTCCCAACTTGATGCCGGCCATACCGCCCCCCAAACGCCCCTGCGGGCGTACGGATGAGGCACCGAAGTGCAGCAACTGTGCGTCGGAGGTGATGAAGCACAACTCCTCCGCCCCGGTGGCGAGTTCGACGGCGCCGACGACCTCGTCGCCGTCCTTGAGCCCGATCACGTCCCACTCGTCGCGGTTGAGCACCTCGGGGTTGACGCGCTTGACCACGCCGGCGCGGGTGCCGAGCGCCAGGCCGGGACCATCCGTGCGCAGCGAGGTCAATGCCAGGATCCGCTCGCCGGGGTCGAGGGACAGGATCTCGGTCGCGAGGATGCCACCGGCCAGGTGCGGATCGTTGGCCGATGCCGGAAGTACGGCGGTGATGTCGAGGGCCTGGAACCTGCGGATCCGACCCGCCGACGTGATCGCGCCCAGGTCGGAGCGGGCGGTCGTACGCACCGCGGAGACCACGACATCGTGCTTGGCCCGGCCGCCGCCCTGACCGGGCGCCTCGACACCCGACGTACGGGCGAGCAGGCCGGACGACGACAGGTAGACGAAGCACGGATCGTCCGCGATCTCGAGGGGTGTCGCCGCCGTGACCGCAGCAGTCCCGGCAGATTCGAGGAGCACCGTGCGCCTCGGGGTCCCGAACGTCTTGGCCACCTCGTCTAGCTCGTCGGCGACGACCTTGCGCAGCAGGGCGTCGTCGGCCAGGATCGCGTCCAGAGCCTCGATCGTGGCCTCGAGTTCGGCCTTCTCCTTGTCGAGCTCGATCTTGCTGAACTTCGTCAGCCGTCGCAGCGCGAGGTCGAGGATGTATTCGGCCTGGATGTCGCTGAGGTCGAACACCGCGATCAGGCGCTGTTTGGCCTCGGCGGCATTGTCCGAAGACCGGATCAACTGGATCACCTCGTCGATATCGAGGATCGCCAGCAGGAGGCCTTCGACGAGGTGCAACCGGTCCGCGGCTTTCGTACGCCGAAACACCGTGCGGCGGCGCACCACGTCGAGGCGGTGGCGCAAGAAGACGTCGAGCACCTCCAGCAAACCCAGGGTGTGGGGCTGCCCGTCCACGAGCGCGACGCAGTTGATGCTGAACGAGTCCTCCATCGGCGTCTGCTTGTAGAGCTGCTCCAGCAGGGCCTCGGGGTGGAAACTGTTCTTGACCTCGATGACCAGGTGCAGGCCCTTCTCGCGGTCGGTCAGGTCCTTGATGTCGCTGATGCCCTGGATCTTCTTGGCCTGCACCAGGGTCTTGATCCGCTCGATCACCCGCTCGGTGCCGACGCCGTAGGGCAACTCGGTCACCACGATGCCCTTGCGGCGACCCACCGTCTCGACGCGAGCACTCGAACGCATCCGGAAGGTGCCGCGGCCGGTGTCGTACGCGTCGCGGACGCCGTCGAGCCCGATGATCTTGCCGCCCGTGGGCAGATCTGGGCCGGGGATGAATCGCATGAGGTCGTCCACGGTCGCCTTCGGGTGGCGCAGCAGATGCTTGAGACCTTGCACGACCTCGATCAGGTTGTGCGGGGCGATGTTGGTGGCCATCCCGACCGCGATCCCGGTCGTACCGTTGACGATCAGGTTGGGGATGGCCGCGGGCAGCACGGTCGGCTCGTATTCGCGGCTGTCGTAGTTGGGCTTGAAGTCGATGGTGTCCTCGTCGATCGACGCGGTCATCGCGACCGCCGGGTGGTCCATCCGACATTCGGTGTAGCGCATCGCGGCGGGCGAGTCGTCGGGGGAGCCGAAGTTGCCGTGACCGTCGATCATGGGCAGCCGCATCGACCACGGCTGGGCCAGGCGTACGAGCGCGTCATAGATGGCACCGTCGCCATGCGGGTGTAGTCGACCCATCACCTCACCGACGACGCGGGCGCTCTTCACGTGGCCGCGATCGGGGCGCAGGCCCATGTCGTTCATCGTGTAGAGGATCCGCCGCTGGACCGGTTTCAGGCCGTCGCGGGCATCGGGGAGTGCACGTGAGTAGATGACCGAATAGGCGTACTCCAGGAACGAGGACTGCATCTCGTCTCGGATGTCGGTATCGAGGATGTGCTCCTCGAAGTCGTCCGGGGGAGGAGCCTTGGTGGTGCGTCGAGCCATGCCGACCATTGTCTACGGACGCCCCGACACCGTTGCGCGCGACACCCGCCAGGCATGGATACGCTGATCGCATGACGAGTCCCGAGGGTGGCGACGACCTGGTAGAGACACCTCGGCACTGGGAGGCCGACGTCTTGCTGCGCGACGGCGGCGTCGCGCATATCCGCCCCATCCGGCCCGACGACGAAGCACTCCTCGTCGCCATGTACGCCCGGGTGTCCGACCGTTCGAAGTACTTCCGCTTCTTCGCGCCGATGCCTGAACTCTCCGCCAAGGATCGCTACCGTTTCACCCACGTGGACCACCGCGAACGGGTGGCCCTGATCATGCTGCTGGGCGGCGAGATGATCGGGGTCGGGCGTTATGAGCAGGTGACGCCGGGCGAGGCCGAGGTGGCGTTCCTGGTCCAGGACTCCCATCAGGGCCGAGGGATCGGCCAGTTGCTGCTCGAGCACCTCGCCCAAGCGGGCCGTGAGCGTGGGATGGAACGCTTCGTCGCCGAGGTGTTGCCCGAGAACCAGGCGATGATCCGGACCTTCAAGGATGCCGGCTATTCGGTGACCAGTGGTTTCGGGGACGGCGTGATCTCGTTGGAGTTCTCGATCGATCCGACCGACACCGCGATCGGGGTGATGGAGCAGCGCGAGCACCGCGCCGACGCGGCGTCGCTGGACCGCTTCGTGAACGCGCGCTCCGTGGCCGTCATCGGCGCGAGCCGGAGGGCGGACTCGGTTGGGCAGGCCCTCGTACGCAACCTGGTGCTGGGGGACTACACCGGTGAGGTGTACGTGGTGAATCCGTCGGCGACGCCGGTGTCGGGGCTGCCCGCGTACGCCACCGTCGCCGACATCCCCGGTCACGTCGATGTCGCGGTCGTCGCGGTGCCGGCCGAGAACGTGCAGGACGTCGTGCTCGACTGTGCCGCCAAGGGTGTGCACGGGCTGATCGTGATCTCGTCGGGCTTCGCCGAGACCGGCGAGGAGGGCCGGCAACGCCAGCGCCGTCTGGTCGGCCTCGCGCGGTCGTACGGTCTGCGGTTGATCGGTCCCAACTGCCTCGGCCTGATCAACACCGCTGTCGAGTCGCGGCTCAACGCCTCGCTCTCGCCGATCATGCCGCCTCGTGGTCGGGCAGGCTTCTTCTGCCAGTCGGGGGCGTTGGGCAGCGCGATCCTCCAACGGGTCTACGACCGCGGGCTCGGTCTTTCGACCTTCGTCAGCGCGGGCAACCGCGCCGACCTGTCGGGCAACGACCTCTTGCAGTATTGGGAGGACGATGAGGCGACCGAGGTCGTCCTGCTCTACCTGGAGTCCATCGGCAACCCCCGCAAGTTCTCGCGGATCGCGCGTCGTGTGTCGCGGCGCAAGCCGATCATCGCGGTGCGATCTGGACGTACGACCCAGGGCGTGCCGATGGGTCACGCCGTCCGCAAGATCGCGGCCCCGGCGGCGGCAGTGGACGCGATGTTTCGTCAGGCGGGCGTGATCCAGGTCAACACGCTGAGTGAGATGTTCGACGTCGCTCAGTTGGTCGCACACCAGCCGTTGCCGCGGGGCAGGCGGGTCGCGATCGTCGGGAACTCCGACGCGATCGCGCTGCTCGCGACCGACGCCGCCTCGGAGGCGGGCCTGGTGGTGAACAAGTCTGTCCTGCTCGGGCCCAGCGCTGGTGCGGAAGAGTTCGAGGACGCGCTCGACTCGATGATCGACGATCCCGAAGTGGATGCTGTCGTGGCGATCTACATCCCGGCCGTCAACGTGTCGGGTGGTGACGTCGCCAACGTGTTGGCGGCCGTGGGTGAACAGTCCGACAAGCCGTTGGTCTCGACGTTCCTCGGCTCGCAAGGCATCCCCGAACTGCTGCGCGTGCCGGACGTGGCAGGGCACACGGCTGGGCGCGGATCCGTGCCGTCCTACCAAGGTGTCGAGGCCGCCGTCACGCGCGCTGGCTCGCGTCGTCGACTATGCCGTGTGGCTGCGGAACCCGGCCGACACCGCGCACGAGCCCGATGAGACCGTCGACCCGGCCGCTGCGCGCCGGATGATCAACGAGGTGCTGTCGACGGCGCACGAGGGTCGTGATCTGACCACCGACGAGTGCCGAGCATTGCTTGCGACCTACGACATCGCGCTCTGGGACACGCTCGCCGTGGCCACCCTCGACGAGGCATTGGCGGCGGGGGAACAACTCGGCTGGGAGGACGTCGTACTCAAGGCGACGCACGAGCGACTGCGCAACCGTCCCGACCTGGCCCATGTCTGGCGCAACATCGACTCACCCGCGGAGATGGAGACCGCATGGTCGACCCTGACCGAGATCATCACCGAGGCGGAATCGGCGGGATTCGTCGTGCAGAAGACCGCGCCACCGGGAGTGCCGGTCGCCATCACCACGCTCGAGGACCCGCTTTTCGGGCCGGTGGTGTCGTTCTCCATCTCGGGGCCGTTGACCGAGTTGTTGGCGGACAAGTCCTATCGGATCCCGCCACTGTCGAGCCAGGATGCCGCCGACATGGTGCGCGAGATCAAGTCGTCGCCGTTGCTCTTCGGCTATCGCGGCTCCGAGGTCGTCGACGTCACCGAGGCCGAACGGCTGATCACGCAGGTGGCTCGACTGCAGCACGACCTGCCACAGGTTCGCTCACTCGAACTTGCGTTGGTGCAGGTGGGTGCGGAGGGGGCGGCCGTCCTCAACGCCCGGGTCCGGGTCGAGCCGGTGGTCGATCCACGCTCCGACTGGTTCGTACGCCGCCTGACCACTCCGATCGGCGACACGCTCCCCAACTGACCCCACCCGAGGGGGGAGAGGGCTGGTCCGTCGCGGGCGCGTGCGTGACACACTGCCAGGCATGGCCGCCGCTTCCACTTCAGAGCCCCTGGACCGTACGACCGACCTCCGCGCAGCCATCGATCGCACCGGTTACTACCCGGAGGTGGTCGCCGACGGAGTCGGCTCGGCCATCGGCGGCGAGGTCGTGGCGTCGTACTTCGTCCATCACGAGCCGACCTTCGATCGCGACGAGGTGCGGCGGCACCAATCGGTGATCGTGCTGACGCCCTCGCGGCTGATCTTGGCGCACACCGACGAGCATGCGGGCGACGACCTGCTGCCGGAGCCTTATACGTCGACGACGACCGAGGCGATCGCCTTGTCCTCGGTGCGTTCGGTGGTGGTGACCCGGATGACGACCAACCCGGTCAAGGGCGCGTCGCGGTCTGCCGAAGCGGTGATGACCATCTCGTGGGGTGGGGTCTCGCGCGTCGACCTCGAACCAGCCGGTTGTTCGGATCCCGAATGCGCGGCCGATCACGGTTACACCGGCACGTTGGCCGGTGATGACTTCACGCTGCGAATCTCCGCGGCGGCCGACGGCGCGGACGCAGTCGCGTCGTTGCTCGGTTTCGCGGACGCGCTGGCCGCGCGGACCCGAGGCCGATGACGTTCGTCGAGCCGGCGTACGGCTCTCACACGCTCGCCGACGTGCTGCCCGCGGTTGGGCGTGCACTCGGGGCGTCGGTCGGGTCCTCGGCCGAGAGCGCATCGGCGCGCCTCGACCTGCCGCCTGCCCCGTCGTACGTCGTCCTCCTCGTCGACGGACTCGGCAGCGAACTGCTGCGGCGCTATGCCCATGCGGCGCCCTACCTGTCCAGCCTGCTCGACGCCTCCGCGCCGCTGACCTGTGGCGTGCCGTCGACGACGGCCGTCAGCCTGACCTCCCTGGGGACCGGGCTGCCCCCGGGAGCGCACGGGTTGGTCGGATTCACCTCACGGGTGCCGGGGACGGATCGGCTGCTGAACGCGTTGCAGTGGGACTCGCGCGTCGATCCGCAGGAGTGGCAGCCGCACGACACGGTCTTCATGGCGTTGCGGGCGGCCGGAGTGACGACCACGACGATCAACAAACGCGAGTTCCATAACAGCGGCCTGACGGTCGCGTCGCAACGAGGGGCCGCGTACGTCGGGGCGGACCGCGTCGGTGAACGGATCGCAGCCACGGTTGCGGCCTCCTCCCAGCGTGGCTCGCTGTGTTATGTCTACGAGCCCGACCTCGACTGGACCGGTCACCGCTTCGGCGTGGCCTCGACGCCGTGGCTGCAGCAACTCGCGATGGTCGATGCCGAGGCCGAGCAACTGCGAGAGTCCCTGCCGGACTCGACTCGGCTCGTCGTCGTGGCCGACCACGGCATGGTGGACTCGCCCGCGTCGGCTCGACTGGACGTCGATGCGGTGCCTGAACTGCGAGACGGCATCGCCGTCTTCGGAGGCGAAGCCCGGTTCCGGCACCTGTACTGCCGCGCTGGTGCTGCCGACGACGTGCTCGCGACGTGGCGCTCGATCGTGGGCGAGCGAGCATCCGTACTGACCCGGGACGAGGCGATCGGCCGCGGCTGGTTCGGCGCCGTCGACCCGCTGGTGCTGCCCCGGCTGGGCGACGTGGTCGTGGCCGCGCACGACGATTTCGGGGTGTTCTCGTCTGCTGACTTCCCCTACGAGACACGACTGGTGGGGCTGCACGGCTCCTTGACGCCCGACGAGATGAACATCCCTCTGTTGGTGGGGTGAAGCGTCGGGCACCCGCGTGGGTCGGCCCGGGGTTCATGTCACGATGCGTACATGAGCGAGTCTGTGACCCCGGTGGAGGACTATCTGCGAGACCTGCCGGAGGACCGCGCCGCAGTGCTGCGGCACCTCCGCGACGTGGTCTACGAGGCCTATCCCACGGTCACCGAGAAGGTCAGCTATGGGATGCCCACCTTCGTGGTGGACGGCCATGCGATCGGTGGCTTCTTGAGCCACCAGGGCTTCATGAGCTGGTATCCGCACAGTGGCACCACCCTGTCGACGGTGGCCGAGCAGACCCAGGGACGCAAGCAGACCAAGAGTGCGTTGCATTTCACCGTCGACGATCCACTGCCAGACGATCTCGTACGTGATCTTCTCGCGACCCGTGCCGCTGAGTGGAGCTGATCACCCGGCAGTCCGAACTCAACGGCCAGGGAGACGCAACTCAACGGGTAGGGAGGGGGAACTCAACCGAAGGGGAGCGGCTCCGGGGCCAGACTGACCGCCTTGGCCCGGGCGGCCGTGAGCCGCCGGCGGTGGTGTTGGCGGCACAGCACCTCGTACGCCACCTCGGCCGGGGGACCGTCGGGACCGTCGACGTCGCCGACCACGATCACCTCACCCTCCACGACCATCACGCCGTCCTCCGTACGCGCGTTGTGGGTGGCCCGTTTGCCGCACCAGCACAGCGCCTCGACCTGGAGCACGTTCATCCGGTCGGCCAGCTCGACCAGGCGTGCCGAGCCGGGGAACAACACGGACCGGAAGTCGGTGAGGATGCCGAAGGCGAACACGTCGAGTTGCAGTTCGTCGACGATCTTGGCGAGTTGGTCGATCTGCTCGCAGGTGTAGAACTGCGCCTCGTCGCAGATCAGATAGTCGAGGCGACCGCCCTGGGTGAGCTCGAGGACGACGTACTTCCAGAAGTCGAAGTCCTCAGTGACCTCAAGCGCGTCGTGGGTGAGCCCGAGACGGCTTGAGATGGTCGCCTCACCCGCGCGGTCGTGAGTCGTGAAGATCCGTCCCACCAGCCCGCGTGCGGCATGGTTGTGGTTGGTCTGGAGGGCGAGCGTGCTCTTGCCCGAGTCCATCGTGCCGGTGAAGAAGTGCAACTCAGCCATCGTGCGCCGATCTTTTCACACCTTCGGCGGTCGGCACGCACAGACTAGGTTGCGCCTGTGAGCAGAGCTCTTGATCGACGTGGCGCAACTGCATCGGTGCAGTGAGGACGTCACGATCCTCGACGTGCGGTATCGCCTGGGCGGACCGCCGGGCGCAGCCGAGTTCGCGGCCGGGCATATCCCAGGCGCGTCGTATGTGGACCTCGATCGTGATCTGGCCGACCCACCCGGCGTGGGCGGTCGCCACCCGCTGCCTGACACCCTCGGCTTCGAAGCCGCGGCACGCGGTTGGGGCGTGGGCCAGGACCGTCCCGTGGTGGTCTATGACGACTGGGGGAGCCGAGCAGCGGCCAGGGCGTGGTGGTTGTTGCGCTTCCACGGGCATCCGGACGTACGGGTGCTCGACGGCGGTTGGTCCGCGTGGAGACTGTCGGGTGGAGCCGTGGAGCCCGGCGACTCGGCGAAACCTGTCGAGGGGGACTTCCGGGCGCGCCCTGGAGCCATGCCCGTGGTCGAGGCGGATGCCGTGCCGGCGGTGAGTGTGCTGGTGGATGCGCGAGCACCCGAGCGCTTCCGCGGGGCGGAGGAACCCGTGGATCCGGTCGCCGGCCATATTCCGGGCGCTGTCAACGTGCCGACCGGCCTCAACCTGGACGAGTCCGGCCGGTTCCAGGACCCCGAACGTCTCCGCGCGGTCTATGCCCGGGTGGGCGCCGTGGAGGGGGCGGATGTCGCGGCGTACTGCGGTTCCGGGGTCACGGCCGCCCACGACGTGTTGGCGATGGAACTCGCAGGCGTACGCGCTGCCCTCTATCCCGGGAGTTGGTCGGGTTGGATCACCGATCCCCGACGGCCGGTGGAGCGAGGCTGAACCAGCCTGTTGTCGGGTCAGTCCTTGTTCGGCCCGCTGCCGAACATGATCTCGTCCCAACTCGGCACCGAGGCGCGTGCGCCCTTGCGACGCGGCCGAGGTGCGGGCTCCGGCCCAGAATCAGGCCCAGAATCGAGCCCAGAATCGAGCCCAGAGTCAGGAGCAGCCGTGTCCGGCGTGGGCGCGTCAGTCTCCGCGCCCTGGTCGCGCCGTACGGGAATGTCGGTCACCGCGGCGGCACCGTCGACGCGCTCGTCCTCCTCCGCCCGCGAGAAGACGGCGTCGAAGAAGGAGCCGCCCTGCTCGCGGTCGGCGGGTTCGTCGCGGCGTACGGTCTCGCGGATCCGCGCGGCGGTGTCGCTCAGGTCGGCGGTAGCCGCGACGTCGTCTCGGGAGTCGCTCTCACGACGAGTGTCAGCGGGCGGCGGGGCGGGCGGCTCCTCGCTGACCAACTGGATCGCGTCATCGCCCAGCGCGCCGATTGCGCCGCCCAGCGGGAGTTCGTCCTCGGAGACGACAGCCGCGAGCCGGCGTTCGCTCCTGGCCGACTTGCTGGTCGCAGCGGGCTTGGTCTCCTCACCCAACAGCCAGCGTGCATCGTCGTTGTCGGCGGTCACGAAGTTGCCCGGCGCATCGAAGGTGAACCTCGCGGTGCCCTTGCGTTTGCCCGCGTGGATCTCACCGGTGAGGGTCCAACGACCGTCCTCGCGCCGGAAGGAATCCCAGCGGACTGAATCGGAGGTGAGGTTGAGGTCGCTGAGGTGGGTGGCGACGGTGTCGCCGAGCGTACGCGCGGTGCCCGTCGAGCCGGTGCCGGTCGAACCGGCGGCGTCGCTGCGACGGCGTACGGACGCGCGCTGCGCGCGCTCGGCGATGTGCTCGCGTTCGGCGAGCACCGGAGCCGCGAACGGCATGATCTTCTCCACGGTGGTCTGTGCCGCCGCGGCGACCGCCTCGGGTGTCTCTCCGGCGCGGATCCGCATCTGGATGTCGCGGGGGCGAAGTGCGCTTTCCATGTGAATCTCCAGCTGACCGAGTCGGGTGTGGTCACCGCGCAGCGCGGCGCGAAGCGATGCGTTGGCATCGAGGGTGAATTCTGCTCCGGCGTCATCGACCAGGAGCAAGCGTCTGCCGTCCCCACTCAGCCCGACGAGCGTGAGGTGGACCATAAGGAGGACGGCTCCTGATTCGGATGACGGGTGTCGAAGAGCACGCTGACGTGCCGATTCCTGATTGACGTGAGCCTACGCCAGCGCGCCGTGTCGATCCGGTGCGGCTCGCGGGAGGGCCTGGGCGACGAGGGCAGCGAAGCAGGCGCCGGCGATCGTCACGAGGAATGCCGAGTTTGCGCCGTGCGCGTCGATGATGACGCCTGCCAGCGTTGCCCCCGGCGCGACCCCGGCCACGATGCCGGTGTGGACCAGCGCCATGCCTTCGGTCAGGCGAGCTGACGGGACGCGCTGCTCGGTCAAGGTGAGCACCGCGATCATCGTGGGGGCGATGCCGAACCCGGCGATGAGCAGGGCCAACCCCATCGGGGGCAGCGAGGACAAGAACGGCATCGGCAACATCACCAGGATCAGCGCAACTGCGCCGACCTTGACGCGGAACTCAGGCCCTCGGCGCCACCGGATCGCTCCTGAGATCACACCGGCGCACAAGGAGCCCAGCGCCCAGAGCGCGAGCAGATAGCCGGAGGCGCCCTTGTTGCCCTGTTCTTCGGCAAACGCGACCGCGGCCACTTCGGCTGAGCCGAAGAAGGACCCCAGCATCAGGGAGACCAGAGTCAGCGGGATCAGGGTGCCCCACGGCAACGCGGGGCGGGGCCCGCTTTGGTCTTGGTGTACGCCGGGAACAGGCTGGGTGGAGCGCTGTGCCGCGAGCAGTAGTGTGCCGAGCAGGCCCGCCACGATCGCCGTACCGAGTCCGGCTAGTGGATGCACCGACGTTGCCAGCACCGTGACCAGGATCGGCCCGAGGATGAAGACGACCTCGTCGAAGACGCCTTCGAGTGCGTACGCGGTCTGGATCTGGTGCGGGTTGTCGAGCACGTGGGACCAGCGTGCGCGGATGCAGGTGCCGAGGGGCGGGAAGGTCAGCCCGCCCACAGCGGCGCAGGCAAAGACGACCCACAGCGGAGACTCCTGCCAGACGGCGGCGATCAGCCCACCCATCGCCAGCGAGCAGGCCGTGACGGTGATCGAGAGAACCTTGTCCTGCCCGAGCGCGTCCATCAGCCGTCCGATCGGGACGGCTCCTGCGGCGTTGGCGATCAGATAGGTCGCACTGATCGCGCCCGCGAGGCCGTACGACCCGGTCACTTCGGAGACCAGCAGCACGATGCCAAGGCCGAACATGGCCATCGGCAGCCGCGCCACCAGGCCGGTTGTCGAGAACTTCGCCGCACCCGTGGTGGAGAGGACGTGGCGGTAGTTCGCGAGCATGTGGGAACTCCTACCATGACGAGCATGGCGACACCTGATCCGCGACCGTACGACGCGCTTCTATTGGTCTCCTTCGGAGGCCCGGAGCAGACCGAGGACGTAGTGCCGTTCCTGGAGAACGTCACCCGGGGTCGCGGGATTCCGCGAGAACGACTGGAGCAGGTCGGAGAGCACTATTTCCACTTCGGTGGGAAGTCTCCGATCAATGACCAGAACCGAGCATTCCTGGCGGCGATCCGGGAGGATTTCGCGGCGGCCGGACTTGATCTGCCGCTCTATTGGGGCAACCGCAACTGGGACCCCTACCTTGCTGACACGATCGAGCAGATGCGCGCGGACGGCGTCACGCGCGCGGCCTGCTTCCTGACGTCGGCCTACTCGTCGTATTCGGGATGCCGCCAATATCGCGAGAACCTCTTCGAGGCGACCGCCCGCGTCGAGGGCGCGCCCAGGCTCGACCGCTTGCGGGCGTACTGCAACCACCCCGGATTCCTGGAGCCCTTCGTCTCCTCGACCCTTGCCGCGCTTGGAGAACTTCCCGAGGAGCTGCGCGACGAGGCTCATCTGGTGTTCGTCACCCATTCGATCCCCGACTCGATGAACGACGGCAGCGGCCCGGAAGGTGGCGCGTACGTCCGTCAACACCGCGACGCGGTCCGCGTCGTGGCGCAGCGAGTCCGCGACGAGTCGGGCGTACGCCGTCTCGATCACCTGGTCTATTGCTCGCGCTCTGGCGACCCGCGGATGCCCTGGCTGGAACCTGACGTGAACGATCACCTGGAGGCCCTGGCGGGCGGGGGTGTCCGCGCGGTGGTCATCATCCCGATCGGATTCGTCTCCGATCACATGGAGGTCGTGTGGGACCTCGACACTGAGGCGATCGCGACCGCCGAGCGTCTCGGCATCGTCGCGCGGCGGGCCGGGACCCCCGGCGTGGACCCACGCTTCGTGGCAGTCGTACGAGACCTGCTGCTGGAGCGCGCGGCCACCGAGCGGGGCGAGTCGCCCGAACGCTCGGCCGTAGGCGACCTCGGGGCCTATCCCGACCTTTGTCGTCCCGGCTGCTGCCCCAACCCGCGCGCGGACCTGCCTACGTTGGGTCAGTGCGAGGCGTCGGAGTGAACCCCGCCGATCCCGGCGAACTGCTCGCCTTGGCGAGGGACGTGGCACAACAGGCCGCGGTCTTCGTCGCCGAGCAGCGTACGCGTCCGGTCGAGGTCGCCGACACCAAGTCTTCGCCGATCGACATCGTCACGGCCGTCGACACCGCGACCGAAGCGATGATCCGGCGCCTGCTGCTCACGGCACGTCCAGGCGATGGCTTCTTGGGCGAGGAGGGTGGTGTCGAGTCCGGGGAGTCCGGCGTGACCTGGATCGTCGACCCGATCGACGGCACCGTGAACTATCTCTACGACCTCCCGCAGTACGCCGTCTCGATCGCCGCCCACCAGGGCGAACAGGTCGTTGCAGGGGTCGTCGTCAACGCCGCGACAGGGCAGACGTACGAGGCAACGCTCGGCGGTGGCGCCCGCTGCGATGGGCGTGACTTGGCGGTCAGCGAGGTGGGCCCGCTGTCGATGCGCCTGATCGCGACCGGCTTCGGCTACAGCCAGGACCTGCGTCAGGTGCAGGCGTCGGCGATCGCTCGTCTCCTGCCGCTCGTACGCGACATCCGCCGACTCGGGTCGTGTGCGTTGGATCTGTGTCTGCTCGCCAAGGGCGTCTTCGACGGCTACTTCGAGGAAGGTGTGCACGACTGGGACCACGCGGCGGCCGGACTCGTGGTGCGTGAAGCCGGCGGCAGGACCCTGCTCACCACGGGCCGCGGCGGTCAGGACCTGCTGATCGCCGGCCCCGCGAACGGCTTCGACGACCTCGTCGACGCACTGGTCGAGGCGGGCGCGCTGCCCGCCCACGCCGTGGCGACGGAATAGGAAACTGCCCGGATCTGTTGCGTGCTGGACAGCGTGCGGCGAGCCCCCCGTGCACAGACCGCGGGTGATGGTGCACAATCTGGCGCGCTGGCCCGGCAGAAGACGCTTTTCAGGAGACTTGTTATGGCTACCGATTACGACGCCCCTCGCAAGACCGAGGAAGAGCAGAACGAAGAGAGCATCGAAGAGCTCAAGGCGCGCCGGCATGACAAGAATTCCGGCAAGGTGGACGAGGACGAGGCCGAGGCGGCCGAGTCATTCGAGCTCCCCGGCGCCGACCTCTCCCACGAGGAACTCGCGGTCGAGGTGAAGCCCAAGCAGGAGGACGAGTTCACCTGCATGAGCTGCTTCCTGGTGCACCACCGCAGTCAACTGGCAGACGAGAAGAAGCTCATCTGCCGCGACTGCATCTGAGGCCTGATCAGGACGTCGCGGGCTCTGCGGAGTCCTTGTCCTGGGAGTCCTTCTTGAGTTCGGCCGGCAGGTGTCCGGTGGACTTCTCGTAATAGCGCGCCGCCTTGCGCGTGGCCATCATCCGCGCGATCGCGATCAAGGTGCCCGACAGGGCCGCCCACGCGACCGCCTCCCAGACGTCCACATCCGGGTCCGCCGGATTCGCCGGAGGATTCTTGCCGGTGGCCATCCGCCACGACGTGTTCACGCCCTTCTTGGCGACCGCGGCCGCACCGAGGGCAGCCGCCATCGAGAAGATGGTCCAGATCTTGGAACTCGAACCTGCCATGTGTCGCTGACCTCCTGAAGGAATGCGAATGGAGAAACCCTAACCACAGCCTCGCGGCGAGGTCAGGGGCGAGTAGGGGCTTTCGCCTCGGTGATCGCGGCTGCCAGGCGGTCGGGACGTCGAGTATTGATCAACCAATAGGGCGTGGGATCGGCCGGGTCCTCCAGCGGGATCCGCACCGCACGCTTGAGGTAGGGGCGCAGCAGGAAGTACGCCCGCGCATCAGCGTCGCGTCCGGCTGCCAACCGAGCCTCGTGCGCGTCCAAGGTTTCGGGCTCGCCGAGGAAGCGGACCTCGATGCGGGCCTGACCGGCACTCAGCACACCGTCCGCGACCCGGACACGCGCAGCGCCGTACGCCAAGAACAGCGCGCTCAACAGGGCCAGGGCGATCGCGCTGACGACCCAGGCGGCCGTGAGGGGCATGGCCACGATGACCGCCAGCCACAGGCTCGCGACCAGCATCGTGCCCTGGACCCACCACCGCAGGGGGACGGAGAGCCGCTCGTCGTAGGTCACGGCCGTCATCGTAGGTCGCGGTGTCGCGGTGGTATGCGGGTAGGGTCGATCAACGTGCCTGACAGCGTGACCGCCGCGGATCTGCAGATCCTGGTCCGGCGACTCGATCCAGACCTGCCGTTGCCGTCGTACGCCCATCCCGGTGACGCGGGTGCAGACCTGGTGACGACGATCGATATCGATCTGGCTCCCGGCGAGCGGGCTCTGATTCCGACGGGTATCGCGATTGCTTTGCCGGAGGGCTACGTGGCGCTGATCCATCCGCGTTCGGGCTTGGCGGCGCGACACGGAATCTCGATCGTGAACACGCCGGGAACCGTGGACGCGGGCTATCGGGGCGAGATCAAGGTGCTGCTGATCAACCATGACCGCACGGAGTCGGTGCAGTTGAGTCGTGGTGATCGGATCGCGCAGTTGGTGATCCAACGTTTCGAACGCGCCGCGTTCATCGCCGTGGACGACCTGCCGGACTCGTCGCGAGGTGCGGGCGGATACGGTTCTACGGGCGGGTTCGAGTCGGCGTAGCCGATCGCCCGCAACAGAGTTTGAGGAGAAGAGCAGTGAAGTTCCGTCGCAAGTCCGCCCCCGCATCGGCCGAGCCGGAGGCTCCCGCGGTCACCACCGCCGACGAGTTGAAGGGTGGCCCGCACGACAGTGCGGATGTGCACCTGGAGGAGGGGTCGTACGCCGACCTCGGCTCGCTGTGGATCCTGCCGCCCGAGGGGCGCGAGGTGCAGTTGCGTGTCGACGAGAACACCGGGGCCGTGGAGTCGATCATGGTGATCGGACCGGACGGTGCGCTGGAGTTGCGCGCCTTCGCGGCACCCCGATCCGGCGACCTCTGGGACGACGTCCGGCCGGAGATCGTGGCCGACATCGAGAGCCGTGGTGGTGAGTCCGCCGAACAGGAAGGCCCGCACGGGACCGAGTTGAACGTGCGACTCCAGGTCCAACTCCCCGACGGTCGCGTGGGCGAGCAGCGCTCACGGATGCTGGGCATCAACGGTCCGCGTTGGTTCCTGCGCGCGTCGTTCCTCGGTGCGCCCGCCATGGACGAGACCGCGGCGCAGGACTGGCTCGCGGTGCTCGACAACGTGATCGTGCACCGCGGCAAGGAGGCGATGCCGGTCGGCGAGGCGTTGCCGGTCGTCCTTCCCGACTCCGCGCGCCCGACATCCTGACGCAAGGCAACTACGATTCCGCCATGCCGACCAAGAGCCGCCTGCGCGCGACGATCAGCCGGTGGGCCAACAGCGCCGAACAGCACGACCGTGACCTGCGCATGGACCATCAGGACGGCGGCAACACGCCCGTGGCGCTGGCCCAGGACAGAGTGCCGGTCCAGATCCAGGGCACGCTGCGCACAGTCACGTTGCGCCCGCGAGGTGGCGTGCCCGCACTCGAAGCCGAGTTGTACGACGGGACGGGCGCCATCACGTTGGTCTGGCTCGGCCGTCGACGGATCGCGGGGATCGTGCCCGGGCGCGCCATCCGCGTGCGAGGGCGGATCGGCGTCCAGCACCGCGCGCGGGTGATCTTCAACCCCCGCTACGAGCTCGTCTCGTGACGTCGCAGCCCGAATCCGCACCCATCGTCGACACCGTCGAGGCGCTGGTCCGCAAGCAACTCTCCCAGGCACTCGGGGGTCGCCGCGGCATGCTCGAAGCGGCCGTCCCCACCGTGCTGTTCACGGCGACCTGGCTGACGACCAAGCACCTCAACCTGGCCCTCGGGATCTCCCTCGGTGCTGCCCTCGTCCTGCTCGCGGTTCGGTTGGTGCAGCGCTCGTCGGCGCAGTTCGTGCTGAATGCCGTCTTCGGGATCGGCATCGGCTGGGCCTTCGTCGCGATGTCGGCGCGAGGTGGCGCGAGTGCGGACGAGCAAGCCCTGGCGTACTTCCTGCCCGGCATCCTCTACAACGCCGGTTACGCCGTGCTGATGGCGATCAGTTGTCTGACCACCTGGCCGCTGGTGGGGTTCATGGTCGGCAGTGTCACCGGCGATCCGACCGCCTGGCATGAGGACCGACCGGTCGTACGCCTGTGTACCAAGTTGACCTGGCTGCTCGCCGTGCCGTGCTTGCTGCGAGTGGCGCTGCAGGCGCCGCTGTGGCTGGCCGGCAAGCGAGAGGTGATCGATCCGGACACCGTCGTGGCACTGCTCGGCACCTTGAAGATCGCGCTGGGGTGGCCACTGCAACTCGCGACGCTGGCCGCCATGGTGTGGCTGCTGGGACGCAACCACACGCCGATCACGCCTCGGGTGGTGACTCCGGTCGAGCCGGCCTGATCAGCCGCGCGGAGACAAGACCGCTTGCAGTTGGTCCTCGACCTCGGCGGGTACCACGAACAGCAGTTCGTCCCCGGACTCCAACGGTTGTTCCGCGTCGGGAACGTAGACCTGCCCGTCGCGCAGGATCGTGACCAGCGCGCAGTTCTCGGGGAAGGGGATCAAACCGGCCGGCTTGCCGACGTGCGGCGACTCGGCCGGGAAGGGTGATCTCGACCAGGTTGGCGTTTCCTTGGCTGAAGGTGAACAGGCGGACCAGGTCGCCGACCGTGACGGCCTCCTCGACCAGCGCCGCCATGATCCGCGGCGTCGACACGTTGACGTCGACGCCCCATGCCTCGGTGAAGAGCCACTCGTTGTTGGGGTGGTTGACCCGACCGACGGTGCGGGGGACCCCGAACTCGGTCTTGGCGAGCAACGAGGTGACCAGGTTGGCCTTGTCGTCGCCGGTGGCGGCAATGACCACGTCGCACCGGTCTAGGCGGGCCTCCTCCAGCGAGGAGAGTTCGCAGGAGTCGGCGAGCAGCCATTCGGCATCCGGCACCCGGTCGGGCTTGATGGCCGTGGCGTTCTTGTCGATGAGCAGGACGGAATGTCCGTTGAGGATCAACTCGCGGGCGATGGAGCGACCGACCGCTCCGGCACCGGCAATGGCGACTCGCATCAGGCCTCCTCGGGTCCGGCGGCGATGACGTCGTAGGTGTGTACGGCAGTCTCCTCGCGCATCACCAGGTGCATGAGGTCGCCTTCTTGGAGCACGGTGTCGCGGTTGGGCAGCATGCCCTCGCCGAGACGGTCGATCCACGCGATCCGACTGCGACTCTGCTCCTGGAAGTGGATGGTGCGGTGCCCGACCCAGTTCTCGGGACAGGGCACCTGATCGACGCGAATCGTCCCGGACGGATCGCGGAAGTCCGGCTCGGCGCCCGCGGGCAGGATGCGACGCAGGATCTGATCCGAGGTCCAGCGCACCGTGGCGACGGTGGTGATTCCCAGGCGTTGGTAGACCTCTGCCCGGCCGGGGTCGTAGATACGTGCGACCACCTGCTGCAGGCCGAATGTCTCGCGCGCCACGCGCGCCGCGATGATGTTGGAGTTATCTCCGTTGGACACGGCCGCGAACGCGTCCGCGCGCCGGATCCCGGCCTTCTCCAACACCGACTGGTCGAAGCCATATCCGGTGACCTTGTCGCCGTTGAACGTGGGACCGAGTCGGCGGAACGAATCGGGCTCGCTGTCGATCACCGAGACGGTGTGATTGCGGTCCTCCAGACTGCGAGCGAGATTCGAACCGACGCGGCCGCAGCCCATGATCACGACGTGCACGCTGAAACGTTATCCCAGTCCGTGTGTGGGAAGCGCCGGTGAGGGTCTAATCTCGTCTGCCGTGGGTGTCGGCGATGTTTCCAAGCGGATCCTGTTAGGCCGCAAGCTTCGCAACGAGCAGTTGGGGGAGACGCTTCTGCCGAAGCGGATCGCGCTACCGGTCTTCGCCAGTGACGCGCTCTCGTCGGTCGCGTACGCCCCCGACGAAGTCTTCATCATGCTGTCCGTGGCGGGCGCCTCTGCGTACGCGTTCTCCTGGAAGATCGGCCTCGCGGTCGCGCTGGTGATGCTCACGGTCGTGGCGTCGTACCGCCAGAACGTGCATGCCTACCCCAGCGGTGGCGGCGACTACGAGGT
This sequence comes from Nocardioides sp., assembly GCA_037045645.1. Lineage (NCBI taxonomy): Bacteria > Bacillati > Actinomycetota > Actinomycetes > Propionibacteriales > Nocardioidaceae > Nocardioides > Nocardioides sp. The sequence continues at coordinate 1,280,806 of JBAOIH010000001.1, forward strand.
CGCCACGGTCAACCTCGGTGAGACGGCCGGGGTCACGGTCGCCTCGGCGTTGCTGGTCGACTACGTGCTGACCGTCGCGGTGTCGATCTCGTCCGGGGTTCAGAACGCCGCGGCGGCGATCCCCTCGCTGATCGGACACGAGGCGACGGTCGCCATCGTCTTGGTGTTGCTGCTCGCCGCGATGAACCTTCGAGGCGTACGCGAGAGTGGCAGCTTCTTCGCCATCCCGACATACGGCTTCATGATCGGTGTGCTCGGCATGTCCGCCGTGGGTGCCTTCCAATACTTCACCGGCCACCTCGGAAAGGTCGAGAGCGCGCAATGGCAGATCGTGCCGACGCCGGGGTTCGGCGAAAACGAGATCACCCAGATCGCGCTGGTCTTCTTGTTGGCGCGGGCCTTCTCGTCCGGGTGTGCCGCCCTGACGGGAGTCGAGGCGATCTCCAACGGCGTGCCTGCGTTCAAACGGCCCAAGTCCAAGAACGCCGCGACGACCCTGCTCCTGCTGGGCAGCATCGCGATCACGATGTTGATGAGCATCATCCTGCTCGCGCGCGAGATGGGGCTTCGCTACGTCGACCCGCACGAGCTGGAGCGATTGCGCGACGCCAACGGCAACCCGATGCCCGAGGGTTTCGACCAGCACCCCGTGATGGCCCAACTGTCGAAGGCGGTCTTCGCGGACTTCCCGCCCGGCTTCTACTTCGTCGTGGCCATGACCGGCATCATCTTGGTGCTGGCCGCCAACACCGCGTTCAACGGCTTCCCGGTGCTCGGCTCGATCCTGGCCAAGGACGGCTTCGCCCCCCGGTCGCTGGCGTCGCGCGGTGACCGGTTGGCGTACAGCAACGGCATCCTCTTCCTGGCCGTGATGGCGATCATCCTCATCTATGCCTTCGACGCCCAGACCACCAAACTGATCCAGCTCTACATCATCGGAGTCTTCGTCTCCTTCACCCTCAGCCAACTTGGCATGATCCGGCACTGGACCCGGAACCTGCGATCGGTGAACGATCCGGCCGAGCGCGCCCGGATGCTGCGCTCGCGGGCGATCAATGCCTTCGGTCTGGGCATGACCAGCGTGGTGCTGGTGATCGTGCTGCTCACGAAGTTCCTGGCCGGAGCGTGGATCGCGATCCTCGCGATGATCGTCTTCTTCGCGATCATGAAAGCCATCCGGCGTCACTATGACGCCGTCGAACTCGAGTTGGCCGCAGACGAGCAGGACAAGGTGCTGCCGACGCGCGTACATGCGATCGTCCTGGTCTCCAAGTTGCACAAGCCGACGCTGCGGGCCCTGGCCTTCGCCAAGGCAGCGCGCCCCAACATCTTGGAGGGCGTCTACGTCTCCATCGATCAAGGCCAGACCGATCGGCTGCTGGAGGAATGGGACGACCGGAACATCGACGTGCCGCTCAAGGTGCTCTACTCGCCCTATCGCGAGGTCGTACGCCCGATCGTGGACTACGCCTCGGAGATCAGGAAGGCGAGCCCTCGCGGGGTGGTCGCCGTCTACATCCCGGAGTACGTCGTGGGGCGCTGGTGGGAGCAGTTGCTGCACAACCAGACGGCTCTGCGGCTGAAGACTCGGCTGCTGTTCACGCCCGGCGTGATGATGATTTCGGTGCCCTACCAGTTGGCCTCGTCGGTGCTCGCGCACGAGCGCGAACTCAACGCCGACACGCGTGCGCGCGCGGGCGATCTGCGTCGCGGGCGGGTCGTGGATGACGAGGGCCAGACCGCGACCTGGCGGGGTCAGGACTGAGCGTGGCGCGACGCAACCGTCCTCGGCGGCCACGGGGTGCCTCCGCAGTCGGGCAGCGTTTCGAGGTCGTGGTCGGCCCGGTGGCGCACGGTGGCCACTGCGTCGCCCGCGTCGAGGAGTCACAAGATTCCGTCGAGGGGTCACGAACGCTTCGAGACCGCGTGGTCTTCGTACGCCATGCGCTGCCGGGTGAGCGTGCGGTCGTGGAGATCACCGAAGGCACCGAACGCGATCGATTCTGGCGAGGTAACGCGGTCGAGATCCTGGAGCCGTCCGCCGCGCGCGTGAGCGCGCCGTGTGAGTACGCCGGGCCGGGCGGGTGCGGCGGTTGCGATCTGCAGCATGTGTCGCGCTCGGGTCAACTCGACTGGAAGACGATGGTCGTACGCGAGCAACTGGTTCGCTTGGCTGGCATGTCGGCCGACGATCCGCTCGTCACTGGCTTGACCGTGCAGACCGTGGGGCCAGACGACGGCCTGCGGTGGCGCAGTCGGACCAGGTTTGTGCACTTGGGCCAAGGCAGGCTCGGGCTGCGCGCGTACCGGTCCCATCAGGTCGTCGAGGTGGATGACTGCCTGATCACCGCTGAGCCGATGGTGGGTGCAGGCCGTGAGGTGGAGACGGTCACCGCAGCCGGGCGTACGCACGAATTCACCCGCGCCCTCGACGGGTTCTGGCAGCCACACGTGGAAGCCCCCCGAGTGTTGGTCGAGGCCGTAGTCGAGATGCTGGGTCCCAAACTCGGGGAGTCGGTGCTCGATCTCTACGGGGGAGTCGGGCTGTTCGCGCGGTTCCTGGGCGACGAGGTCGGGCCGGATGCCCGAGTCGTATTGATCGAGGGCGATCGGATCGCCGCCGGACACGCGCGCGGCAACCTCGCACGGGGTGCTGCCGGGAGTACGTCCGTCGCAGCCGGTGACGTGGAGCAGGTGCTCGGCCAACGTTATGACGAGCCCTTCGACATCGTCGTGCTCGATCCGCCGCGCACCGGGGCCAAACGAGCGGTGGTCGAGCAGGTGGTGGACCGCGCGCCGCGTGCGGTGGCGTACGTCGCCTGTGATCCAGCTGCGCTCGCGCGTGATCTCAAGTCTTTCGCCGAACTCGGCTATGTCACCCGGGAGATCCGGGCGTACGACCTCTTCCCGATGACGCACCACGTGGAATGCATCGCCTTGCTGACGCGGTAACTCGTTCACCCAACCCTTGACTTATCGAAAAACGATATTATCGTTCTTCGTGACATCGAGTTTCGATAAGGAGCGGGGATCATGAACGCAGCAGCAAGGACCTCGAAGAAGCGGACGTCTGATCCGTTCGCCTTCGATCGCACCGACCTCATTGGGGTTCGGATCCTGGCCGGACTCGCAGCCGTGGTCGTCCCACTGGGCGCTCTCGTGGTGCCAGCAGTCACGTGGCTCTCGGGTGACGCATTGAGTCGTACGGTGTCATGGCTCGACACCGCGCCGCCGAAGATCGCCGCCCTGAGTGAGGGTGCGACGGGGGAGTATGTCGACTCCGGCACGATCACGCTGCAGGACGCCTCGCCCAGTACCTGGCTCTGGCACCTGCTGCCCGGCATCGTCGTGACTGCGGCCACGGTCGTCATGTGCCTGCTGGTCTGGCGCCTGGTCGGGTTGATGCTCTCGCCCACTCCGTTCGGAGGTCGCACGGTCACCCTGCTGCGGCGGATGGCGGCAGTGCTGACGCTGGCTCCCGTCCTCACGTTCGTGGCCAACAGTGCGGCTGACTCGGCCGTGCGAAGCGCGGGGATGGACGGCCATGGTGGCTTCTGGATGGACATCGCGCCCGGCGCGACGCTGACGTACGCCGGCTTCATCGCGGCCGGAATGTTGATCGCGGCGATCAGCCAGGCATTCCTGCGCGGCGGGCAACTCCAAGACGATGTGGACGGGCTGGTCTGACGTGCCTGTCGAAGAGCCGCACCGCATCGTGTGTCGTCTGGACGAACTGCTCGCCGAGCGCGGCATGACCGTGACCGCGCTCGCCGACACGATCGGCGTCACGAACGTCAACCTCAGCGTGCTCAAGAACCAGCGCGCCAAGGCGATCAGGTTCTCCACGCTTACGGCGATCTGCGACGCACTCGGTTGCCAGCCGGGCGACTTGTTCGTCGTGGAGACTGACTGAGGGACGCTGGCTGAGGGACACTGGCTGAGGGACACTGGCTGGGAGACACTGGCTGACATGGACAGCGAGATTCGGCGTTATCGCACCGGGACCAGTGAGGTCGTCCTCGATCTCACCCACGACTGCGCCGAGTTCGTCTCCGATCGCGGTGACGGCCTGCTGCACGTGTTCGTCCCGCATGCCACCGCGGGGGTTGCGATCCTCGAAACCGGGGCTGGCTCCGATGACGACTTGCTGGCAGCACTTGAGGACCTGTTGCCGCGCGACGGTCGATGGCGCCACCGGCACGGTACGCCGGGCCACGGCCGCGATCATGTGCTCCCGGCGCTGATCTCGCCGTACGCCACCATCCCCGTCATCGGTGGACGTCTCGCGCTCGGCACCTGGCAGAGCATCTGCCTGGTCGACACCAACGTCGACAACCCTGAACGCGAGGTGCGGCTGTCGTTCCTCACGAGCGGCTGACCTACTTGATCGTCACGTCGCTCTTCACCCCGCACGCGGGACGCGACTTCCACGGCTCCTCCAGGCAAGCGCCGTCCACGATCTCTCGCCCGTTCAGACGCGAGGGCAGGCGGCTGCTGAGGTCGTACGAGACCCCGACGTCGCTGCACGACATCGCGCGTACGGTCTCGTGCACCGTGACCACCACCTGCGTCGCCGACTCGTCGAAGCTCAGGTCCGCGCCGTCGCGACATTCGCTGCCCGTGTAGCTGACCGTGACGTCTCGACCGTCGATGGTGATCGAGCCCCAAGGGGTCGGCGTCCGACCCCACGAACTCAGCACCCACCAGCCGGCGAGAGCAACCGCGGCAATAGCAAGGAAGATGACCAGACGTCGAAGCACGGCTTGATCGTGGCAGCGAAAGGCAGGCTCAGCCGAAGACCCGAACCAATGATGTCAAGACGTTATCTGAGCATCCGCCGGGCCAACTCGACGTGGAACCGCGCCGCCAACGTCAGGTCGTCGACGTGCACCCGTTCGTCGGCGTTGTGGTAGCCCTCGTCGATGACGTGCGCCGGAGTGTGCCGGAAGGGTGAGAAGCCGTACGCCTCGCAGTCCGACCGCGCCGCCCTGAGATAGGACGAGTCGGTGTAGCCCGGGCACAACAACGGCAACAACGAGGCGCCCGGATCCTGTTCGGCCATTACGTCGGCAGCCACTCGTGCCAAGGCGCCGTCGACCGGCGACGCGCTTCCGGGCACGATCTCCTCGGGAAACTCGAGGTCGTACGGCCCCTCGCCCAGCCGATCGCGTACGACTCGCTCCACCTCGGCGCGCGTGGCCCCCGGGAGGATCCGGCAGTCGAGCTCGACCCAGGCTCGCGCAGGCATCACGTTGCGAGCCGGCGAACCGTGCAACACGGTCGGCGCCATCGTGGTGCCCACCAGCGGCGGCAGGCTGTGCTCCAGCGCCGGGTGCAGGGCACTTGCGGCGGCCAGGTCCGCGTCGAGGTCGCCCATCGGCCGCCCAAGCAGTGCCTCCAAGGACGCAGCCAGCAGAGGAGAGGGCTCGGGTGCTGCCAGCCCTTGGCCGATCCGCGTGATCAGGTCGCCCAGCAATGGCACCGCGTTGTTGCCGATCGTGGGCATCGAGGCGTGACCGGCTTCGCCGACCGCGACGACACGAGCAGGCAGTGTCCCCTTCTCGCCGACCGCGAGAGTCAGCATCGCACGGCCGTCGGAGAGTTCGAGCCGCTGTCCTCCGCCTTCGTTGATGGCGTACGCCGGAGCGAAGTCGGGCCGCTGTTCCAGCAGCCACCTCATGCCGACGTCGGCGTTGCCGTCCTCCTCGTCGGCGACCATCACCAGCCACAGATCGGCGGAAGGAACGAAGCCGGATCGCGCCAATTCGGCCATGGCGACGCAGCGTGCGGCCACCTCGTTCTTCATGTCGACCGCACCGCGACCGAAGAGGAATCCGTCGTCGTCGACCACGCCCGCGAAGGGCGGATGCGACCAGTCGCGAGCGTCGGCGGGGACCACGTCGAGGTGGCCGACGAAGGCCAGTGACCCCTCGCGAGACCGACCCGGCAGTCTGGCCAGCAGATTGGCGCGCGCGGGATCACGGGCGACGAGTTCGCACTCGACTCCGACACCTTCGAGATAGTCGGCCAGGTATTCGGCGGCCGCGGTCTCGTTGCCGTTGGTCGTGTCGATCCTGATCAGGCCGCGGGCAAGGTCGAGGACTTCGTCAGCGAGGTGGCTCATGGCGCTCCTTAGCGTGGATCGGGCGGCACCATTCTCATCCGTGCCGGCACACCTCGCTGCGCTCGGCGTACCATGCCGGCTCAGCCCTTGGTCGAGCCGAGGGTCAGACCACTCACGAACTGCTTCTGGAGCACGAAGAACACGATCAGAACCGGGAGCGCGACCAGGATCGACCCGGCAGCCAGCAGGTTGTAATCGGTGAAGAACTGCCCACGCAGGTTGCCCAGCGCCGCCTGCATCGGGAACTTGTCGCTGCGTCCCACCAGGAGTGTCGTCGCCCAGAAGAACTCGTTGTAGATCCAGGTCACCTGCAGCGTCGCCAAGGCGGCCAGCGCCGGACGTACGAGCGGCATCGTGATCTGCCAGTACTGCCGGAAGACCGAAGCGCCGTCCAACTGCGCCGACTCGTAGATCTCCATCGGCAGGGTCTTCATGTAGTTGGACAACACGAACGTGCAGAAACCGAGCTGGAACGCCACGTTGATCAAGATCAGCCCCAGGTAGGACCCCAGCAGGTTGCCGGTGTCGCTGATCCACAGCGGCATCGGGATCATCCGATACAGCCGGAAGACCGGGATCAACAGAGCCTGCGGAGGCAGCAGGTTGGCGGCCAGGAAGATGCCCAGCAGCGTGAGGTTGAACCGGTACGAGAACCGCGCCAGGACGAAGCCCATCAGCGACGCCAGGAAGATCGTCAAGATCACCGCCGGCAAGGTGATGATCAACGAGTTGACGAAGTAGTGCCCGAAGTTTCCGCGCTGCCAGGCGTTGACGTAGTTCTCGGCAGTCCAGCCGCCGAAGGACAGGTAGCCGTTTGCCTGGGTGTAGCTGTAGTCGCGAAACGAGTTGAGCATCGCCCACAGCAGGGGGAACAGCCAGGCCAAGGCCAGCAGCGCCATCGCGATCGTGGCGATGCGCCCTCTGGGCTTGTTGAGTACGCCGCCCTCCATCCGCTCGGGCTGCTTGCCAGCGGGTGCCTCCACCAGGTCGCTCACTGCCGCTCCTCCTTGAACACGATCCGCAGATAGATCGTGATGAAGACCGACGAGATCAGCATCATGATCACCGACAGGGCCGATCCGAAGCCGACCCGCGACGCCTCACCCACCACGTTCTGGGTGACCAACGCCGCGATGACCTCCAAACCGTTGCGGCCCTGATTGACGATCCAGACCAGGTCGAAGGCGCGCAACGCCTCGATCACCACGATCACCAGCACGATCAGGTTGATCGGACGCATCATCGGGAAGATGACGTGAAAGAAGGTCTTGACCTCCCCGGCGCCATCGACAGCCGCCGCCTCGCGCATCGTGGCGTCGATGCCTTTCAACCCGGCCAGGTAGATCAACATGATGTAGCCGGTGTGCCTCCAGGCGGTCGCGACCAGGACGGCCCACAGGTTGATGCTCGGGTCGCCGTACCAATCGATCTCAGTGCCCATCACCTGGTTGAGCAGGCCTTGGTCGCGGCTGTAGAAGAGCTGCCAGATGAAGCCGACCAGCGCCAGGGACAAGACGACCGGCAGATAGAACGCGGTCTGATAGAAGCGACTGCCGATCATGTTGCGGTCCAAGATGACCGCGAGGAAGATCCCCAACACGGTGGGACCGACGAACAAGAACGCCAGCCAGATCAGGCCGTGCTGGACCGCAGGCCAGAACGGGGGATAGATCGAGACGATGTCCTCGTAGTTGCGGGTGCCGACCCACTGGATCGTGTCGAATCCACCCAGGCCGCTCCAGTTGGCGAAGGAGAGCACCACGCTGCCGATGGCGGGGATCCAGACGAGGCCGACCACCAGAATCGTCGGAATCAGGACGAACAGGATGACCGTCAGGCGGTCGGCCGCCCCGAGCCTGCGTTGGGATCGGGGCGCCGAACCTGCCCGTTCGGCCTCGTCTTCGGAGATGACTGTCTGCGACATGACCGGCTCCGGCTCAGCTGCCGAAGATGGAGACCTTTTGCTCTTGGATGCTCTTGCAGACACCGTCGATGTCCTTGGGATCCTTCAAGAAGGTCTGGATCGCAGGAATCATCACTGTCGAGGCGAAGTCGGCGCGGGTGTCTCGGTCCATGAACTGCGCGATGTTCTCAGCCGAACCGACCAGGTCCACCGACTTCTTCTGCAGCGCGGAGTAATTGTCGGTCGCGGCGTTCTCGTTGGCCGCGATCGCGGGGACCTTGGTCGAGTTCATCGCGTCCGCGGCCTCGGTGGTGCCCAGCCACTTCATCATGTCCAGGGCGCCGTCGGCGTTCTTGGTCGCCGCCGAGACACACCATCCGTCGATAGGAGCGTCGATGGCGCCTGCGCCGATGGCACTGTCGAGCTCGGGGAAGTTGAACATGTCGATGTCATTGACCTGGTCGGGCACCGCATCGATGACGAAGGTGCCGAGCAGGTACATCCCGCACTCGCCCTTGCCCATCGAGGTAGCCGCTTCCTGCCAGGTGCGGCCCAACGGGTCGGGCTGGTTGAACTCGAGTAGGCCGGCCCAGGTGTCGAAGACGTTCTTGACCTCCTTGGAGTCCCAGGCCTCCTCGCCCTTCATCAGGTTCATGTGGAAGTCGAAGCCGTTGATCCGCATGTTCAAGATGTCGAACGTGCCCATTGCCGGCCAGCCGTCCTTGTCGCCGAAGGCCCACGGGGTGATCCCGTCCTTCTTCATCTGCGACATCAGTGTCTTGAACTCGTCGAAGGTGGCCGGGGGTGCGTAGCCCTTCTGGTCCCAGACCTTCTTGTTGTAGAAGACCGCCCAGGGGTAATACTCACGCGGCACGAAGTACTGCTTGCCGTCGCTGGCGGTCGCGGCCGCCTTGAACGAGTCGTTGAGGCCGTCGATGGGCCACGCGTCGGAGACGTCGCGGATCAGGCCGGACTGCGCGAACTGATCCATCCGGAAACCGGCGAACCAGGTGAAGACGTCGTCGGGGTTGCCCTGGAGGTAGGAGTTGGCCTGCTCCTGGAAGGTGTTGTGGTCGACGGCGTTGATGGCGACCTTGGTGCCGCTCTTCTTGATGTAGGCGTCGACGATCGCCTTCTCGCGGTCGTACGCAGGCCCGGATCCGGCGGCTTCGTTGAGGCCGACCTTCAAGGAACCACCTCCCGAGCCTTCGCCGCTGTCGCCGCCGCAGGCGGCCAGCAGGCTGCTGGAGCTAAGCGCCAGCCCCGCGATGCCGGCCCCGCGCAGGAGCGAACGCCGCGTGGCGCGCATGGTGACGAGCGCCGAACCCGGAATCGGCTGAGGAGTAAGGGGGCTGGGAGTGGTCACGACATGTCCTCCTGGTATGCGGAGAGTGAACAGAAACAAACACTGTTTGCATCGAACCGCGTGGGCCCGGTCACTGTCAAGCACTTCCATGCGACGGCAATATCAACAATTTCAGGCACTTTGTCATGGGTGAGAATGTTGACTTCCGGGTCGATCCGGAGGGACATTGTGGCGCATGAACATCCCTGCTCTTGCCTACGGTGGCGACTACAACCCCGAGCAGTGGCCTCGTGAGGTGTGGGCCGAGGACCACGTCCTGATGCAGCAGTCGCACGTCAATCTCGCGACGGTCGGCGTCTTCTCCTGGGCGCACCTTCAGCCCAATCCCGACACGTTCACCTTCGAGTGGCTCGACGACGTCATCGAGGGGTTGCACCGTGCCGGAGTGGCGGTCGACCTGGCCACGGCGACCGCCTCGCCGCCGCCGTGGCTGAGTCGAGCGCACCCCGAGATGCTCCCCGTCACCGCCGACGGCCGAACGTTGTGGCCAGGTGGCCGCCAGCACTACTGCCCGCATTCGCCGGTCTACCGCGACGCGGCCCAGACGCTGTGTCGAGCGATGGGGGAGCGGTACGGATCTCATCCGAGCGTCGTGCTGTGGCACGTGTCGAACGAGATCGGCTGTCACAACGCGTTGTGCTATTGCGACGTGAGCGCAGCGGCGTTCCGCACCTGGTTGCGCGAACGCTATGGCGACCTCGACACGCTGAACCAGGCATGGGGTACGGCGTTCTGGAGTCAGCGCTATTTCGACTGGGAGGAGATTCTGCCGCCCCGAATCGCGCCCAACTTCCCCAATCCGACGCACCAGTTGGACTTCCGGCGATTCTCCTCCGACACGTTGTTGGAGTTGTTCGTGATGGAGCGCGACATCCTGCACGAGGTGAGCCCGGGGGTGCCGGTGACCACCAACTTCATGGTCATGCGGCACACCGAGCACATGGACTACTTCCGCTGGGGTCGCGAACTCGACATCGTGTCCAACGATCACTACCAGATGGCCCACGAATCCCAGCCTTGGCGCGAACTGGCCTTCTCGGCCGACAAGACGCGCGGCACCGCGGGCGGCAAGCCCTGGCTGCTGATGGAGACCTCGACCTCGGCGGTGAACTGGCAGCCGCGCAACGTGGCCAAAACTCCGGGTGAGTTGCTCCGCGCGAGCATGCAGCACGTGGGACGCGGCGCGGACGGGATGTTGTTCTTCCAGTGGCGCGCATCCAAGGCCGGTGCGGAGAAATACCACGCAGGCCTGGTGCCGCACGCCGGCACCGACACCCGGCTGTGGCGCGAAGTCTGCGAACTGGGAGCGGTGCTCGGGCGGCTCAGGGAGGTTGCCGGGGCCACCACCGCGAACCGCGCCGCGATCCTGGTGGACTATCAGGCCCGCTGGGCCGCCGAACTCGACTCGCACCCCTCGACCGACGTGGCGTACCTCGACCAGCCCGAGGCCTACCATGCGGCCCTGACCGACCTGGGGCTCGGTGTCGATGTCGTCCATCCCAGCGCCGATCTGTCCGGCTACGACCTCGTGGTCGTCCCGACGCTCTATCTGGTCACCGACGCCGACGCGGCCAACATCGCCGCCGTCGCCGAACGCGGCGGCACCGTCGTGGTCACCTACTTCTCCGGCATCGTCGACGAGTCCGACCACATCAGACTCGGCGGCTACCCCGGCGCCTTTCGCGAACTTCTCGGCATCCGGATCGAGGAGTTCACGCCACTGCGTGAGGGCGAATGCGTCACCCTCGACGACGGCGCGATCGGCACGGTGTGGACCGACGATCTGCAACTTGTCGGAGCAGAGGCGGTGTCGTCATACGTCGACGGGCCGGTCCCTGGCAAAGCAGCCGTCACCCGACACCAGGTCGGCGACGGCTCGGCGTGGTACGTCGCCACCAGACTCGACACAGCGGCGATGGGCACGTTGATGACTCGAATCGTCGCTGACGCTGAGGTGGAGCCGGTCGTCGCGACCACGCCAGGTGTCGAGGTCGTACGCCGGGTCGGGCCCGGAGGGTCCTGGCTGTTCGTGATCAACCACACCGACGAGGTCGCCTCGGTGGCATCATCTGGCCACGATCTGATCTCGGATGCGCCGTACGAGGGTCAGGTTCCGGCAGGAGGTGTCGCGGTGATCCGCGAGGAGGCGGGCCTGGCGCGATGATGCTGGCTTCGCAGCGCAGGACCCAGATTCTGGCCGACTTGGACGAGCACGGCACCGTCCGAGTCAGTGACCTGTGCGCGAAGCTGGGCGTCTCCGACATGACGATCCGGCGTGACCTCACCGCGATGCAGCGCGCCGGACTCTTGGAGAAGGTGCACGGTGGCGCGCGGACGCTCACCAACCCGCTCGCGCGTGAGCGCCCCACGGCGGAGCCCGAGTTCGCCGCCAAGGCCGCGCGCAATCTGATGGAGAAGGAAGCTATCGCGGCGCGCGCCGTCGAACTCGTGGCCCCAGGGATGGCGATCGCGGTGTCGGCGGGCACGACTACCCATGCGCTCGCGCGCTATCTGGCCGACGTCCCCGGCCTGACGGTGGTGACCAACTCCGTGTGGGTCAGCGACGTCTTGCACGAGCGGGCGCGCCACAGCATCAACACGCTGCTGACCGGTGGAATGCGTACGCCCTCCGACGCCCTCGTCGGTCCGCTGGCCGCGGCCGCCGTCGAGTCGTTGCACCTGGATCTGGCGTTCCTCGGGGTGCACGGACTGCACCCCGAGGCGGGGTGTTCGACCCCCAATCTCCTGGAAGCCGAGATCAATCGGGCCATGGTGCATGCCGCTCGCCAACTCGTCGTCGTCGCCGACTCCTCGAAATGGGGGGTCGTAGGCCTGTCGTCGATGGCCTCGCTGGATGACATCGACGTCCTGGTCACCGATGACGGCTTTCCCGAGCGCGACCGCGAGGTCGTCGAAGAACGCGTGGGTGACGTGATCGTCTGCGACACCGCCGCGGTGGGCTGAGCCGCGACCGGCCCGAAGGCGGCTGCCAGACCACGCCGTGTGTTATCTTGATATCAAGAGACTTTGCCGCACGCTAAGGGTCGCCTCACTACCCCGGGTGACCGTCACGACGGCAAGATGGACGATGAACCCCTGAGACGAGGAGACGGTATGGCCAGCCAGGACAGCTTCGGCGCGAAGAGCGCCTTGAAGGTCGGCGACAAGGACTACGAGATCTACCGCCTCGACGCGGTCAAGGGCGAGGGCCTCGATGTCGAGAGCCTGCCCTTCAGCCTCAAGGTGCTGCTGGAGAACCTGCTGCGCACCGAAGACGGCGCCGACATCACCGCCGACCACATCAAGGCGATCGCCGGCTGGGACGCCGATGCCGAGCCGGATCAGGAGATCCAGTTCACGCCTGCTCGCGTGATCATGCAGGACTTCACCGGTGTTCCGTGCGTCGTCGACCTGGCCACGATGCGTGAGGCGATGGCCGACCTTGGGGGCGACGCCACCAAGATCAACCCGCTTGCCCCGGCCGAGATGGTCATCGACCACTCCGTGATCGCCGATGTCTTCGGCACCGCCGACGCCTTCGAGCGCAACGTCGAGATCGAGTACGAGCGCAACCGCGAGCGCTACCAGTTCCTGCGTTGGGGCCAGACGGCGTTCGACGACTTCAAGGTCGTCCCGCCGGGCACCGGCATCGTGCACCAGGTCAACATCGAGCACCTCGCCCGCGTGGTCTTCGACAAGGACGGCGTGGCGTACCCCGACACCTGCGTCGGCACCGACTCCCACACCACCATGGTCAACGGCATCGGCGTCGTCGGCTGGGGCGTGGGCGGCATCGAGGCCGAGGCCGCCATGCTCGGCCAGCCGGTCAGCATGCTGATCCCGCGCGTCGTCGGCTTCAAGCTCAGCGGCGAGCTCCCCGAGGGCTCGACCGCGACCGACCTCGTGCTCACGATCACCGAGATGCTGCGTAAGCACGGGGTCGTGGGCAAGTTCGTCGAGTTCTACGGCGAGGGCGTCTCCGCGTTGCCGCTGGCCAACCGCGCCACGATCGGCAACATGAGCCCGGAGTTCGGCTCGACCATCGCGGTGTTCCCGATCGACGCGCAGACGATCGACTACCTCAAGCTCACCGGCCGCAGCGACGAGCAGCTCGCGCTCGTCGAGGCGTACGCCAAGGAGCAGGGTCTGTGGCACGACCCGGCGGCCGAACCGCGCTACTCCGAGAAGCTCGAACTCGATGTCTCGACCGTGGTGCCGAGCCTCGCCGGACCGAAACGTCCGCAGGACCGCGTCGAGGTCAGCAAGGCCGCCGACGAGTTCGCGAAGGCACTGGCCGACTACACCGACAACCCCGAGGCGAGCGCGACCGCCGAGATCGACGGCGCCAGCCATGAGATCAAGCACGGGCACGTCACCATCGCGGCGATCACCAGTTGCACCAACACCTCCAACCCGAGCGTGATGATCGGGGCGGCGCTGTTGGCCAAGAAGGCGGTCGAGAAGGGTCTGCAGCGCAAGCCCTGGGTCAAGACCACCCTGGCGCCGGGCTCCAAGGTGGTGTCCGATTACTACGAGAAGGCCGGCCTGACGCCGTACCTCGACAAGCTGGGTTTCAACCTCGTCGGCTATGGCTGCACCACCTGCATCGGCAACTCCGGCCCGATCATCCCCGAGGTGTCGAAGGCCGTGAACGAAGCCGACCTGGCCGTGACCAGCGTGCTCTCGGGCAACCGCAACTTCGAGGGTCGGATCAACCCCGACATCAAGATGAACTACCTCGCGTCACCGCCGCTCGTGGTGGCGTACGCCCTCGCCGGCTCGATGACCGTCGACCTGTTCGACGACCCGCTGGGGCAAGACACGGATGGCAACGACGTGTTCCTCAAGGACATCTGGCCGTCTCCGCAGGAGATCGAGGAGACCATCGCGAGCGCGATCACCTCGGAGATGTTCGCCGGTGACTACGCCGACGTGTTCTCCGGTGATGAGCGGTGGAAGTCCTTGCCGACCCCAGAAGGGGACACCTTCGCGTGGGACGAGGACTCCACGTACGTCCGCAAGGCGCCCTACTTCGACGGCATGCCGGAGAACCCGGAGCCGGTCGAGGACATCGCCGGTGCGCGGGTGCTGCTCAAGCTCGGCGACTCGGTGACCACCGACCACATCAGCCCCGCGGGTGCGATCAAGGCTGACAGCCCGGCCGGTCGTTATCTCTCCGAGCACGGTGTCGAGCGGCGCGACTTCAACTCGTACGGCTCGCGTCGTGGCAACCACGAGGTGATGATCCGCGGCACCTTCGCCAACATCCGCCTGCGCAACCAGCTTGCGCCGGGCACCGAGGGTGGTGTCACGCGCGACTTCACCGCCGAGGGCGAGGTGACCAGCGTCTTCGAGGCCAGCGAGCACTACCAGGCCGCAGGCATCCCGTTGGTCGTGTTGGCGGGCAAGGAGTACGGCTCGGGTTCTTCGCGTGACTGGGCTGCCAAGGGCACCGCGCTGCTCGGCGTGCAGGCCGTGATCGCGGAGTCGTACGAACGCATCCACCGCTCCAACCTGATCGGGATGGGTGTCATCCCGCTGCAGTTCCCGGCAGGCGAGACGGCTGAATCGCTCGGCTTGACCGGCGAGGAGGAGTTCTCGATCTCCGGCATCACGGCGCTCAACGACGGCACGACGCCCAAGACGGTGAAGGTGAAGGCTGGCAACGTGGAGTTCGACGCGGTCGTACGCATCGACACCCCCGGTGAGGCCAACTACTACCGCAACGGCGGGATCATGCAGTACGTGCTGCGCAACCTGTTGAAGGGCTGACCGAGCAAGATCGCACCAGGCGGGTCGAAGGGACCTCACGGGGACACAGCGCCGCGGGAGCCGAGGAATCGGATCACCTTCGACCCGCCTTCGTGCGGGCAGGGCCGGTCGTGTGCTCGCTGCTAGCGTGCGAGCGTGACTGTGATCGCGTGCGCCCGATGAACGCCTTGAACCTGCGGGTTGCGACGCCGAGCGATGACGACCAGATCCGCGAGGTCGTTCGCGCCGCGTTCGGTGACGAGGGCGAGACGATCGTACGGATCCTGGGCGATCTCGAGATCGGGGGTTTGACCCGTGCCTCGATCGTGGCCGAGGCTGACGGGCAGATCGTGGGCCACGTCGGGTTGAGTCATGCCTGGCTCGACACTCGCCAGGGCCCCCGCGACGTCTGGCTGCTCAGCCCGCTGTCCACGGTGCCCTCTCGGGAACGCCAGGGCATCGGCACCGCCCTGATTGCGCAGGCGCTGACGTTCGCCGAGGCGGGTGGAGTGCCGCTGGTGTTCCTGGAGGGTTCACCCGACTTCTACGGCGCACGCGGCTTCGAGTCGGCAGCGGCTCTGGGCTTTCGCCCTCCCTCGCTGCGGATCCCGAAGGCGGCCTTCCAGGTCGCCGTGCTGCCCGCGTGGGATGAGGCGGTCGGGACGCTGGTCTACCCCGACGTCTGGTGGCGCCACGGCGCCGTCGGCCTGCAGGATCCGCTGCTCGCCGATCAAGAGGAGAGGTACGGGTCGTGGCATGAGTGACTTCCTGGAGCGGGCTCGACGCCACGCGGACGCCGAAGGGCGGCTGCCGATCGGCGGCATGGCCCAGTGGGAGGTGTTTCCGTACGAGGTAGACGGTCTGCGCGCGCGTCCCCTGACCGAGTATGAAGTGCCTGAGCCCGATCGCACCCGCACACCCGAGGCCTGCGGCACCTGCAAGGCGCTGGCTCGCGACGACCTTGTCCTGTTCGTCGGCGAAAGGCTTGCGGTGATCAGGCCTGGCGGCTGCAACCTGCCCTTCGTGGCCAACGTGGTCTCGCGCCGGCACGAGACATTCGACGACCTCGACGAGTCCAGCGACACCGAACTCGGTCGGCTGGTCCGGCGTACCTATCAGGCGCTGAAGGCGCTGGACGACATCGGCAACGTCCACGTCAACAAGTGGGAGAACGGCGGGGGACACCTTTCGGTGTCGTTGCTCGCCCGACCGCTGGGTGTGCTCCAATTGCGCGGCTCCAATCTGGCCGCCTGGACCGACATGCTGCCCCCTACCCCGGAAGTTCAGCTGGCGGCACATGCGGAAACGGTGCGAGCCTTGTTGAAAGACCAGGCTCGATGACGACCAGAGGAAACGGATCGGCCACCACGCAGTGGATCGTGCTGGGGCTGGCCGCGGTGTTGGCTCTGCTGGGGGTGACCGGCGCGGTGGTGATGATGCTTCGACAGGCGCCGGAAGGCACTCTGCATTCGGTGCGCGAGTTCGAATTCACCGACACCACCCATCAGTCCGGCCCGATTGACTATCCGAACTTGCCGCCTGCGGGTGGACCGCATGCGCAGCGCTGGTGGGACTGCGGGGTCTTCGACGATCCGATCCCGAGCGAGAACGCCGTGCACTCACTTGAGCACGGCACGGTGTGGCTGACCTATCGCCCGGGGTTCCTGGACGCACGCGAGATCGACGAGTTGTCCTCGCAACTGCCCAGCAAACAGATCATCTCGCCTCTGCCGGAGCAGGACGATGACCTGGTCGTCACTGTGTGGGGTCGTCAGTTGGTCCTGAACGGCCCCGACGATCCTGCCTTGGCGACCTTCCTTGCCGAGTATGCCGACGGCCACACGTCGCCTGAGCCCTTTGCCTCGTGCGAGGGCGGGCTGACCGAACCCGGACCTGACGGCGATGCGGCCTAAGACTCACAACTTCGCCACGTAGCGGCGTCCACGCAGTGCTTCCTCGACCAGACCAACCTCACGGCGTAGCCCCAGCAGGCGAGCGTCCTCGCTTCGCAAGCACTCCAGCGCCGCGTCGATGACGTCATAACCGGCCAGGTCACGCAGGTCCGATCGCGCCTCACTGAGTCCGCGCCGACAGGCCGCCTGTGACGCCTCGACATGCAGCACGGCGAAGCGCGCGAGCACCAGGATGTGGCGGCGCAGTCCGGCGTACGAGCGGTATTCCGGCGGGCAGATGTCGAAGAGCCAGTTGACCGCGGTGCGCTCCCAGTCGGGGGCGTCGGGAGGGCGTACGGCGCTGGGCCATCCGGGCGGCGCGAAGGCAGTCATCCACCCAGTATATCGAACAGACGTTCGAGAAATGGATTTTGCTCTTCCCTTGAGCGCGTGAGAGGGCCAAAGTCAGTCCATGCGGAAATCACCGACCGTCCTACCCGTCCCCGCGCACGGAGCCGAGGACGTACTGGTCCTCGACGGCTGCGTCTACACCGGCACCGAGGACGGCAGCATCTGGCGGATCGATCCCCGCCGCCCCGGTGCCAGCCGAGTCGGGCACACCGCCGGGCGCCCTCTCGGCATCGAGGCGTACGGCGATGACCTGCTGATCTGCGACGCCCACCGCGGACTGTTGCTGATGGCGCCTGGCACCGGCTCGATCACCGCGGTGGCGTCGAGCGTCGACGGCGTGCCAATGCGCTTTTGCAACAACGCGGCGGTGGCCGAGGACAGCACTATCTATTTCACCGATTCGTCGGCCCACTTCGGCATCCAGCAGTGGAAGGACGACTTCGTCCAGGACACGCGTACGGGCCGACTGCTGCGCCGCGACGCGGACGGGAACATCGCCGTCCTGCATACGGGCTTGGCATTCGCCAACGGCGTCGCGCTGGCCGCCGACGAGTCGTACGTCGCCTTCGCCGAGACGAGAGGACGGCGTATCGGTCGACATTGGCTGACGGGGGAGCGGACTGGACGCCGCGACGATCTGGTGACCGACCTGCCCGGCTACCCCGACAACATCGCCCGAGGTTCGGACGGGCTGGTCTGGATCACGATCGCCTCGCCGACCGACCCCGTGGTGGAGCGACTTGGCACCGCGCCGTTGGCCGTACGCAAGGCAGTCACCCGGATCCCCGAGGCGCTCCAGCCCAAACCCAAACGCACGGTGCGCGTGCAGGCGTACGACGACGGTGGCCGACTCGTCCACGACCTCGACCTGCCCGCCGACGGATACCACATGGCGACCGGGGTCCGTGAGGACGAGGGCCGGGTCTGGCTGGGCAGCCTCCACGAGCCGGCGGTCGCCTATGTGGACCTGCCCTGACATGCGGCATCTTCGTCTCGTGGTGACTCGTCGGTAGACTTTCGCGCCATGGGCCAACTTGCGTCGATCACCGGTCCACGCGATCTGCGTGGGCTCTCCGGCGACCAGTTGACGGCACTTGCCGCCGAGATCCGCGACACCCTGGTCACCACCGTCGCTCGCACAGGTGGACACCTGGGACCGAACCTCGGCGTGGTCGAATTGACCCTGGCCATCCACCGGGTCTTCGACTCCCCTCGGGATCGAATCGTGCTCGACACCGGCCACCAGTCCTATGTCCACAAACTGCTCACCGGCCGCTATCAGGACTTCTCCACCTTGCGTCAAGAGGGCGGCGTCAGCGGCTATCCCAGCCAAGCCGAATCCGAGCACGACATCGTCGAGAACTCCCACGCGTCGACCGCGTTGTCGTACGCCGACGGCCTGGCCAAGGCGTACGCCGTGCGCGGCGAGGACCGCCACGTCGTGGCCGTGATCGGTGACGGCGCGCTCACCGGCGGCATGGCCTGGGAGGCGCTCAACAACATCGCGATCGCCAAGGACAGCCGCCTGGTGATCGTGGTCAACGACAACGAACGGTCCTACACGCCGACCATCGGCGGTCTGGCCACGGCGCTGACGACGCTGCGCACCAACCCGCGCTATGAGCAGGTGCTCGACACGGTCAAGCGCCGCCTGAACGCGGTGCCCGGGGTCGGACCCGCGGCCTATGACGCGCTGCACGCCATGAAGAAGGGCATGAAGGACGCGCTCGCGCCGCAGGGCCTCTTCGAGGACCTCGGCCTGAAGTACGTCGGTCCGGTCGACGGCCACGACCTTGCCGCGATGGAGCAGGTGCTCACCCAGGCCAAGCGCTTCAACGGCCCCGTGATCGTGCACGCGTTGACCAAGAAGGGCTTCGGGTACGACGCCGCGATGCTCCACGAGGCCGACCAGTTCCACAGCCCCAGGCCTTTCGACATCGAGACGGGTGAGGAGTTCCCGACCGGTCGGATCTGGACCGACGTCTTCGCCGAGGAGATGGTGGCGATCGGTCGTCGTCGACCAGACGTCGTGGCCATCACCGCCGCGATGATGCACCCCGTCGGCCTGCACCACTTCCAGGCCGCGTTCCCACGCCGTACGTTCGACGTCGGCATCGCCGAGCAGCACGCGGCCACGTCCGCAGCCGGGCTCGCCATGGGTGGACTGCACCCGGTGGTGGCGATCTATGCGACGTTCCTCAACCGTGCCTTCGACCAGGTGCTGATGGATGTCGCGCTGCACAAGTGCGGTGTGACGTTCGTGCTCGACCGTGCCGGTGTGACCGGTGACGACGGGGCGAGCCACAACGGCATGTGGGACATGTCGATCATGCAGGTCGTTCCCGGTCTTCGGATCGCCGCGCCGCGTGATGCCGCGCGGCTTCGCGAACTGCTCGGCGAGGCGGTCGAAGTCGCCGATGCGCCGACGGTCGTACGGTTCCCCAAGGGGCCGCCGCCCGAGGACATCGAGGCCGTGAGCAAGGCGGGTGGCTGCGACGTGCTGATGCGGCAGGGCACCAAGGACGTGCTGCTCGTCGGGGTCGGTTCGATGGCCGAGACCGCCGTTGATGTCGGACAGCGGTTGGCCGACCAGGGCATCGGGTGCACCGTCGTCGACCCGCGCTGGGTCAAGCCGGTCGACCCCGCGCTGGTCGATCTCGCCCGCGACCACCGCCTGGTCGTGCACCTGGAGGACAACGGCATCGCCGGGGGCTGTGGTGCGGCGCTGCTGCAGACCCTCAACGCCGAGGACGTCACCACTCCCGTACGCCTGCACGGTGTCCCACAGGAGTTCTTGGACCACGCCAAGCGCGCGGCGATCCTGGAACGCATCGGTCTGACCGCGCAGTCGATCGCCCGTGGCATCGTCGAAGAACTGGCCACCGCCGGGGTCGAAACCGGTCAGCCTGTCCGCAGTTGAGGGGCCGGCCTGGCGCACCGATTGGTAACCCCTAAAGTCAGCGGAATGGACGTCTTCCGCACCAAATCGATCGAACACTCCCTGGCGGATACCGAAGACCCGGAGTTCAAACTCAAGCGCAGCCTGACCGCGCTGGACCTCACGCTTTTCGGTATCGGCGTGATCATCGGTGCGGGCATCTTCACGCTGACCGGCAAGGTGGCCCACGCGTACGCCGGTCCTGCCGTGGTGTTCTCCTTCGTGATCGCCGCGTTGTGCTGCGCACTGGCGGCACTGTGCTACGCCGAGTTCGCCTCGACCGTGCCGGTCTCCGGCTCGGCCTACACGTTCTCGTACGCCACCATGGGCGAGTTGATCGCGTGGATCATCGGCTGGGATCTGATCTTGGAGTTGCTCCTGGGCGCCTCGGTCGTGGCGCAGGGCTGGGCGTCGTACTTCGAACTGTTCCTGAGCGAGATCGGCATCACCTGGCCCGAGCACCTGGGCTATGGCGACACCTTCAACCTGGCTGCCTTCCTGCTGGTCGTCGTCCTCACGATCCTCGTGGCGGTCGGCATCAAGGAGTCGATGCGCGTCAATCTGGTCCTGGTCGCGATCAAGCTCTTCATCGTGCTCTTCGTGATCTTCGCCGGCCTGGCCTACATCAACACCGACAACTACACGCCCTTCGTGCCGAAGTCCGAACCCGGTCAGACCGCGAACGGCTGGCTGCACACTCCGCTCCTGCAGATCGTCACCGGAGCCCCGAGCGTCTTCGGAGTGGCAGGCGTGATGTTCGCGGCCTCGTTGGTCTTCTTCGCCTATATCGGCTTCGACGTGGTCGCCACCACGGCCGAGGAGGCGGCCAACCCGCAGAAGGACCTGCCCAAGGGCATCATCTGGTCGCTGGTGATCTGCACGATCCTCTATATGGCCGTCGCGCTGGTCATCACCGGGATGGTCAACTACAAGGACATCAACCCCGATGCGGCCCTCGCTTCAGCCTTCGTGGATCAGGGCAAGGACGGGTACGCCACCTTGATCTCCACCGGTGCCGTGGCCGGTCTGACCACGGTGGTGATGACGCTGATCATCGGCGCCACGCGGGTGCTGTTCGCGATGAGCCGCGACGGGCTGCTCCCGGTCCGTTTCGGACACGTGAACGCCAAGACCGGCACCCCGGTGGCGATCACGCTGGTGATCGGCACGCTGGTGGCGCTGGTGGCGTCCCTGACACCGATCGGCAAGCTCGAAGAGATGGTCAATATCGGGACGCTCTCGGCGTTCGCGCTGGTCTCGATCGCGGTCCCGATCCTGCGCAAGCGTCGCCCCGACCTGGAGCGCTCGTTCCGGGTGCCGTTGTCACCGTGGCTGCCCTGGGCGTCGGCGGCGATCTGCGTCTTCTTGATGTTGAACCTCACGGCCGAGACCTGGCTGCGATTCCTGATCTGGATGGCTCTGGGCTTCTTGATCTACTTCCTCTTCGGTTACCGCCACAGCCGCGTCGGCAAGGGGGAGGGGATCCCGGCTCACGACTACTCGGTCGGCTGAGTCCCAGGTTCGTCGCGCTCCGAGCGCCACTAGGCTGGGCGGGTGAGTAATCGCCTCGTGCACATCGTCGACGACGTCCCCGCGCTGGACGATCTGCCCGATCTGTCCCTGATTGTTGCGCTGCACGGATTCCTCGACGCGGGCAATGCCGCCAACGCCGCCTGTGACCACCTGGAGAGCGTCTCGGACGGTCACCACGACTCCGGCAAGGTCGTCGCGACCTTCGATGTGGACCAGTTGCACGACTATCGCGCGCGCCGGCCCGCGATGACCTTCAGCCGCGACCACTACGAGGACTACGACGCCCCGCGTCTGGTCTGCCGACTGCAACGCGACACGGCCGGCACCCCCTACCTGTTGTTGCGCGGCCCCGAGCCGGACAACCGCTGGGAGGGCTTTTGCGAAGCCGTACGCGAGGTCGTACGCCGCTTCGACGTGACTCGCGTGGTCAGCATCGGCGCGGTGCCGATGGCCGTCCCGCACACCCGCCCGATCGCGATCACCCCGCACGGCAACCGCCCCGAGTTGATCACCACCCCCTCGCCGTGGCAGAGCGAGTTGCGCATCCCGTCCAGCGCACAGGCGTTGCTCGAATTGCGGCTGGGGGACTGGGGGCACGATGCACTCGGCTATGTCGCGCACGTCCCGCACTACCTGGCGCAACTCGACTATCCGGTGGCGGCATTGGCGCTGGTCGAGCATCTCGAACGCGGTGCCCGCCTGACCGTGGATCTGAGTGACCTGCGCGCTGTCGGCGAGGAACGCGAGGCCGAGATCGCGCGCTATCTGGCGGCCAACGAGGAGGTGGAGGAGGTCGTACGCGCCTTGGAACAGCAGTACGACACCTTCCGCGAGGCCGAGGAGTCGGGTCGCAGTCTGCTCGCCAGCGACGAACCGTTGCCGACCGGGGACGAGATCGGGCGTCAGTTCGAGCAGTTCCTGGCTGGCCTCGAAGAGCCGGGTGACGCCACCGACGACTCCTGGGAGCGCTGATGTCGGGCTCTGCGGCCGAACTGCTGGCGCTGCTCGACCTCGAAACGCTGGACACCAACCTCTTCCGCGGTCGGCAACCGCAGACCGACCGTCAGCGGGTCTTCGGTGGCCAGGTGGCCGCGCAGGCGCTGGTGGCGGGCGTACGCACGGTCGACCCGGCGTACACCGTCCACTCGCTGCACTCGTACTTCCTGCGCCCCGGCGACCACGCGGTGCCGATCATCTACGACGTGGACCCGTTGCGTGACGGGCGTTCGTTCGCCACCCGCCGCGTGGTGGCGCGCCAACACGGACGGCCGATCTATTACCAGACCGCCAACTTCCAAAAGGTCGAGGTAGGGCTCGACCACCAGGAGCCGATGCCGGACGTACGTCCGCCCGAACAGTCGGTCGACATCAGCAGTCTGGTGCGCCAACGCGGCCCGGGAGAGGCTGCGGAGTTCGCGCGCGAATGGGGCGGTCTCGACGTGCGCTACGTCGGCACCTCCAGACTCGGGCTGCCCGAGGACCCGGCACATCCCGCGCGGGTCCAGGTGTGGATCCGGGTCAATGGCGACCTGGGGGACGATCCGCTGCACCACCAGGCGGCGTTCACCTACGCCAGCGATCTCACCTTGCTGGGGGCGAGTCTGGTGCCGCACGACCTCTACATCTCGTCCCCGGGCGTGCGCGCCGCGTCGCTGGACCACACCATCTGGTTCCACCGTCCCTTCCGCCCCGACCGGTGGTGGCTCTACGACCAGGTCTCGCCGACTGCGGTCAGTGGGCGTGGTCTGGCGCTGGCCAGGGTGTTCAGCCAGGACGGGATCCTGGTCGCCACGGTCGCGCAAGAGGGCTTGATCCGAGTAGTCGACTAGCATTACAACGCTGTTATTCGTGACAAGACACGCCGTCATGTGGTTTATTTCTGTGACTTTTGTGGCGTGAGTGCACCTGCGTGACTGATGAGAACGCGCACCGGCCCCGATGAGCGAAGCGGAAGGGTGTGCGAATGCGGGAGCGAGCGTGGGCTCGAAGGGCATGGCTCGGTGCGGTGCTGGCGCTGGCCGCATCCTCGTGGGCGATGCCGCAGGCGGTGGCAGGGGAGATCGCTGCCAAGAGGCGGATCGCGGGCTTCTATCAGATGCCGTTCCCGTGTGCGGAGTCGTGGACCGGCAGTACCCGGCGTGGTCATTCCCCCAGCGGATGGTCGATCGACTGGAACCGTCCCGGCGACGTCGACGACCTCGTGGTGGCATCGGCTCCCGGCACGGTCAGGGTCGCCAACGCCACCAGCCGCCGCGGATACGGCTACTACGTCGAGATCTCCCATGCGGGCGGAGAATCAACCCTGTACGCACACCTCAACTCCGTCGCCGTCACCGCGGGACAATATGTCGACCAAGGCACCGTCCTCGGCACGGTCGGAGCCACCGGCAACGCCACCGGCGCGCACCTGCACTATGAGCAGCGTACGAGAGCCGGCGTCGCCCCGGCCGTGTTCGCCGGGCGTGCTTTCAGCTATGGCAGCACCCAGACGTCCAGCAACTGCGTCGACGTCCCCTTCGCGGCCAACTTCGAGGGCAGCGCCGCCGCCGAGGCTCGGGTTCTTCCGCCGCAAAGGCCGTTTCCAGGTGCGTACGAGTGCCGGCAGGGTGCGCTATGTCTTCGGCGGCACCGGTGACCAGCCCGTCGTGGGTGACTGGGACGGTGATGGCCTGGCCAACGTCGGAGTGCGAAGGGGAGTGGAGGGCCTGTTCTATCTCAGCACGCCGCAGGGCGGTCGGGTCATCCCTCTCGGAGTGCCCAGTGATCGACCGATCGCGGGCGATTGGAACGGCGACGGCCGCTTCGATGTGGGTGTGCACCGAGGCTCGACCGGCCAGTTCTTCCTGCGCGCCGAAGACGGCACCCTCACCACGGTGTCGCTCGGGGACGCCGATGACATGGCGGTGACCGGCGACTGGAACGGCGATGGCATCACCGATCTGGGGGTCTTCGACCCGGGCACAGCCACCTTCACGCTGCGGCTCAACCACGGGGGAAGTGACTGGTTCGCCTACGTCTCCTACGGTGCTGCGGGAGACCTGCCGGTCGTCGGGGACTGGGACGGAAACGGCGTCACCGACCTCGGTGTCTGGAGACCGCGAGAGGCCCGACTGCATCAGCGGATCGCGCCCTCTCCGCGCGCCCCGCTGCGGCGCGAGCGCGTACTCCCGCTCGGGGAGCCGCGCCCGACGCTATAACGCGTTCACGCAGGAACGCGTTCACGCAGGGGTCGCGATGCCGACCAGATGCGGTGCGCCGTCCCTCGGGTTGGCCAGGGCGAACGCGAGATCGGCTCCGTCGCGACGCTGGCCGAAACCGACGGTGCCGGGCAGCAGGATCGGCTTCTTGAAGGCCACGTCCACCTGGACCGCGTCGGGCAGCCTGTTCTCGACGGCTGCCACGCAGCGCGCCAGGCTCCACATGCCGTGGGCGATCTGACGCGGGAAGCCCAGCGCCTTCGCGGTGAGCGGATAGAGGTGGATCGGGTTGTGATCACCCGATACCGCGGCGTACGACCGTCCGAGGTCGGCCGGGAGTTGCCACTGGATCGTGGCCTCGGGGGCCTCGGGCACGGCCAGGCCCGCCGGGGCACTATCGTCGCCGCGACCAAGGCGCAGATAGGTCGACGTCGACTCCCACACCGTCTCGTCCTCGGACTGCACGCTGGCGTGGAAGTCCACCATCCGGCCCTTGGCGTGAGCGCGCTCCGGGCCGGTCCGGACGGTCACGTTGAGACGCTCGTGCAGGCCGATCGGTCGCGTCGCCTTGATGGAGTTCTCCAGATGCACCGTGCCGATGGCCGGATAGGGGAAGTCCGGGCTCGTCATGATCGCCATGTGCAGAGGGAACGCCAGCATGTGCGGATAGGTCAGCGGCAGCGTCTCCTTGCGAGGGAACTCGCACACCCGGGCGTACGCCGCGACGTGCTGGGGATCGACCGCGACCTTGGGCCGCGTGAAGGCCAAGCCCTCCGGGCCGTCCCCGGTCTTGCGGATCCCGGGCAGTTGGTTGACCAGCGGCAGTGAGGGCAGGGCCGCCCGGAGGAGTCCGGCAAGCCCGGACACGCCGCCTTCGAACACGGTGGGTTCGGTCATGCTCACGCTCCCAGCATCATCTGGCCGCACACCCGCACCACGTTGCCCGTGACTGCGCTGGAGGCCGGGTTGGCGTACCACGCGATCGTCTCGGCGACGTCGACAGGCTGACCTCCCTGGCTCATCGCGTTCAGGCGGCGCCCGACCTCGCGGGTGGCGAAGGGCACAGCCGCGGTCATCTTGGTCTCGATGAAGCCCGGGGCGACTGCGTTGATCGTGATCCCGTCCGCGAGGTCGCCGGCGAGCGCGTCGACCAGGCCGATCACTCCGGCCTTGGACGCGGCGTAGTTGGTCTGTCCCACGTTGCCCGCGATGCCAGCGATCGAGGCCACACCGACAATCGAGCCGTTGGCGTTGACGAGGCCCTGATCGAGGAGTTCGCGGGTGATCAGTTCCGGCGCGGTGAGGTTGACCGCGATCACGGAGTCCCACCGCGCCTCGTCCATGTTGGCCAACTTCTTGTCGCGGGTGATGCCCGCGTTGTGTACCACGACATCGACCCCGCCGTGCTTGTGCTTCACGTGCTGAGCGATCCGCTGGGGCGCGTCCTTCGCCGTGATGTCGAGCGTGAGGTGGTCGCCGTCGAGTTCGGTCATCAGGTCGAGCAGCTCGCTGGCCGCCTGGGGTACGTCGATGCCGAGCACGGTGGCGCCGTCGCGGTGCAGCACTCGGGCGATCTGCTCGCCGATGCCGCGCGAGGCGCCCGTCACGAGGGCGACCTTGCCGGCCAGCGGCTGGTGCCAGTCCGCGACCGTGGGTGCCTTCGGGGTCTGCGCGCCGACCCGGATCACCTGGCCGGAGACGTACGCCGACTTGGGGGACAGCAAGAACGCCAGCGTGCTCGTGGCGGCGCCCTCGGCGCCGGGCGCGACGTAGACCAACTGCGCCGTGGTGCCGCGTCCGGCCTCCTTGCCCAGCGAGCGGGTGAAGCCTTCGAGCGCGCGCTGGGCGATCCGCTCGGAACCGGCGACCAGCTCGGGTGGGGTGCCTAGTACGACGAGGCGTGAGCACGGTTCGAGGCTGCGCATCAGGGGCGTGAAGAAGTCGCGCAGGCCCGCGAGGTCACCGCTGGAGGTGAAGGACGTGGCGTCGAAGACCAGGCCCTTGAACTTGGTGGGCTCGTCAGCGGTGAGCGCGTCGTGCGGCGCCGCGTCCGAGGCGATGCCGAGGGTGTCGAGCAGCCCGGGCAGGGACTCGGCCAGACGGCCGGTGCCACCGAGTCCGACGATGCCGTCGACCAGCGGGTCGCCCGCGGTGTAGCGATCCAGTGGCATCGGGTTGGGGAGGCCGAGGTTCTTGACGAGGAGCTTGCCGAGGGCCGAGCCGGTGAAGTCTGCGTAGAAGTCGCTCATGGTGTGGTGCACGTCCTTTTGTCGTTTGCTACTCACGGGTAATGATAGGTCCCATGGAATCCAAGACCCGACGCGTGGCCGTCCTCGGCGGCAACCGCACCCCCTTCGCCCGCTCCAACGGCGCCTATGCCGACGCTTCGAACCAGGAGATGCTTACCGCGGCCCTCGACGGCCTCGCGGCTCGTTTCGACCTGGCCGGTGAGCGGATCGGCGAGGTCAACGCGGGCGCGGTGCTCAAGCACGCGCGCGACTTCAACCTCACGCGTGAGTCCGTTCTCGGCTCTCGGCTCAGCCCCGAGACCCCGGCGGTCGATATCCAACAGGCTTGCGGGACCGGGTTGCAGGCGACCATCCAGATCGCCAACAAGATCGCGCTCGGCGTGATCGACTCCGGGATCGCCGGCGGCACCGACACGACCTCCGACGCCCCCGTCGCGATCAGCGACCGGCTGCGCAAGAAGCTGATGAAGGTCAACACCGCACGCGACACCGCCGCACGCCTGAAGGCACTGGGCAACATCCGGCCCGGCGACATCGGCCTGGAGATCCCGCAGAACGGGGAACCGCGTACGAAACTCTCCATGGGTGAGCACGCCGCCCTCACCGCACTGCTGTGGCAGGTCGGTCGAGAAGAGCAGGACGAACTCGCCGCGACGTCGCACCAGAGGCTCGCCGCCTCGTACGAAGCGGGTTTCCACGACGACCTGATCACCCCCTTCCGCGGTCTGGAGCGCGACAACAACCTGCGCCCCGATTCGACCGCAGAGGCGCTGTCGAAGTTGAAGCCGGTCTTCGGCAAGGGCTCGGCGGCGACGATGACCGCCGGCAACTCCACGCCGCTGACCGACGGCGCCTCCACCGTCCTCCTCGGGTCCGAGGACTGGGCCAAGGAGCGCGGCATCGAGCCGCTGGCGTACTTCGTCGACGGCGAGACGGCTGCAGTCGACTACGTCCACGGCGACGAGGGCCTGCTGATGGCCCCGGCGTACGCGGTGCCGCGGATGCTGGCTCGCAACGGGCTGTCGCTGCAGGACTTCGACTACTACGAGATCCACGAGGCATTCGCCTCGCAGGTGCTCTCCACGCTCAAGGCCTGGGAGGACCCGGTGTTCTGCCAGGAGCGCCTGGGCCTGGATTCACCCTTGGGCGCCGTCGACCGATCCAAGCTCAACGTCTGCGGTTCGTCGCTGGCGGCGGGGCACCCGTTCGCCGCCACCGGCGGTCGCATCGTTGCGGTGCTCGCCAAACTGCTCGCCGAACGCGGCTCCGGTCGCGGCCTGATCTCGGTCTGTGCGGCCGGCGGCCAGGGCGTCGTCGCCATCCTCGAGCGCTGAGCGCAGTGTCGTTGCGCCGGCTCTCAGTTGTCCTCGAAAGGACGGGTGAAGGCCAGCGCGACGGCCACGAGGTGGCGGCGCACGTCATCAGCGGTCAGGGGTCCGATTTCGGGCAGTTTCTCGTGACCCGATTTGACCAGGATGCCGACGCGAGCCAACTGCACGGCGCCCAACCCGCTCGCGTAGAGCAGGTTGGCTGTCAGGGTCGTGTCCTTGATGAAGAACTCGCCCCGTGCGACGCCATGGTCCAAGGTGTCGATCACCGTCTGGAGTGCTTCGGCGATCGAGACACCGAGCTTGAACATCACGTGCTCGGAGATCTCCCCGAACAGTTCCTCGCCTGTGCGGCGCATCAAGGTGAGCGCGCAGTCGACGAAGGCGGGGTAGGCCAGCGAGTAGTCGACGAACGCGTCGGTCAGCGCCTGGACCTTCTCGTACGGGTCGTCGCTGGTGCTCGAGGCCGCCTCCAAAGCGGCGCGCAGTTCTCCGAGGTAGCCGCACAAGGTCAAGGCGAAGTGAACCGCCCCGGCATGTCCGGAGAGCTGATTCGTTGGAAGGATCACTCTCATGGCACGTCCCTCGAGGTACCCGACCGAGCTGCGTGAGCGCGCAGTGCGGATGGTGATGGAGTCCAGGCGGGACTATCCGCACGAGTCCGCCGTGATCAGGTCGGTCGCGGCGAAGCTGGGCATCACCTCTACTGAATCGCTGCGTAAGTGGCTGCGGCAGGCCGAGATCGACGGCGGTGTCCGCGTCGGCAAGTCCAGCGAGGAGATCGCTGAGATCAAGGCGTTGAAGAAAGAGGTCGCCGAACTGCGGCGGGCGAACGAGATCTTGAAGAGCGCTTCGGCTTTCTTCGCGGCGGAGCTCGACCGCCCCAACAGGTTCTGATCGACTACATCGAGGACCACAAGGTGGAGTTCGGGGTCGAGCCGATCTGCCGCGTGCTCAGTGAGCACGGGATCAAGATCGCTCCGTCCACCTACTACGAGGCTCGCTCACGCCGGCCTTCCAAGCAGCAGATCCGCGACGCGGAGCTGGTCGAGATCATGGTCGCCGAGCGCAACCGGCAGAAGCTGGTCGCGCGGTTTGGTGCACGCAAGATGTGGCTGCACCTGCGCGGACGGGGCCATGACGTCGCTCGATGCACCGTCGAGCGGCTCTACCGTGAACAACGCTGGGTCGGGGCGCTACGTCTGAAGAAGTTCCGGACCACCATCGGCGACCCGGCCGCCGAGCGACCACTGGACCTGGTCGATCGGCAGTTCTGGGCGAGCAGGCCCAACCAGCTATGGGTCGCCGACTTCACATATGTCGCGACCTGGTCAGGCACTGTCTACGTCGCCTTCATCTTCGACGTCTTCAGCCGTCGGATCGTGGGCTGGCGGGCCGCCACGCGGATGACGACCGACCTGGTGCTCGACACCCTTGAGCATGCGATCTGGACCCGCCAGCAGGCCGGTGTCACCGACCTTTCCGGCCTCATCCATCACACCGATGCAGGGTCTCAATACGTCAGCTTTGCCTTCACCCAGCGCCTCGTCGACGAGGGGGTCGACCCCTCAGTCGGGTCTGTTGGCGATGCCTATGACAACGCCCTCGCCGAGTCCCAGATCGGGCTCTACAAAGCCGAACTCATACGTCCTGAAGGTCCCTGGCGCGGCGTCGAACACGTCGAACTAGAGACCCTGAACTGGGTCGACTTCTTCAACAACGAGCGCCCTCACGAGGCGCTCTCCGACCTCACGCCCATGGCGGCCGAGGAACTGCACTACGCTGCAAGAAACGAGCTCACGCCAACCGGCTGAGCCACCAAACCCAGCCTCCGGACTCGCCGGGGCGGTTCAAAGAGTTCTTCCTTGCCGGTGAAGTGGCGATAGACCAGGGCGCGGTTGATGCCGACCTCGTTGGCGATGTCCTCGATCTGAGCCTCACCCATGCCACGTTGGTCGAAAAGGCGGCGAGTCGCATCGAGTAGCGCGCGTTCGCGCTCCTTGCGTCGGGTCGCCGCAGCGACTCTTCGACCATCAGTAGGAGGAGGCATGTCGGCAATCGTAGCGATCCACGTCACATGCGTGTCACATGTGTGACAACACTTCGGTCAATTCAGGAGAAGTGCGCCTTCACTTCAGCCAGGGTGTCGGCCTCGTCCGCGCTCTTGTCATACCGGTAGCCCACGACGCGCGCGAACCGCAACGCGATGCCGCCGGGGTAGCGCGTCGAGGTCTGGATCCCGTCCAGGGCGATCTCGACCACCTGCTCCGGACGCACGTGCACCACATAACTGTCGTGCATGGCCCCGGGGTCGAGTGCCAGCTCGGTGAACCGCTCGGTCTGCCACGCCAGCATCTCGTCGGTCATGCCCTTGAACGTCTTTCCGACCGTCGCAAAGCCACTCGCCGAGTGTGGATCGCGGGCTCCGAGGTGGATGTTGGAGAGCAGGCCCGTGCGCCGACCACTGCCCCATTCGACCGCCAGCACGACCAGGTCGAAGGTGTGCACCGGTTTGACCTTGACCCAGGCGGCGCCGCGGCGACTGGCGGCGTAGGGCGCGTTCAGGTTCTTCACGACGACACCCTCGTGACCGTCGCGCAGTGCCGCCGCCGCGAACTCCTCGGCAGCGACCGGATCCGCCGTGACGAGTCTGGGTACGCGCAGCGGCTCGGGCACCACATCGGCCAACGCGGCAGCGCGTACGCTCGCGGGCTCGTCGAGCAGGTCGGTGCCGTCCACGTGCAGGAGGTCGAAGAAGTAGGGGAGCAGCGCGTGCTCGCCAGGTGTCGCGCTCGCCTGGGCTGAGAGTGCCGCGGTCTCCTGGAAGGGACGGGGACGCCCCTGATCGGTCAGCGCGAGCGCCTCGCCGTCGAGGATCAGTCGGTGAGGGGCTAGCGAGCGTACGGCGGCCACCACCTCCGGCACCCGCGCGGTGATGTCATCGAGGCTGCGGGTGGCGACGAGCACGTCATCACCGTCCTTGTGCACCTGCACGCGGATGCCGTCGAGCTTGACGTCGATCGCGACCTCACCGCCGCCGGCCTTGGCCATCGCGGTCGAGACGTCGGAGGCCGCCGAGGCCAACATCGGCAGGACCGGAGTGCCGACCGACAAGCCGATCTGCTCCAGAGCCGCCGCGCCTCCCGTGGCAGCAGCCTGCGCGATCTCGACGGTGCCGCCCGCGAGCATGGCGGCCCGTCGGACGAGAGCCAACGGGATCGTCAGCGCCTGCGCGAGCCCCTCCTGGACCAACGAATCCAGCGCACCTTGGCGGACGGCCCCGGTAATGACCCCGCGCAACCAGGACTGTTCGTCGACGGTCGCGGCACCGAAGAGGGCGGCCATCGCGTCGTTTCGAGCACGCTGTGAGCCCGGCCCGCTGAGCTGCGCGATCGAGTCGAACGCCTCGTGTACGGCCGACACCGTGAGGCTGGGCTCGACCGCCGCAGGTGCTTCCAGGCTGGCGCCGCGCCAGCCGACACCCGTACGACGCTGGCGCAGCGAGCCCGCCAGGAAGGACGCCACGACCGCGATCTCCGTCGGTGCCGAGGCGCGCAACGTGTCGGCGATCAGCGCGGCCTTCTCCTTGCGTGATCGGGTCGCCGCCAGCGCGGCGCTGGTGTCGACGACTCGGGAGAGCAGCACGATCAGGGCAACCAGCGGAAGTCGGGACTACGTTTCTCCAGGAACGCCTGGCGCCCTTCCGCCGGGTCGGCACTGGACTCCAAGACGTGATGCCAGTGCTCGTTGAGTGCCTCGGGCACCGCCCCGTACGCCCCGATGGCCTCGATCTGTGCCTTCGAGCCGACTTGGGTGAGCAGGGAGCGTTGGGTCAATGTGGCGAGGAGTTCGTCGAGGCGCGCCTGGGCAGCGTCGGCCGGGAGCAGTTCGTCGATCAGGCCGATCCGGAGGGCGCGGGTGGCCTCGATGATCTCACCGGTGAACAGCAGATGTTTGGCCGCAGACGGGCCGATGAGTCGGGTCACCCGCTCCAAAGCGTACGCCGGGTAGAGGATGCCCAGTCGTGCCGGAGTGATCCCGAAGACCGAGCCCTCCGCGGCGATCCGCAGGTCGCAGCAGCTTGCCAGTTCGGCGCCGCCGCCGATGCAGGAGCCGGTGATGTAGGCGACCGTGGGTTTGGGGAAGGTCGCCAGCCCTTCGTCGGCGTGCCGGTTCGCCACGTGGTACTCCCGCAGCGACATCTCGCCCAGGCCGCCGATGTCGGCACCGGCGCAGAAGTGATCACCGACTCCTCGCAAGACCAGCACGCGTACGGCATCGTTGTCGGCGAGGTCGTGGGCGATGTCCCCGATCCCACGCCACATCGCGTTGGTGACGGCATTGCGTTTTGCCGGGCGATTGAGCCAGAGCGTGGCCACCCCGTCGCGGATCTCAACTTTGAGTTCGGTGTCATCGGTCACGGACAGCATTGTGTCCGACGGGTCGGCCAGGTGCCCGATCGTGGGTCAACGGCCGATCTGGGTGCGTACCTCGAACAACTCGGGGAAGAAGGTCAGGTCGAGGGCACGACGCAAGAAGTCGACCCCGCTTGAGCCGCCCGTCCCCGTCTTGTAACCGATCGTGCGCTGGACGACCTGCAGGTGCCGGAAGCGCCACTGCTGGAAGTTGTCCTCCACGTCGACGAGCTCCTCGCACGTCTCGTAGACGCCCCAGTGCTGGGCAGGCTCGGCGTAGACCGAGGCGAAGACGTCGACCAGGTCGGGGTTGCAGGTGTACGGCTGGCTGAAGTCGCGCTTCAGTACCGCCGACGGGATGGCATACCCGCGCCGGGACAGATAGGCGAGGAACTCGTCGTAGAGCGAAGGTTCGTGCAACAAGGTGGCCAGACGATGCTGGTTGTCGGGCTCGTGGGCGAACACCTTAACCATGTCGGCGTTCTTGTTGCCGAGCAGGAACTCGACCTCGCGATATTGGGCGGACTGGAAACCGGACGAGGTCGCCAGGAACGGGCGAAGTTCGGCGTACTCCGAGGGTGTCATCGTCGCCAGCACCGACCACTGGTCGGTCAGCGAGTGCTGAATGTGCTTGACCCGGGCCAGCCGTTTGAGGGCCGGCGAGAACTCGTCGATGGCGATCAATGCACGCGCCGAACGGATCTCGTGGACCATCAGTTTGAGCCAGAGCTCGGAGGTCTGATGCTGGATGATGAAGAGCAACTCGTCGTGCAGTGGGGGATCGGATTGGGGGTGCTGGGCCGACAGCAGCCGGTCCAGGCACAGGTAGTCGCCGTACGACATCGACGCGGTGAAGTCGCGTTGGATGCCCTCTTCGAGGTCGCGCTTGCTCTTCTCGTCCGCCACCCCGCCACGGTAGCCGGTCGGTTCGTCTACCGTCGCGACCATGGAGAAGGTGCGACGCTGGCGGCCGGACTGGCCGTGCCCGGTGGCGCGCATCGTGACCCAGCAACGTCGCGGGACAGGTGACCCGACCTTCCGCGTCGAGGCATCCGGCGCGTTGCGGCGTGGACTGCGTACGCCGGTCGGCACCGCGGCGTTGAAGATCACCGTCGAGAGCACCGAGGTGGTCGGCACGGCCTGGGGCGATGGCGCCGAGTGGGCGCTCGACGCGTTGCCCGCTCTCTGCGGTGCGCTCGACGACCCGAGCGGCTTCACCCCGCACCACGAGGCGGTCGCCCAAGGATGGCGAAGGCATCCCCATCTGCGGCTCGGCCGCACCGGCCTGGTGATGGAAGCCCTGGTGCCGAGCATCCTGGAGCAGAAAGTCACCGGCAAACAGGCATTCGGCGCGTTCCGGCAGTTGGTCACCCGTCACGGCGAGCGCGCCCCCGGTCCGTACGCGGACCTCTTCGTCCAGCCGTCGCCTCAAGCCATTGCGCAGATCCCGTCCTGGGAGTGGCTCAAACTCCAGGTCGACCCGGTGCGGTCGAAGACACTGGTGGGCGCCTGCCGGCGCGCCGTCGCGTTGGAGCGGGTCGCCGTGCTGGAGGATGCCGAGGAGGTCGATCGCCGGTTGCGCTCGTTGCCGGGCATCGGCGTGTGGACGGCCGCCGAAGTACGTCAACGTGCCCTCGGGGACGCCGACGCGGTCAGTTTCGGGGACTACCACCTGGCCCACCACGTGGGCTGGGCACTGTTCGGCCACGACATCGACGACACCCGACTGGCCGAGGTGCTGGAGTGTTATCGGCCTCAGCGCGGGCGTGCGGCCACGATGGCAGTGCTGGGGGGACAGGCTCGGCCGCGGCGAGGTCCACGGATGAGCGTGCCGACACACCTGCCGACGTGGTGAAGCACCTCGGTTCAGAGCAGTGGACGCAGCGGGCCGAGCACCAGTTCGGTGAACTTGCGGTGCAGGTCGCGCGCCTCCCACTCGCTGACCCCCAACTCCAGACAGTTGGTCTCGTCGGTGCGGAAGATGTCCTCCATCTTCGCCGCCATGCTCGTGTCGATGATCTCCATGTTGATCTCGTAGTTGCCCTGCAACGAGAGGCGGTCGATGTTGGCAGTGCCGACGGTCGACCAGTTGCCGTCGATGGTGGCGGTCTTGGCGTGCACCATCGCGTCCTTATAGCGCAGGATCCGTACGCCCGAGTTGAGCAGTTGGCTGAAGTATCCGCGGGAGAGCCAGTCGGCCACGATGTGGTTTGACTTCAACGGCAGCAGGATGCGTACGTCCACGCCACGCTGTGCGGCGTCGCGCAGCGCGTCGACGAAGTCCTGGTCGGGGATGAAGTACGCCTGGGTCATCCAGATGTTCTTGGTCGCCCGATTGATCGCTTCGAGATACATCGACCGAATCGGGAACATCCACAGGCGCGGGATGTTGCGATGCAGCCGGATCCGGGGCTCCCACACGCTGGGGGTCTCCAACAGCAGGGGTCGCTCGCTGCGGCCCAGACGACGACGGCAATAGAGATTCCAGAAGTCGGCGAACGCTCGCTTGAGATCCCACACGGCCGGCCCGGTGACGCGTACGTGTGTGTCGCGCCATTCGGTGGCGTAGGCCGTCCCGATGTTGTAACCGCCGATGAACCCGACCTCTTCGTCGACCACCAACAACTTGCGGTGATCGCGGCCATAGCGGCTGATCTTCCAGAAGCGCACAGCCAGCCGTTGTAGACGGGGATATCGCAACACCTTGACCTCGGGCGGGAAAGTGCAAGAAGGCCGGGGAGACCACCAGGTTGGCGAAGGCGTCGTAGATGACATAGACGTCGACGCCGCGGTCGGGCTGCCTTGATCAGTTCGGTCTTGAAGCGTTCGCCGACCTCGTCGCCCTTCCAGATGTAGGTCTCCAGCAGGATCTGGCGTCTGGCCGCCTCGGATGGCCGCCAGCATGTCGTCGTAGAGGTCCTGACCGTACGTGTAGGTCGTCACCGTGCCGTCGGCATCGCCGACCTTGACCGAGCGTGGGGTGAGTCACCGGGAAGGGACTCGGGCTTCTTGCCGCGACGGCGATAGGAGTCGACCAGGGTCAGTCGCCACTGCCAGGGCGAGCTGGGACGCCGAAGACGCGCGAGCAAGAGGCGCCGCAGGATCGTCAGGATGCGTCCTGAGTCACGCTGCCACAGGATAGCCAGACGGGGGCGCGTACGATCCCGCGGACTCTCGCGCGCGACGCGGTGGCGGGGCGCGGGTCGGGGAATGTCCGTGGTCGCGATCGTACGCTCGGTCAGACATGCGACCCGATCACCGATCTCGAACGCCGCGTTGGCGCCCTTCGAGCGTGCATCTCGGACTACCAGCCCAGCGGTGACCAGCCGGCGGCGATCGACGAGATCACCGAGCGGCTCAAGGCAGTGGTGAGAAGGACGTCGTGCTGCTCGGCGCGACCGGCACCGGCAAGACCGCGACGGTCGCGTGGGTCGCCGAGCAGGTGCAGCGCCCGATCCTGGTGCTGCAGCCCAACAAGACGCTGGCTGCGCAGTTCGCCAACGAGTTGCGCGAACTCTTCCCCGACAACGCGGTCGAATACTTCGTCTCCTACTACGACTACTACCAACCCGAGGCGTACGTCCCACAGACCGACACCTATATCGAGAAGGACTCCTCGATCAACGAGGAGGTGGAGCGGCTGCGGCACTCGGCCACCAACTCGCTGCTGACCCGGCGCGACACGATCGTGGTGTCGACCGTCTCGTGCATCTACGGCCTGGGCACCCCGCAGGAGTACGTCGACCGGATGCTTCGACTCAAGGTGGGCGAGGAGCTCGACCGCGACTCGGTGCTGCGACGGTTGGTGGAGATCCAGTACACCCGCAACGACATGGCGTTCACCCGCGGCACCTTCCGGGTGCGCGGCGACACGTTGGAGATCTTCCCGGTCTACGAGGAGTTGGCGATCCGGGTCGAGTTCTTCGGCGACGAGATCGAGCGGCTGATGATGCTGCACCCGATTACCGGCGAGGTGCTGACCGACGACCAGGAGTTGTACGTCTTCCCGGCCACCCACTACGTCGCGGGTCCGGAGCGAATGGAGCGCGCGATCCGCGGGATCGAGGCCGAACTCGAGGAGCAGCTGGCCGTCTTCGAGAGCCAGGGCAAGCTGCTGGAGGCACAACGGCTGCGGATGCGCACCACCTACGACATCGAGATGATGCGTCAGGTCGGGTCGTGCTCGGGGATCGAGAACTACTCGATGCACATGGACGGGCGTACCCGCGGCAGCGCGCCCAACTGCCTGCTCGACTACTTCCCGGAGGACTATCTGCTGGTCGTCGACGAGTCCCACGTCGCGGTGCCGCAGGTGGGCGGCATGTACGAGGGCGACATGTCGCGCAAGCGCAACCTGGTCGAGCACGGCTTCCGGTTGCCCAGTGCGATGGACAACCGGCCGCTGCGGTGGGAGGAGTTCCTGGATCGGATCGGCCAGACCATCTACCTCAGCGCGACCCCCGGCAACTACGAACTCGATCGACATCGGCGGTGCCGACGAATGCGGTCGAGCAGATCATCCGCCCCACCGGTCTGATCGACCCCGAGGTGATCGTCAAGCCGACCAAGGGGCAGATCGACGATCTGATCCACGAGATCCGAGTCCGTACGGAGCAAGAACGAGCGAGTGCTGGTCACGACGCTGACCAAGAAGATGTCGGAGGATCTCACCGACTACCTGCTCGACGCGGGCATCCGCACCCGCTACCTGCACTCCGAGGTGGACACCCTCAAGCGGATCGAACTCCTGCGTGATCTGCGACTGGGGGAGTACGACGTGCTGGTCGGGATCAACCTGCTGCGTGAGGGTCTGGACCTGCCCGAGGTGTCATTGGTGTCGATCCTGGATGCCGACAAGGAGGGCTTTCTGCGCTCGGACAAGTCACTGATCCAGACGATCGGTCGCGCGGCGCGCAACGTGTCGGGTCAGGTGCACATGTATGCCGACAAGATCACCGCGTCGATGGCAGCCGCGATCGATGAGACCAACCGGCGCCGCGCCAAGCAGGTCGCCTACAACACCGAGCACGGGATCGACCCGACACCCGCTGCGCAAGAAGATCGCCGACATCACCGAGATGCTCGCTCGTGAGGACGAGACCACCAAGGAACTGCTCCAGACCTGGGCCGACGTGGGGCAGAAGGGTCGCGCGGGTGGTGTGAAGCCGGGCAGGCAGCCGGTGCCGACCTTGGGACAGATGCACGAGCGGATGCCCGACACCGCCGGCATCCCGTCGGCAGACCTCGCGGAGTTGATCCAGGGTCTGACCGACCAGATGAAGTCCGCCGCAGCCGAGTTGCAGTTCGAGGTCGCGGCGCGGCTTCGTGACGAAGTGAACGAGTTGAAGAAAGAACTGCGCCAGATGATGGCTGCGACAAAGTGACGAAGCAGGGAGAAGTCGATGTCTTTGGTGCCCACGATCCAGGTCACGTTCGACTGTGCCGAGCCCGAGTTGCTCGCGCGATT
This sequence comes from Nocardioides sp., assembly GCA_037045645.1. Classification (NCBI taxonomy): domain Bacteria; kingdom Bacillati; phylum Actinomycetota; class Actinomycetes; order Propionibacteriales; family Nocardioidaceae; genus Nocardioides; species Nocardioides sp. The sequence goes on from JBAOIH010000001.1 coordinate 1,319,380, forward strand.
CTGGGCGCAGGCCCTCTCGTACGAGATCCCGGCCCCGCCCGGTGTGCTCCTCGGGCCCGAGGAGGACGTTTTTGTCGCCTGGCGAGAGTTCCTGGCTGCAGCAGGTGTCCCCGAGTCTGAATGGAGCCGCGCGGCAGCCGCCCAAGATCCCGAGGGTGTGGGTCCGCGGCTGTTCTTCCAGCGGGTGCCGGAAGGCAAGACTGTCAAGAATCGCCTGCACCTGGACGTACGCGCTGCGCCTGGACTGTCGGGTGACGAGCGGATGGCGGCACTGGAAGCCGAGTGCATCCGCCTCGTGGCGTGCGGCGCTACGCGGCTGGCGAGGCACGAACCTGCGATGCCGCTTAGCGGCGGCCACATCGTGATGGCCGACCCGGAGGGCAACGAGTTCTGTCTCGACTGAGGACGCGTCAATCTCGGTCGTCGTGCGCGCGTGCGTCCCAGTCGGCTCGTTCGAGTTCCTTTCGATGCTTCTTCTCCAACTTCTTCACCCGGTCGGCGATCTCGTCCTCGCGTCTCACGATCACCTTGGCGACGTTGAGCCCGGTCACCGCGATCACGATCAGTGGCCAGGGGAATCCTGGGTTGGAGAGGTCACCGCCGCTGAGGAACAGCCAGATGGCTACGCAGAGGACGCTCGTGGAGATCATGCTCCACACTGCTTCACGCCGGGCTCGGATGTAGTGCCGAACGGCTTCGGCATGCAGGTCGGTCGGGGCGGGCAACCCAGCCGCAGGCAGTGGGGTCGGGACGACCAGGTCGGCCACGATCGCGGGAAGCTCGCCGAGCGTCTTGGCCGACGTGACGGCGGTAGTGCGCTCTTCGAGTTCCAGTTGGTTGAGTCGCCCCTCGGCGTAGCTCTGCGTGAGAACCTCGAAGATCACTTCGCGATCGCGGTCGGCGGCACGCAGCCCGGCGTTCTCTGCGCGCCGCGGGTCGCGAGGGAAACGCCCCCAGAAGTCAGTGCTCACGAGAAGGAGACTAACCAGCGGCGGCGGCAGCCGAGAGCGGTCGGCTCATCTGTGCGGGTGAACCGTGGTTGCGCCATGAGCGGCTAGCGTCGTCGACCATGACCACTATCGATCTGGGCCGGCCCGAGCAGGGTGACGTCGTGGACTTGATCCTGGCGGACCACCGCCGCTTCGAGGCGCTGCTGCGGGACCTGCGCGACAGCACCTCGGACCGTGATGCCGTACGCCAGGCCTTCGCAGCGCTGCACGTGGCGCATGCGCTCGCCGAGGAGGAGATCGTCTATCCGAAGTTGCGGCGCAAGGACGCGATCACCGCTCACGAGGAAGAGCACGGCGAGGAGGAGCACGCGGAGGGCAACGAGGCACTGCTCGCGGTGCTGGAACTCAAGGGCACCGACACTCAGGCTTTCGACGACGCCGTGGAGGAACTGGCCAAGGTGGTCAACCATCACCTGACCGAGGAGGAACTCACGATCCTCAACCCGGCACGCGAAGAGGTCGGGGAGCAGGTGCGCGCCGATCTGGGAGCGGCGTTCGCCGCGCAACGCAATCGACTACTCGATGAGGACTGCGGCGCGATCGGCAACGTGCGTCGTATCGTCGCCGCAGCCCGCAAGGAGGGCAAACTCGACGACGAGGAGGAGGCGTGAGGTGGACGACCTGCTCGCCTCTCGCAGCCAAGACCCGGGGCCGTCGACGAGTCCTCTCGTCCGATCGTGGGTGGACTGCCCAAGATGCACCAGCCGGAGGGAAGCATGAACGATGACTCGACACAGGCACTGATCGCGGAGATCGAATCGTCGAGGTTCGCCTCCGTACGCATGCGGCAGGGCTACGACATGCTGGCCGTGGACGAGTTCCTCGATCGGTTGATCGCCGATCTCAAAGCGGGCCGAGACGTGGCCAAACCGTTGAGCGAGGCGCGCTTCCCCCTGACACGGGGAGAGAGTTATGACGTGGCGGCGGTCGACGAGTTCCTGGCAACGCTGCTCCAGCGCGCCGGCGCACCGCTTCGTGGTGACACCCCGAATGCCGGGTCGGATCGTGGGCCACGGCTTGGGTCGGGCGCGTCGCTGGAGGCGCATGGCGGCCCGGACAGCAGGCCCGTGGTGGAGAGCAGCCCAGTGGTGGAGAACAGCCCAGTGGTGGAGAAGCAGCGATCCCTCTGGGAGCGGCTCACCGGCAAGGGCAAGGACAGCGCCGGTTCGTGGTGACTGCCGAGGCGTCACAAAATCCGGACGAGGAGTCACAAAATCCGGACGAGGGGTCAAGAACTCACCAGAGTTCTTGACCCCTCGTCGTAGGTCACGCGGAAGACCCCATGAGAGGCCCCCGCGTGACAGCGACCCACGTCAGCGCGCGCGAATCTTGAACTTCTTGCGCGACGACTTGATCTTCTTGTTTCCGCTGTAGACGACCTTCATCTTGTGAACGCCCTTGCGCAGGCGAGGCATCTTGAAGGTGATCTTGCCCTTCTTCTTCGCCTTGAGCTTGATCGTCTTGACCTTGCGCTTGCCGTCGAAGATCTTGATCTTCCCGGTCGGCTTCTTCACCCCGACCACCTTGACGGTGATGCGCAGTTTCGGCCGAGCGCCGGCGCGGACAGTCTTGGGAGCCTTGACCTTCACCTTTGACGCCTTCTTCGGCGGCGGTGCCGGTGGTGCCTGGATGATCACCGGGGCAGAGGTCGCTCCGATTGGCGCGAACACGCCCCCGGCGACAGACACCCGCACGCTCACGGCCGCGCCACCCGTGCCCGGCGGCACGGTGAAGGCAGTGCCGTTCGCCACGGCGACGTTGTTGAGATACCAGGTGAAGACGTGTCCTTGGGCGGGGCCGATCCATCCGACGTCGGTGGCAGCAAGCACGCTTCCCGGCAACGGCGTACCGCTGATCGACGGCGCGCCGACCGGTGCGGGAATCTTGGTGGAGTCCACGATGCCCGTGCCGCACTGGTTGGTGTTGCAGGGGATGAAGTACGTCTTCCCGCTGGTGGGGAACCCGGTGACGGAGGCCTTGAGCGCGGCTTCCATCTGGTCTGGGTTGAACGGGCCGAGAGCCGCCAGGAGCGCGGCGACGCCCGCTGCGGCCGGCGTTGCCATGCTGGTGCCCTGCTTAAACGCGTACGTCGGCGCAGTCGGGGTGGTGGTGCCCTGGTCGACCGTGGACAAGATCGCTTGGGTGCTGCCCCACGAACTGTCTCCGCCGGGGGCGGACACGTCGGCTGGCGTGCCGAAGTTGGAGTACTCCGCGTGGTCGCCGTACGGAGTTGTCGAGTGCACTCCGATCACACCTGGGCAGTTGGCGGGGGTGTAATTCACGGCGTCGGCGCTGCTGTTGCCGAGCGCGACCACGATGCTGGCACCCACGCTGCGAGCGGCGTTGATGGCGTCGATGGTGGGTTGAGCGCACGTGCCCTGTCCACCCAAAGACAGGTTCAAGATCTTGGCCGGCGTGGGGTTGGGGGGCAGTCCCGGCACCGGCAATCCGGCGGCCCACATGATCCCAGCCGCGATGTCGGCGTCCGTGCCGCCACACCGTCCCAGGACTCGGATCGGCTGGATCTTGGCCTGGGGTGCCACGCCGACCACACCTTGGGCGTTGTTGCCGACCGCCGCGATAGTGCCGGCCACGTGGGAACCGTGCCAACTGCTGTCGCGGGCGGGCTGACCGGTATAGCACAAGCTCGATGTCGCCCAGTCGCCCGGATCGGACGGGTTCGCGTCGCGTCCGTCGCCGTCGTTGGCGCTCACGAAGGACGTTCCCGGGTTGGCCGAGATCATGTCGAAGCCAGACACCAGATTAGGTGCCAGGTCGGGGTGGTTCTCCCGGATGCCGGTGTCGAGGACAGCCACCACCACGCCACCGCCCTGAGTGGCGGGCCAAAGGGCGGGGGCCTTGGTGCCGTAGCCGCCGTTGGGCCACGGGGTGGACCCTGAGTTGACCACATCGAGGTTCTCTGCGGTGCGGGTGTCCCAGATGTTGTGCAGGTTGGTCCAGTACGCGTCGTTGACGGGAACCGGCCAGGCAGTGTCCGCTGCGTACCGCACGGTGTTCGGGACCGCCCACGCCACGCCGGGCTCTGCGCTCAAGTCGTCGGCGATGCGTTGGGCTTGGGCCTGAGGAACCATCTCCGCGCCGGCATAGGCCCTGGTGCGCCGGGCAACGGCGACGCCTGCTGACTCCGGGGCGTCGAGTGCCTGGGCGACCTCGGAACGAACTGCTCCGAGGTCCGCGCCGGACCTGGTCTTGACGATGACTCCCGCCGCCATTGCGGGCGGCGCCGGCGGCAGCCCTGACGTATCACCGAAATCTCGGCGAGGATCAATCTTGGAATCTGCTGCCGACTGTGGTCCGGCACCAAGTGCTTGAGTGGTTCCCAGCACCGCGAGTGACAGGCTCACTGCGGCGATGAGAACTGGTTTGCGTGCGCGCATAGATACTCCCCGTGATGGACCTGCCCGTTCGGTAGGTGCGCACCAGGCTAGCGGCCGGGCTCACCGTACACATACGCAAAAAGTAGTGACTTAGTTCCTGCGCGCAGGTTTCATGGTCAACCCCACGATCCGCGCGATGACCAGGGCGATATAGAAGACCCCGACGAACTCCTCCACCATCACCAGCGAGCGCGCATGAGCCTGCACTGGCGCGATGTCGGAGAGCCCGGTGTTGGTCATCGTCGTGAACGACAAGAACAGCAACTCGAACCAACTCTGCGCGTCGCCCGACGTGCTGTCGAAACTGCCGGGCCACAGCACCTGCACGGCCGCGAAGATGTACGCGAACGCCCACGCCACCACGGTGAAGGCCGCTGCGGTCGCGAAGAGTTCGTCGCGGGTGACGATGTCGTCGTGGAAGAGGTAGCGCAGCATCGCGTACGACACATAGAGGTAGAACGGTCCGTGCAGAGAAGCTGAGACGAGCACGATCCAGTCGTCGTGTGGGTTGAAGGCTTCGAGCAGGGTGAAGACCATGGCGGGAACGCCCAGCACGACCACGAACCAACTGACCGCGGGCGTACGGCGTACGGCATAGACCGCGAGGGCGACAGCGGTCATCTGCAGGACGCCCATCGTCGCGCGCCCTGCGGTGGAATGGTCCAGGAACGGCCAGCCCAGCACGCAGATGAGTTGGACGCACAGCAGCATCGCGGAAGGGTGCTCGGTGATCGTGCGCAACCGCTGCGACATCCGTGCCTCCTTCGGGTCTGGCCAAGGGCAAGCCCGGCCGTTGGGGAGTCTGGCACACCGAGGCCACCTGCGCGTGTCCGTCGACTCAGTGAGCCGTGGTGTGGTTTCGAGACGCGCCTGCGGCGCTCCTCAACCACCGGTGGGCGGCCTGTGCTGGGCGTGGGTTTCTCGGGTGGTTTCGTGACGCGCCTGGGGCGCTCCTCAACCACCGGTGGGCGGCCTGTGCTGGGCGTGGGTTTCTCGGGTGGTTTCGAGACGCGCCTGGGGCGCTCCTCAACCACCGGTGGGGAGGGCCGTGACCTCGTGCGGGCTGGCTCGTTCTTCCACCAAACCCGTCAGGTCAAGGGGAGGTGACCGGTGAGTTTCTCACCCACATCCGTCGTGCGCGGGCCAGGAGAGCTGGCCGCGATGGTGATCGACGTGACCAAGCGGCTCTTCACGACGCCGTTCCAGGTCAGGGAGTTCATCGAGCAGGCCTGGTTCATCACCAGCGTCACCCTGCTTCCCACGATCTTGGTCTCCATTCCCTTCGGTGCGGTCATCTCACTTCAGGTAGGCAACCTGACCGGGCAGCTCGGCGCTCAGAGCTTCGCGGGTGCTTCCGCGGTGCTGGCAGTCGTACGAGAAGCCGCGCCCATGGCGGCGGCCATGATCATCGCGGGTGCGGCCGGATCGGCGATCTGCTCGGACCTCGGTGCGCGCAAGATCCGCGAGGAGATCGATGCCATGGAGGTCCTGGGGGTCGACCCGCTGGCCCGCCTGGTCGCCCCGCGAGTGGCGGCCTGCGTCTTCGTGGCCGTCATGATCGCCGGCATCGTGATCACTGCGGGGATCGGCGGTGGCTACTTCTTCACCGTCATTGTCCAGGGCGGCTCCGCAGGCGCCTTCTTGTCGTCCTTCACTTCCCTGGCGAGCCTTCCCGACCTCTATGTCGCGATCGTGAAGTCAGCAGTCTTCGGCTACCTGGCCGCCATCGTGGGCGCGTACAAGGGTCTGCGCGCCGGGGGCGGTCCGAGCGGCGTGGGTCGTGCGGTGAACGAGAGCGTGATCGCGGCCTTCATGTTGCTCTTCTTCCTGAACGCGATCATCACGGCCGTCTACTTCCAGCTCGTTCCCCAGGCAGGGGTGTGACGTGTCGACCAGCGAACAACTCGGTGGGATCCGCCTGCTCGACCTCGCCGCGGCGTACGTCCAAGAGCGCAAGGCCAGCCTGGAGGAGCGCGGGGACCGGCTGCTGTTCTATGTCACGGCGCTCGCCTGGACGCCACGGGCCATCCGGCGCTATCGCCGCGAGATCGCCTCGATCCTGGCCGAGGTCGCCTTCGGGGTCGGGGGACTGTCGGTCATCGCCGGCACCGTCGGCGTGATCGCGTTCATGGCCTTCTTCGCCGGCACCGAGGTCGGCATCCAGGGGTACGCCTCGCTGAGCCAGATCGGCGTCGCGAAGTTCACCGCGTTCATCTCCGCCTACTTCAACCCGCGAGGTCGCGCCGTTGGTCTCGGCGATCGCGCTCGCGGCCACGGTCGGGTGCGGCTACACAGCTCGGCTTGGCGCGATGCGGATCAGCGAGGAGATCGACGCGCTCGAGGTGATGGGGATCCCGTCGCTGCCGTTCCTGGTCACCACCCGGATGATCGCCGCGTTCATCGCCGTGATTCCGCTCTACATCGTCGCGCTGTGCGCCTCCTACCTCTCGCCGAGGTTGATCACCACGATGATCTATTCGCAAAGCGCGGGCACTTATGACCACTACTTCCTGCAGTTCCTGCCGCCGATCGACATCCTCTGGTCGTTCGTGAAGCTGATCGTGCTCGCCGTGGCCGTCATCTTGATCCACTGCTACTACGGCTACACCGCATCCGGTGGGCCGGCGGGCGTCGGCATGGCCGTCGGTCGGGCGATTCGTTCGTCGATCGTGACGGTCGTGGTCGCGGACTTCTTCCTCAGCTTCGCGATCTGGGGCTCCACCACGACCGTCCGGATCACGGGGTGACCTGATGTTGTTGCACGTGCGTCACGACACTCCTGCCGAGCACCGTCGGTTGCTGCTGTGTGGGGTCGTCTTCATGCTGACGGTCGCGATGATGGTCGGCCTGGCGGTCGCGATCTACGGCAAGGCGTTCGAGCGTTCGGTCGACATCGTCTTGAAGGCCCAACGCGCCGGACTGCAACTGCCCAAGAACGGCGACGTACGCCTGCACGGCGTGCTGATCGGGCGGGTCAAGGACATCGCCCAAGACGGCAAACAGGCCTCGATCACGCTGGCCTTGCAGCCCTCGGCAGCGCGGCAGGTGCCCGCGAACGTCTCGGCCGAGATCTTGCCGACGACCTTGTTCGGACAGAAGTTCGTCGCGCTCGTGCCGCCCGCCAACGCCGGTGAGCCGATCCGATCCGGCGCGGTCATCCCGGCCACACGCGTGCGTACGAACGTCGAACTCAACCGGATCCTGGCCAACCTCTTCCCGCTCCTGCGTGCGGTCCGGCCGGCAGACCTCAGCACCACGTTGACCGCCCTCGCGACCGCCTTGTCAGGACGCGGCGAGGAGATCGGCGAACTGATGGGTGACTTCGACGGGTTCCTGACCCGGTTCAACACCAAACTGCCGACCCTGCGCGAGAATATGAGGCTGCTCGCGGACGTGGCCCGGACCTATCAGGTCGCCACCCCGGACCTGATCCGGCTGTTGCGCTCCTCAACCAAGACGATGCGCACTCTCAAGGAGAAGGACACGGAGTTCCAGACGCTGCTCGCCGACGTGACGGGCTTGTCCGTGGTCACCACCCGCGTACTCAAGCGCAACGGCGACAGCATGATCCGGCTCGGTGAGTTGTCGCGGCCGCTGCTGCGACTGCTGGCTGCGTACAGCCCCGAATATCCGTGCCTGCTCCAGGGACTCGACCGCTACACCGGGCGCCTGAGCCAGATCTTCCAGGGACGCCGGGTCCGACAGAAGCTCAACATCGAGATCGAGCAACGCAAGCCGTATACGGCCGCAGACAAGCCTGTCTATGGCGCGGTGGGCCATGGCCCCTGGTGCCTCGGGCTGCCCAACAACACCCCGATCCCGTTCCCGAGCATCAACCTGGCCGACGGCTATCAGGATGGGGTGGGCGCAGGTGGAGGCGCTGCCTCCAGCGGCTTCGCGGGCTCACCGATGGAGCAGAAGTTCATCGGCACGCTGCTCGGTGGTGAGCAGGGTCGCGACGCCGCGTCGTACGGCGCGTTCTCCTCGTTGCTTGCCGGTCCGCAGCTGCGCGGAACGCGGGTGTCGCGATGAGCGCCACGTCCCAGCGCAGCACCCAGACAGCCGTTGCGGCGGTGAAGCTCGCCATCTTCACCGTGGTGTCGATCCTGGTCACCGGCCTGCTGACGGTGATCATGGGCAACTTCTCGTTCGGTGCCCACCGCACGTACGCCGCCGTCTTCACCAACGCCAGCCTGTTGCAGAAGGGGGACGACGTCCGGATCGCCGGCATCCCCGTGGGCGAGGTGAAGGAGGTCGAACTTCGCGAAGGCGGCGGCGCGAAGGTCACCTTCAAGGCCGAGGCCGACGTGCCGCTCACCACGGCCAGCCGCGCCGAGATCCGCTACCTCAACATCGTCGGCGACCGCTATCTGGCCCTCGTGGAAGGCCCCGACGGGGCCGAACGCCTCAAGGATGGTGCCACTTTCCCGACCTCGCGTACGACACCTGCGCTCAACCTCACCGAGCTCTACAACGGCTTCCAGCCGCTCTTTGCCGCCCTGGAGCCCACCCAGGTCAACGAGCTGTCGATGAACATCCTCAAGGTGCTCCAGGGCGAGGGCGGCACCATCGAGAGTCTGCTGTCGCGGACCGCTTCCCTTACCCACGCGCTGGCCGATCGGGACGCGCTCATCGGTGACGTGATCGACAACCTCACCAAGATGCTCGGCACGGTCAACGATCGGCGCACGCAACTCACCGAACTCGTCGTGGGCCTGGACGAGTGGATGGGCAATCTGGCCAAGGACCGTCTCGCCATCGGACGCTCGATCGGCAACATCAGTGCGCTCACCAAGAGCGTGGCCGGCCTGCTGACGCAGGCGCGACCGCTGCTCAAGCGCGACGTCAAGCAGTTGCGCACGCTGATGAACACGCTGGCCGAACCCGAGCACAAGAACACGCTCCAGGAGTTGCTGGTCCGCCTCCCCGAGGCGATCACAGACCAGACCCGGATCGGGACGTACGGCAGTTGGTACAACTACTACCTCTGCGACTTCCAGGGCGCGATCACGCTGCCGAAGTTGCCCGGCGTCGACATCGGCAGTCTCCAGAAGCAACTCGACGACCTGTCGTTCCACTCCACCGCGGCGAGGTGTGACTGAGATGTCTCGTGGTCGCAGTGATTCCTCGGTGTTTCGCCTCGGTGTGATCACCTTGTCGTTGCTCGCGGTGTTGATGATCGCGTCCTTCAACCTGCAGAAGTTCCCCGGATTCCGCGGCAGCGAGTTCCATGCGGAGTTCGCGGACGCCTCGGGTCTGCGCAAAGGCCAGATGGTGCAGATCTCCGGCATCCGGGTCGGTCGCATCTCCAAGCTCAACCTGCAGCAGGACCGGGTCGTCGTCGACTTCGAACTCGATCCCGGAGTCAAGATCGGTCAGGATTCCGAAGCGTCGGTCGAGGTATTGAACCTCCTGGGCGAGAAGTTCCTCGACATCACACCCGAGGGTGCGCCGATGGCCGCCGGCGGCACCATCGAGCTGGCCAACACCCAAGCCGGCTATGACATCGTCTCGGTGCTGGGCGACCTCACCCACACGACCGAGGGGATCGACTCTGATCGGCTCGGTCAGGCTCTCTCCACGGTCGCCGACACGCTCAATGCTGCCGGCCCGGAGATCAAGAACAGCCTGACCGGCTTGTCCCGGCTCTCGCGCACCATTGCCAGCCGCGACCAGAAGTTGGGGGAGTTGCTGACCGAGGCGCGGGCCGTGACGGACCTGTTGGCCGAACGGCGCGGGGATCTGGTGTCGTTGATGAAACGCAGCCGCAGGATCTTCGCCGAGTTGCAGCGTCGTCGCGACGACATCCACCTGCTCCTGGTCAACACCCGCCAGCTCGCGACGCAGTTGACCGGACTGGTGGCCGACAACAAGCGGGGCCTCGGTCCGGCGTTGAAGGACCTGCGCGATGTCACCAAGCTGCTCAAGGACCAGCGCGACAACATCGATGCCACTGCGGCAGCGATGGGCCCGTACGTCGACATCCTGATCAACATCATCGGCACCGGCCCCTGGTTCGACGGCTACGTGCCCAACCTCGGTGGCATCGGCACCGGTGAATTCGTCCCGGGGAGGCGCTGATGACGGACTCGAAATTGGCCCCGAAACTGACCGGGTTTCTCGACTCACTGAGGTCGAAGAAGTACGCCGCGCTTGCGCTCGTCCTCGCGCTCGTTGCGGTGACGCTGTTGTCGCTGGGTCGCGAGTCGGGCACGCGTACGGTCACCGCGCACTTCTCGCGAGCCGTCAGCATCTATGAAGGCAGCGAGGTGCGGATCCTGGGGGTCAACGTCGGCAAGGTGACCGCCGTAATCCCCGAGGGGCGCTCGGTGCGTGTGGTGATGGAGTACGACGACGAGTATCGGGTGCCTGACGACGCGAAGGCCGTCATCATCACGCCGACGCTCGTTGCCGACCGGTTCATCCAACTCGCCCCCGTCTTCGCCAAGGGCGACGACCTGATGGCCGACGGTGCCGAGATCCCGCTGGAGGCGACGGGTACCCCGATCGAACTCGACCGGATCTATGCCAGCCTCCAAGACGTTTCGAGCGCGCTCGGCCCCAACGGCGCCAACAAGGACGGCTCGCTCAACGCGGTGCTGAGGGCGGGAGCTCGTACGCTCGACGGCAACGGCAAGACCGCCAACCAGATGATCCTCGACATGGCCGACGCCGCGGAGGTGTTCGACCAGCACAGCGGCGATCTCTTCCAGACCGTGGAGAACCTCGACGCCGTCACCAGCACCCTGGCCAAGAACGACCGGGTGGTCGACGACTTCCTCAAGGAACTCTCCGGGGCGGCCGGCCTGCTCGCCGGGGAACGAAAGAACCTCGACGCAGTGCTGCGAGCACTTGCCCGCGCGCTGGGAGCAGTACGCGGGTTCGTCAAGGAGCACCGCGGGGACATCACCGCCGAGATCCGCGACCTGACCGACGTCCTCGACGTGCTGGTCAAGAACAAGGACTCGCTCGCCACGACCCTGGAGAAGGGGCCGCTGGGCGCCAACAACCTCGCGATCGGCTTCGACCCCAAGTCGGGTTCGATGGGTTCTCGTGTCCAGCTCGGCCCCAACATCGCCGACGCCGACCAACTGCTGTGCGCGATCGTGCAGAATGCCGGCATCCCGGCCGCCGACCTCGCCTGCAAGATCTTCGAGGACACCCTCGAACCGCTCGGCCTCGACCTGCCGCAGGACGGCGGTGGGCCTCCTCTCCCGGACGGCACGATGCCCGGCTCGCAGCGACCTGCCCAGGACCTCACCCAACTCTTGGGAGGCACCCCATGACCGTGCTGCGACGTCTGACCGCGTCCCTCGCTGCTGTGGCGATGACGTTGGGCCTGAGTGCCTGCGACTTCGACGGCGCGTACGACCTGCCGCTGCCCGGCAGTCCGGTCGACCACGACGACACCTTCGAGATCACCGCCGATTTCCGAGACGTACTCAACGTGGTGCCGCGCTCTCCCGTGCAGGTCAGCGACGTCACGGTCGGTGAGGTGACCGAGGTGGAACGGGTGGGGTGGCACGCCAAGGTCACGATGGTGGTGCGCAAGGACGTACGCCTGCCGGACAACACCGTTGCCGCGATTCGTCAGACGTCGTTGCTCGGGGAGAAGTACGTCGACCTCTCGGCACCAGCAGCCGGAGCGACCGGACGGTTGGGCGAAGGTGACGCACTGCCGCTCTCTGCCACGGGTCGCAACCCGGAGGTCGAGGAGGTCCTGGGTGCGCTTTCGTTCCTGCTCAGCGGAGGGGGACTCGGTCAGATCAAGACGATCTCGACCGAGCTCAACAAGGTGATGACCGGGCGGACCGACCGGCTGCGTCATCTGCTCGGCGAGCTGGACACCCTCGTCGGCACGCTCGATGGCCAGAAGGACGACATCATCGCGGCGATGGAGGCGATCAACTCCCTCACCAGATCGCTGAACAAGGAGAAGCGCACCATCCAGGCAGCCCTCGACGCGACCGGCCCCGCGCTCAAAGTGCTCAACAAGCAGCACCGGCAACTGATGAGGATGCTCGGTGAGCTCGACAAACTCGGCCGGGTCGGCACCCGCGTCATCAACGCGACACAGCAGTCGATCGTGGACGACCTGGCGTACCTCGAACCGATCTTGACCAAACTCAACGAGGCAGGTGACTCGCTGCCGCGTGGCCTGTCTCTGCTGATCAGCTTTCCCTTCCCGCAGGAGGCGGCCGACATCGCGATGGGCGACTACGCCAATACCGCGTTCGCCCTCAAGGTCGACCTCTCGACGATGCTGCCGGTGCCGACCCTGCCGTTGCCCACCGTGACCCTGCCGTCGCTGCCGACGCTGATTCCCACGCTGCCCACACCCACCCTCTCGCTGCCCACGATCCTGCCTTCGCTGCCGACCACACTGCCGAGTCTGCCGACATCGCTTCCCTCTGGTTTGCCTTCTGGATTGCCGACGGCACTGCCCACGCTGCTGCGGCAGCCGGGCGATGGTGGTGCGCCGTCCCGGCCGTTGCGGCGCTACGGCTCGGCGGCCGGATATGACGGCCTCGCCGATCATCTGCAGTCCTCTCGCGACGGCGGGCTGCTGGCCGCCGGCTTGGGTCAGGAGCCGACGCGATGACCCGGGGCGTACGCATCCGGCTGATCGCCTTCGCCGTGCTCGCCGCCGTCGGCGTGGTCTACGTCAGTTCGGCATATCTAGGCCTGATCGACAAGTTGCTCGGCCGCGGGCTGGCTGTCTACGCCACGCTGCCCACATCCGGCGGCCTCTTCGTCGGCAGCGAGGTCACCTACCGCGGGGTCAAGGTCGGCAAGGTCGGCGCGATGACGGTCCGCAAGGACGGCCTGCGCGCGCGGCTGGACCTGGCAGAAGGCACCAAGGTCCCGCGCGACTCCGAGATCTTCGTGCACAACCTCTCTGCGGTGGGGGAGCAGTACCTCGACATCGAGCCGCACAGTGCCGAGCCGCCGTACCTCAAGGCAGGCCAGACACTGCACGGCTCTCAGGCGAGCCTGCCCGTCGATGAAGCCGAGCTTTTGGTGGATCTCGACGAGTTCGTCAACTCGGTCGACAAGGCGAGCCTGCGCACGGTCGTACGCGAGGCAGGCACCATGTTTCGCGGCACCTCTCGTCCGCTCTCACGACTCGTGGATTCCGCAGACGGAGTGTTGCGCACGGCGATAGACCACGAGGAGGCCATGTACCGCCTGCTCGACAACGGCCAGACCGTGCTGCGTACGCAGAAACGCAACGCCGCGAACATCCGCACCTTCGCTCGCGACCTCGCCGCCCTCACCGGCACGTTGGAACGACGCGACCCCCAGCTGCGCACGATCCTCGAAGGCGGATCGTCCTCGGCTCGCGAGGTCGAGAAGTTGCTTACCGGGCTCGAACCCACCTTGCCGGTGTTCTTGGGCGATCTGGTCACGCTGAACCAGATCGTGACCGTACGCCTGCCCGCCGTCGAGCAACTGCTCGTCACCTTCCCGGTCCTGGTGTCGTCGGGCTTCGTGGGCACGCCGGGTGACGGGTACGGCCACGTGGGACTGCAGTTCGACCAGTCACCCGCCTGCCGTGACGGATACCTGCCCGCGAGCCAGTGGCGACGCCCCAACGACCTGACGGACTCCGACGCGTTCGCGGCGAAATGCAACTCCGGGCCGCCGTTGAACATGCGCGGCACGAAATACGCGCCGTCCTTCGCCGAAAGTCCGGCTCGGGTGGCGCCGTACGACCCGGCGACCGGTCGGGTGCTCGACGGCAAGTCGGGCCGTAACCGAACCCCGGACGTGGGCGTTGGTAAGGCAGGCGAACTAACCAGCCTCTTCGGCACCGAATCCTGGCAATGGATGTTGGTAGGACCGGTGTCGGGGGCGTTCCCGGAGGAGGGCCGATGAACGAATCGCCAACACCCCACGAGTCGAGGGCACAGACCCCCGTCAGCACCCGTTGGACCTACGCCACCGCCGTACTCGGACTCATGGCCGCGCTGCTGGCAGGCGCCTTGGCGTTGGTCACGGTCGAAGCCGCGGCCACGTCCGGCACCAGCACCGCTGGCGACCTGCTGCGACGGGCGGTGACCGATTTCGGTGCGGTCGACGTCAACGCAGAGTCGACCGAGCAGCGTGAGATCTCGCAGGCGGCCGCGAAGGTCACCGAAGCATTCCTGGCCGTGGACTACCGCGACATGGAGCCGAGACTCGATGCCGTGCGCAAACTGGCCACCGGTGAGTTCAAGGATCAGTACGACAGCAATGCCGAGCAGATCGTCGAACAGGTGACGCGGAACAAGTCGATCTCCGAGGGCAAGGTCGAGGCGCTCGGCGTCGGCGAGGTTGATGGTGACTCCGCACAGGTCTTCGTCGCGGCGAACTCCGCCGTACGCAACGTCGCCACCGAGGGCACGTCGCAGCCGCGCTACTACCGGTTGCAACTGACGATGCAGAAGGTCGACGGGCACTGGCTCGCCGCCGGCGTGGATTTCGTGGGCTGATCGCGATGACGAAGATCTCGACGAAGGTCCCGACCGGGGTTGCGGGGACGGTGAAGTTGCGCTTCGGGGGTGAGCCGCACGAGCCTGTGGAGTCAGACGAGCCCACGCCGACTCCCGATGCCGAAGAGTCTGTGGAGCCCGAGGGACGCCGCTCCGGCTGGCGCCGCAGTCGTACGGCCGTCGCCGTGCTCGCGCTGATCGCCTTGGTGCTCGGGGCCTTGACCTTGCGCGTACATCATCTCGCGGGCGAGGATCAACGTGCAGTAGCCCGGATCTCCTCTCTGACGCCGCACGGCGAAGACCGTGCGGGTGTCGCGGCCAGCGAGATGCGTGGTGCCGTCGTGTCCTCGGACGCCGCTCGCCGTGCCGGGCTGCTGGCGGCGACCGGCGCGGTGGAGAAGGTGCTCAGTTATGACGCCAAGACGCTGGACGACAACCTCGCGTCGGCACGCGAGGTGCTGACCGGGGAGATGCTGGAACAGTACGACACCACGATGGCCTCGATCCGGGACAAGACGCTGTCTCGGCAGACCTCCGTGGAGGCCGTCGTGGTCGCCTCGTCGGTGATCGTGGCGACCGACGAGCACATCAAAGCCTTGCTCTTCGTCAACCAGACCACCGACGACGCGAAGGCCCGGCGTCCGCGCGTGGATCTCAATCGTGTGGTCGTGACGCTGCGTCGCGGCGCGGGCGATTGGAAGGTCACGCGGCTGACGGCCCTGTGACCTGTGCGTGTGAGGCGAGTCCCATCCGAAGGGCTAGACTCAAAATAGAACGTGTTCTAACTTTGGGTGTCTAGCCGGGAATCGTTGCTCTGGCCCGGAGAGGGAGGAAGGATCGCGGCGTGAGCGCACACGAAACCGACCTCCTGATCATCGGCGCCGGCCCTACGGGACTGTTCGCGGCCTACTACGCCGGATTCCGCGGCCTGAGCGTGGCGGTGGTGGATTCGCTGCCCGAATTGGGCGGCCAGATCACCGCGATGTATCCCGAGAAGGCCATTCTCGACGTGGCCGGGTTTCCCCATGTCAAGGGACGGGACCTGGTCGCGGGCCTCGTTGCGCAGGCCGAGACGGCCGGGGCGACGTACTTCCTGGAGCGCACCGCCGCGACGCTTGTCGAGGACGGCGACGTGGTCGAGGTGGGTCTCGACGACGGTACGTCGATTCGGGCCAAGACGGTGATCATCACCGCAGGCATCGGCAAGTTCAGCCCGCGCCCGCTTCCTGCCGGGGAGGGCTGGCTGGGCCGCGGCATGGAGTTCTTCGTGCCGACCTTCGAGCCGTACGCCGGCAAGGACGTCGTGATCGTGGGCGGTGGTGACAGCGCCTTCGACTGGGCCGAGCACCTGGAACCGATCGCGTCCTCGGTGACGCTGGTGCACCGCAGAGACGCCTTCCGCGCCCACCAGCGTACGGTCGACAAAGTGCGCGCCTCGCGCGTGGAGATCGTCACCAAAGCCCAGGTCACCCGATTGCTCGGCACCGATCAGGTGGAGGCCGTCGAGATCACCGTCGACGGTGCCGAGCCGGTGCAACGCCCTGCCCAGGCAGTGGTCGCGGCTCTGGGATTCGTGGCCGATCTGGGGCCGATCCAGTCCTGGGGGCTGGAGACGGAGAAGAGGCACATCGTGGTCGACTCGTCCATGCGTACGAACCTCGCGCGCGTCTTCGCTGCCGGTGACATCACCGACTACCCCGGCAAGGTGCGGCTGATCGCGGTCGGCTTCGGCGAGGCGGCTACCGCTGTCAACAACGCTGCGGTCGTGATCGACCCGAGCGCCCATGTGTTCCCCGGCCACTCGAGCGAGGGCTGAGATGACCAGCGGACGCGCCGCCGTCGCGATGAGCGACCAGGAGACCCTCGACTTCCTGCGCTCCCAGCGCAAGGTGCAGGTCGCGAGCAACGGTCATGACGGCATCCCGCACCTGACCACGCTGTTCTATGTCGTGGACGACGCCGGACGGATCATGTTCTGGACCTACGGCCGCTCGCAGAAGATCAAGAACCTCGAACGCGACGACCGCATCTCGGCTCTGGTGGAGGGCGGAGACGACTACTTCGAGTTGCGTGGCGTCAGCATTCGCGGCCGCGCCGAGGTCGTCACGGACCCGCAACGGATCTTCGAGATCGGATCGGCCGTCGCCACCCGGATGGTCGACGCAGAAACTTTCGAGGACCTCGGCGATCTGGGCCGGACCGAAGTCGAGCGCCAGGCGCGCAAACGCGTCGCCGTCGTCATCAACCCCGAGCGGGTCGCCACCTGGGACCACGCGAAGATGCTCAACACTGGAGGAACATCATGAAGATCAAGGTCGATTTCGACCTGTGCGAGGCCAACGCCCTGTGCCAGGCCAACGCTCCCGCCTACTTCGAGGTGGACGACGACGACTACCTGCACGTCTTGAACGAGGACGTCGCCGAAGCCGATCTTCCGGCCGTACGACGGGCGGTCGCCGCGTGCCCGCGCTCTGCGATCTCGCTGGTCGACGACGCTGCGGGTGCGGCGGAGGACGACGCGTGACCCTGGACGGCAAAGTCGCGATCGTGACCGGAGCCGGAGCCGGTCTCGGGCGCGCCGAAGCGCTCGCCTTGGCCGCTCAGGGCGCGCAGGTGGTGATCAACGACGTCTCGAACGAACTGGCCGAGTCCGTCGTCGCCGAGATCGTCGCCGGCGGGGGCACCGCGGTGACCGCGTGTGGAGATGTCGGGGAGCGGGCCACCGCGGACGCCATGATGGCGGCTGCTCTCGACCTCGGCGGTCTCGATGTGGTGGTCAACAACGCCGGGGTTACGCGCGACAAGATGCTGTTCAACATGACGGACGAGGAGTTCGACCTCGTCACCCGGATCCACCTGCGCGGACACTTCCTGCTGACCCGCAGCGCGGCCGGTTATTGGCGAGACCGTGCCAAGCAGACTGGTGCTCCGGTCGAGGCCGCAGTGGTCAACACCGCGTCGGAAGCAGCCCTCTTCGGTCCGCCCGGACAGGCCAACTACGGCGCGGCCAAGGCTGGGATCATCGCCTTGACACTGTCGACGGCGCGGGCCTTGGGACGTTCGGGCGTACGCGCCAATGCGATCGCTCCGCGCGCCCGCACGGCGATGACGGCCGACGTCTTCGGCGAGGACACCTCCGGCAAGTCGATCGATCCGTACTCACCCGACCATGTGGCGCCGCTGGTCGCCTACCTTGCCTCCCCGGCCGCCGCGAGGATCACCGGCCAGGTGTTCGTGGTCTATGGCGGCATGGTGGCACTGCTGGCGCCGCCGGTGGTCGAGCAGCGTTTCGACACCTCGGCCGAGGTCTGGTCGCCCGCCGACCTGGACGCACAACTGGGCGGCTTCTTCGCCGACCGGGACCCAGCGCGGGGCTTCTCCGCCGATTCGCTGGCGTCCCTCACCATCTGACTATCTGAGCAGTTCTGGAGGAATTTTCGTGAGTACGACTGGCCGGCTCGCCGGCAAGGTCGCCATCGTGACCGGTGGCGCGCAGGGGCAGGGAGCCGAGATCGCCCGGGCATTCGTCGCCGAGGGCGCGAAGGTCGTCATCGCCGACGTAGCCGACGAGGCCGGAGCGGCGCTGGCCGCCGAGTTGGGGGAGTCGGCGTCGTTTCGGCACCACGACGTCACGGACGCGGCATCCTGGGCCGACCTGGTGGCCGAGACCAACGAGACGTACGGTCCGGTCAACGTATTGGTCAACAACGCGGGCATCCTGCGCTTCGGCGAGGTCGACAAGATGCCGTTCGAGGAGGCTCAGTTGCTCTGGCGGGTCAACCAGGGCGGCTGCTGGCTGGGCATGCAGGCCGTGGTGCCGACGATGAAACGCAACGGTGGCGGCTCCATCGTCAACGCGTCGTCGGTCGAGGGCCTGGGCGGGATGGGGTCGGTCTCGGCGTACTGCGGCTCCAAGTGGGCCATCCGCGGCATGACCAAGGCAGTCGCGCACGAGGTCGCGGCTCGCGGCATCCGGGTCAACAGCGTGCACCCCGGCATGATCGACACCGGGATGACCCGCGAGCACGGCGGAGACGCCGCCATGGAGTACGGCGCCACCAAGATCCCGATGCGTCGCGTCGGCTACCCCGACGACATCGCCCCGGCGTACGTGTTCCTCGCCAGCGACGAGTCGCGCTACGTCACCGGGGCCGAGTTGGCCGTCGACGGTGGGGTCACCGCGACGCACGCCTTCGGCGGTTGACCTGTCGCGTTTGCTTCGCGAATTGGGGTCGACCTGTCGCGTCTGCGTCGCGAGATGGCGCTGACCTGTCGCGTTTGCTTCGCGAGATGGCGCTGACCTGTCGCGTTTGCTCACCTTCTCGCGAGAAGTCGCGCAGATGCGACAGGTCGAGGGCTTCCGGCGGAGCAGATGCGACAGGTCGAGGGCTTCCGGAGCAGATGCGACAGGTCAGCGCAGGATGAGGTGGACGGCGCGATCCATGTGATCGGCCGTCTCCTCGGGGGTCGAGCGGCCGGTGACCCAGGCGACCAGGGAGGACAGCCAGACGTCACCGATGACCCGGGCGACAGCGATCTCATCCTCGGTCGGATCTTCGTCCAACGCAGTCTCGGGATTGATCGCGTACGTGATCATCTGAGTTAGCAGCAGTCCGACCCGACGGATCTCCGCCTCGACCGAGGCGTCGGCGAACATGAATGCCCTGGTCAGGGCCTCGGCGAGCCGCTGGTCTGCCTCCAACCCGCGAGAGGTGCGCTTGAGCACCCAGATCACCCGATCCGCGGGCGTGTCGCCCGGCACTGCACGACGTCGTACGGCCGCCTCGGCGGCGGCGAACTGGCGTCCTAGGGCGGTCACCAGGAGGTGGATCTTGGACGGGAAGTAGCGGTAGAGCGTGCCGAGGGCGACGTCGGCGCGTTCGGCGACGGCGCGCATCTGCACGGCCTCGAACCCGCCCTGCGAGGCCAGTTCGATCGTGGCCTCCAGCATCCGTTGGCGGCGCTCGCGCTGAGCGGCCGAGCCGGTGCCGTTCACCGTGGTCGCCGTGGTGGTGCTAGTCATCGACTGTTCTCAAACCTCTCTCGTGCGGTGGCGCTGTGGGCCACGCCACATTTGTGCCGCGGAACAGGCTGCCGCGTGGTCACGTTGAATCCAGCACGCGGAAACCCAGCGTTCAGGCTAGCCGCCCGGTCCGCCATAATAGGAACACGTTCCAGTTGAGCGCGCCTCGGCGTGTCAGAAAGAGGCCACTCATGCGCATCGCGCTGTTGAGCTACCGCAGCAAGCCACATTGCGGCGGGCAGGGGATCTTCATCCGCCATCTCAGCCGCGAGCTGGTCAGACTCGGACACGAGGTCGACGTATTCAGCGGTCAGCCCTACCCCGAACTCGACGAGGGCGTGGCTCTCACCAAGGTGCCGAGCCTCGACCTCTACCGCGATCCCGACCCGTTCCGGGTGCCCAAGCTCAAGGAGTTTCGCGACCTGATCGATGTCGAGGAATTCGTGACGATGTGCACGGCCGGGTTCCCCGAGCCGCGTACGTTCGGCAAGCGCGTGCTGCGTGAGTTGAGCAAGCGTCGCGACGAGTTCGACGTCGTGATCGACAACCAGGTGCTGGCCGACGGGATCCTCGACGTGGAGAAGATCGGCCTGCCGCTGCTCACCGTCCTGCACCACCCGATCACCCTTGATCGCAAGATCGACCTCGAGTCGGCGCGCGCGGCCAAGGACTGGAAGAAGTGGCTGTCGTTGCACCGGTGGTACGGCTTCTTGCGGATGCAGGGTCGGGTCGCGCGCAAGGCGCGACGCATCATCACGCCCTCGGAGTCGAGCAAGCGCGACATCGCGCGCGACTTCGGCGTCGACCCGGCGAAGATGACAGTCATCCCGCTCGGTGCCGACGACGGGTTCGTACCCCCGACCGAGCCCCGCGTGCCGGGCCGCATCCTCGCGATGGCCAGCGCCGACGCCCCGATGAAGGGCATCGCCACGCTGCTGGAGGCTTTCGCCAAGTTGCGCACCGAGCGTGAGCTCGAACTCGTGCTGGTCACCAAGCCGGTCGCCGGCGGACGTACGGAGCGCATGGTCGAGGACCTGGGCATCAAAGACCACGTGAGCTTCGTGCACGGCGTGAGCCAGGAGGAACTCGTACGCATCATGGGTTCGGCCGAACTCGGCGTCGTGCCTTCGCTGTACGAGGGGTTCTCGTTGCCGACCGCCGAGATGATGGCGACCGGCACTCCGTTGGTTGCCTCCCAGGCGGGCGCGATTCCCGAGGTGGTCGGGCCGGACGGCCTGTGTGCCGATCTGGTACCTCCTGGTGACGTCAGCGCGTTGCTGGCAGCGATCGAAGGATTGCTCGACGACCCCGAGCGACGGGCGGCCTACGGCCGTGCCGGTCGGGCACGCGTCGAGGAGAAGTTCTCTTGGCGCGCGGTCGCCAAGGAGGTGACCGCCACGTTGGAGGAGGTCACCGAGGAATATCGCCGCGAGCGAGCAGGCACGACTGAAGGAGAGACTCGCTGATGTTGACCGTCGATTTCGACCGCTTGGGCCTGGAGCCCGGCGACCGGGTGCTCGACCTGGGCTGTGGCGCAGGACGGCACGCATTCGAGATGTACAAGCGTGGCGCCGATGTGATCGCGTTCGACCAGAACGCCGACGACCTCGCGACCGTACGTGAGTGGTTCGCCGCCATGAAGGAGGCCGGCGAGGTGCCCGAGGGCGCCGAGGCCGACGTGAAGGAGGGCGACGCGCTGGCGCTGCCCTTCGCCGATGGCGAGTTCGACCGGATCGTGTGTGCCGAGGTGCTGGAGCACATCCACTCGGATGTCGACGCGATCAAGGAACTCGTACGCGTGCTGCGTCCCGGCGGCACCCTGGCGATCTCCGTGCCGCGCTGGCTGCCCGAGGTCATCAACTGGAAACTCTCCGACGATTATCACAACGCCGAAGGCGGGCACATCCGGATCTACACCTCCGAGGAGCTCATCGACAAGGTCACCAAGGCGGGCCGTTTCAACGACGGCACTCCCGGTGACGCGATGGTCTTCGAGGGCAAGTCGTACGCCCACGGGCTGCACACGCCGTATTGGTGGATCAAGTGCGCCGTCGGCGTCAACAACGAAGACCACCCGCTCGCCAAGGCGTACCACAAACTCCTGGTCTGGGAGATCATGAAGGCGCCCAAGACCCTGCAGTACGCCGGCAAGGTGCTTGACCCGGTCATCGGCAAGTCGATGGTGCTCTACTTCACCAAGCCCGAGCTCAAGGACGCCGCCGGTGCGGCCTGACACTCCCGCGGTCGAGCGGATCATCACCACCCACCAGATCGCGCAGACCGCGGACTCCATCGTCGCGATGCAGGAGGCCTCGGGCGCGATTCCGTGGACGACCGGGGAGCACACCGACCTGTGGAACCACGTCGAGGGCGCGATGGCGCTGCTGGTCGCGGGGCGCGTCGCCGAGGCCGAGAAGGCGTACGACTGGGCGCTCACCCAGCAACGTCATGACGGCTCGATGCCGCTGAAGATCGTGGACGGGGTCCTGGAGGACGCCTCGGGCGAGACCAACATGACCGCGTATCTGGCCGTCGGCGTCTGGCACCACTGGCTGATCCGGCACGACGAGGCTTTCGTACGCCGGATGTGGCCGGCCGTACGCGCCGGTCTCGACTGGGTCGTGTCGATGCAGCAGCCGTGGGGCGGCATCCGCTGGTCGCAGGAATGGACCTCAGTTGAGGTTGACGGGCAGCCCGCCAAGCGCAACGAGGAGTGCCTGCTCGCGGGTTCGTCTTCGATCTATCAGTCGCTGCGCGCCGCAGTGGCGATCGCCGAACTGCTCGGTGAGCCGCAACCGGAATGGGAGCTGGCCGGTGGCCGGCTGGGTCACGCGCTGCGTGAGCACCGGGACCGCTTCTTGGACAAGTCCGAGTTCTCGATGGACTGGTACTACCCGGTCCTGGGAGGCGCGGTCCGTGGCCAGGCGGCGCAGCGGTTGCTGGAGTCGCGTTGGGACGAGTTCGTGATGCCTGGGCTGGGAGCGCGCTGCATCCTGCCCAACGCGTGGGTGACCGGTGCGGAGACGTGTGAGCTGGTGATGTCGCTCGACGCGATCGGTGACCGTGAGCGGGCGTTGCAGTTGTTTGCCGACATGCAGCACCTGCGCCACGAGAACGGCTCGTACTGGACCGGTTCGGTGCATCCAGAAGGCGTGAATTGGCCCGTGGAACAGACGACCTATACGGCCGCGGCGATGATCTTGGCCGCGGACGCGCTGTCACTGTCGACCCCCGGCGCCACGATCATGCGGGGCACCACGCTGGCGCCGGACTTCGGCGAACTCGGTCTGGCCTGCGGCTGCGAACGCGCGGACGTACGTTGACCGCGTTCCCGGCCGATCTGGCACCGCACGTGGAGGCGGCGCGCGGGTTCATGCCCGAGGACGAGGGCCTCGCCCTCTTCGAGGCGGCCTGCTCGGCCCTGTCGCACGGGCCGGTGCTGGAGATCGGCACCTATTGCGGCAAGTCGGCGGTGATCCTCGGCGCGGCAGCTCGTACGGTCGGGGGTGTGGTCTTCACCGTCGACCACCACCGCGGTTCGGAGGAGAACCAGGCCGGCTGGGAGCACCACGACGCCACGACGGTCGACCCGGAGTTCGGGTTGATGGACACGCTGCCATTCTTCCGGCGCACGATCGCGCGCGCCGACTTGGAGGACGTGGTGGTGGCGATCGTCGGGCAGTCGACGACCGTGTCGGCGTTGTGGCGTACGCCGTTGTCGCTGGTCTTCATCGACGGTGGACATTCCGAGGAGCCGGCGCAGGCTGACTATGTCGGCTGGGCACGTTGGGTGCGCCTGGGTGGCCTGCTGGTGATCCACGACGTCTTCGAGCACCCTGAGGACGGGGGACAGGCGCCGTTCCGGGTGTGGCGGCGGGCACTGGATTCGGGCGACTGGGAGTCGTACGCGTCGTGCGGGTCCCTGCAGGTGTTGCGTCGGGTGCGCGGGGAAGCGGGCGACCCGGTCGGGTAGAGTTTTCTAGAACGTGTTCTAGTTATCGCCTACCCGGAGGTCTCCGTGCCCCTCGGCATCACCCCCGACCAGATCGAACTCGGCAAGGCCATCCGCGAGTGGGCCGCAGACCTCGAGGGTCGTGCGCTCGCGCGTGCCGCTGAGTCCGAGCCGGACGAGAAATTCGCCTCCACGTGGGGGGCTGTGACCGAGATGGGGCTGCACGCCGTCGCATTGCCCGACTCGGTCGGCGGCGGCGACGGGTCGGTGCTCGACCAGGCGATCGTGCTGGAGGCGTGTGCGCACGAACTCGTGCCGGGTGGGTTGTTGCCCGCGGTGTTCGCGTCGTTGCTGGCCCGCACGACGCCCGACCTGGCAGCCCGGCTGACCGCTGGCGAGCGGGCGGGCTTGGCGTACTCGAAGAGCCCGGCCTGGATCGCCGACGGCCGGATCACCGGTGAGTTGAGCGTGGCCTGGGATGTGCCAGGTGCGGACCTGGTGCTGCTGCCCGCGGGATCGTCGTGGTGGTGTGTGCCGGGCAGCGCCGTCACCTTTGTTTCGGGGTCGGGGCTCGACCTGACCCGGCGGTTGGGGACGGCTCGCGTTGACGCGGCCGTGACCGAGGCGATCGAGCTCGTGGGGGTCGAGGCGTCGCAGGTGCGGCGTACGCTCCAAGCGATGGCAGCGGCCGAGTGCGCGGGGATCGCACGCTGGTGTCTGGACACTGCGGTGTCGTACGCGAAGGTACGCGAACAGTTCGGTGCGCCGATCGGTTCCTTCCAGTCGATCAAGCACCTGTGTGCCCAGATGCTTGAGACCACCGAAGCGATCACCGCCGCCGCCTGGGATGCGGCCAACGCCCTGGACGAGGACCCGATCCAGGCGGGCTTCGCCGCCGAAGTCGCTGCGGTGACCGCGCTCGACGGCGCGGTGTCGGTTGCCGAGGACTGCATCCAGATCCTGGGTGGCATCGGGTTCACGTTCGAGCACGACGCGCATCTCTTCCTGCGCCGCGCGGTGGCACTTCGGGCTCTGGTGCCGAGTGGTCGTGCGGCCGCAGCTCGCGTGGCCGAGTTGGCGAAGGGTGGCGTACGTCGGCAGTTGCGGGTCGATCTTGAGGGACGTGACGCGTCGATCCGTCCCGGCGTACGCGACACCGTGGCAAGCATCGCCGCAGCCGCGGATCAGCGCGTGGCACTTGTGTCGACCGGCTATCTGACTCCGCACTGGGCCGCTCCCTACGGTGTGGACGCCGACGCCGTGACGCAACTGGTGATCGACCAGGAGTTGGCCGCAGCGGGGGTCACGCGCCCTGACCTCACGATCGGCGGCTGGGCGCTGCCGACCATCGTCGAGCACGGATCGGACGAGCAACGTGAGCGGTTCGTACTCCCGACTCTGCGCGGCGAGATCGAGTGGTGCCAGCTCTTCAGTGAACCCGGCGCCGGTTCGGACCTGGCGGCACTGCGTACGAAGGCCGAACGTGTCGACGGAGGCTGGCGCCTCACGGGTCAGAAGGTGTGGACTTCGCACGCGGGGCGCGCGCACTTCGGGATCTGCCTGGCGCGCACCGATCCGGAGGCGCCCAAGCACAAGGGGATCTCGTACTTCCTCGTGGACATGGCGTCCGACGGCATCGACATCCGCCCGCTGCGTGAGATGACCGGCGACGCCCTCTTCAACGAGGTCTTCCTCGACGGAGTGTTCGTGCCGGACGACATGGTCGTGGGGGAGTTGGGCGACGGCTGGCGCCTGACCCGTACGACGCTGGCCAATGAGCGCGTCGCGATGGGGTCCGCTCGACTCGACAAGTCAGCCGAGCAGGCCGTGGCGTTGGTGAGCCAGGACGGAGACCTGGAAGCGGTCGGCCGGTCCGTGGCCTTGGCGACGGTCTGCGCGCAGTTGGGTGTGCGTACGACCCTGCGGTCGCTGGCCGGACAAGGACCTGGCGCGGAGTCGTCGGTGGCGAAGTTGCTCGGGGTGAAGTCGCGTCAGGATTCGTCGGAACTCGTGGTCAGCCTCCTGGGCGATGCCTTGGCGACCGGCGGACCCGACGTCGACTCGGCCGTGCACGAGATGCTGTTGACGCGGTGCCTGTCCATCGCGGGCGGGACGACACAGATCCTGCGCAACGTGGCCGCCGAGCGGATTCTCGGCCTGCCCCGCTGACCTGTCGCGTCTGCTCCGCGAAGGTGCCTCGACCTGTCGCGTCTGCTCCGCGAAGGTGCCTCGACCTGTCGCGTCTGCTTCGCGAAGGTGCCTCGACCTGTCGCAAATGCGCAGATCACACCCGCGGTACGCCGATTCCGCTACAAACGCGGGCAACATGGACTAAGCCTGGATTATGCGATTGGGAGAGGGCTCCGCGGCCCACGACACTAAGGAAATCCTGTCGACCCTGTGGACCTCGATCTCCACTGGCGGACTGGTAGCAGGCATCGTCGCCACCGTCATGCAGTTCCTCGGCCAGTCCGGCTATCCCTCGGCTGTCGCCTTCGTGCTGATCCTGGTGTTCTTCTCGCTTACTGCCTTCAACGTGCTGCTCTTCCGAGCGGCCTTCCGAATGCGGCCGGTTTCGAGATTTATCGAGGGTTTCGACGACGTCTACGACACCATGACGCTCGCCATCGCAGGTGCGAAGGACAGCATCTGGGCAACCCGGGTGACTCGGTCCACGATGGCGCTGGACCATGAGTACTTCAACACGACGATCCGTCGGATCAAAGGCCAGAACTGCAAGCCCATCAACAACTATCGGCGAATCATGAGCGTCTCGACCGCCGACAAGGCCGAGTTGATGTGCAAGCTCTTGCACGAGCATGCGGGGGACCGCGGTTTCGCGTTGCGTACGACTGAACTCGAGACTGATTATGAGCTTGTCATCGTCGACCACGAGGTCGCTTTCATGTTGTTCCACGACCCGGAGTCTGCGAGTTCGGTGATTAACGGGGCCTTGCAGATTTATGACCGCGATGCCGTGGAACGGCTTCGCGGCCTCTTCAACGCGGTCTGGGCGCGGGGCGCGGTGATCAAGGACGGCCCGGTGCTCACCGACGCCCGACAGCAGCAGTTGCTGACCAAGTACGAGGCGCTAATGCAAGAGCTTCCTGACTGACCCACTTGTGCCCGGTCGGCGGGATTTACGCGTGCACCTGTGCCCGCTGAGCGGGATTTACGCGTGCACTTGTGCCCGGTCGGCGGATCGGTGGGTGTTCCACGACCAGGTCAGGAACCTGTCCACCGCGCGGATGGAGTGGGCGCCGCGGATCGAGTGGAAGATGTCGAAGGCGTGCTGGGCGCCGGGGAACTCGGCGTACGCCACCTTGTTGCGTGACACCTGGCGCAATCGATCCACGAACAGCCGGGCCTGACCGACGTCGACCAGGGTGTCGTTGGCGCCGTGCAGCACGAAGAAGTCCGGCGCCTGGTCGGTGATCCGCAGGATCGGTGAAGCGGCCTCGAAGGCCGCGGGGTCGTCGGCGAATTTCCGCTTCAGTACCCGCGGGGCCAGGAACCCGTCGCGCATCAGTTCGGCGCTGCGCAGCCCCGTCGAGCCCGCGAAGTCGTACACGCCGTAGAACGGCACCGCCGCCTGCACACTCGTGTCGACGTCCTCGAAGCCGGGCTGCCACTCCGGGGCGTTGGGAGTCAACGCCGCCAAGGCTGCGAGGTGACCGCCCGCCGAGCCGCCGGTGATGGCGACGTACGACGGGTCGCCGCCGTAGTCGGCGATGTGCTCCTTGATCCACGCCAGCGCCGCCTTCACGTCGAGGATCTGGGCGGGGAAGTAGTCGCGTGGCGCGAGCCGGTAGTTGATCGCGACGCAGATCCAGCCCTTGCGCGCCATCCGGTACATCAACGGCTGACCCTGCTGATCCTTGCGCCCCACCGTCCAGGCGCCGCCGTGCACCTGCAACAACACCGGAGCGCCGGCCAAGTCGTCGATGTCGGGACGCAGGATGTCGAGGTGCCCGCGCTTGCCGTAGTCGGTGAAGACCACGTCACGCTCCACGCGTACGCCCGGCTCGGGGAAGCGGAAGGGTCGTGCGACCTGACGCCACGGAGTGGCGAGTTCCGCGGGCGTGGGCGCTGCGTCGAGCCGCTCGACGTACGCTCCCAGGCCCTCCACCAACGCGTCCTCGGCGACCTGTTGGCTGCGCTGGCTCTGCTTCATCTTGTACGCCAACCCAGCCGCGCTCGCACCCGCAGCCAGGAGGCCCAACCGGCCCACGCGGCCGCGTACGACACTCAGGCCGGTATCCACGGCGATCAGACCCAGCAGGTGCGGCGCGAGTTCGTCGGTCAGCCAGCCGGCGAAGAACGACGGGACCCCCGAGCGGGGACCACGAGACGGTCGCAATGCATTGCCGACCAGAGCCGAGATGACCAGAGAACGACGCAGATATCCCACAACTTCAGCCTAACCAGAGACAAGTGAAACTAGAACGTGTTTCATTCGTTGTCATGGTCATGAACGACTTGGGATCCGCAGGCGTAGAGCGACTGAGCGGGCTGGATGCGAGTTTCCTCTATCTGGAGACGCCACAGCAGTTGATGCACGTGTGCGGGCTGCTGGTGCTGGACCCCGGCACCGTCCCGGGTGGGTACGACTTCGAGCGGATGCGGCGACTGATCGCACAACGGATGAGCAGCGTCCCCACCTTCACCCGCAAGTTGCGCCATGTGCCGTTCGACCTCGACCACCCGGTGTGGGTGACCGACACCGACTTCTCGATCAAGCGCCACGTGCACCGGATGGCGCTCCCGGCGCCCGGCGGCGAGAGCGAGTTGATCGAACTCGCCAGCCACCTCGCCGGACTGCCCCTCGACCGTGGTCGGCCGCTGTGGGAGATGGCGATCATCGAGGGCCTCGAAGGTGGCCGGATCGCCGTACTGACCAAGATGCACCATGCGACCGTCGACGGGGTGAGCGGCGCGAACCTGATCTCGCACCTGTGCAGTCTCGAGCCGGACGCACCGCCGCTGATGAGCGGGACCGCGTTGCCCAACACCGCCGAGCCCAGTGACCTCAACCTGCTCGCCCGTGCGGTGGTGAGCAACCTGGCTCGCCCGCTCGGCGCCGCCCGGTTGGTGCTGCCTTCGGTCAGCGCGCTGGGCAACACGCTGGGACGAGTCAGGCGAGGCAAGGCGATGGCGGCACCGTTCACGGCTCCCCGCACCTCGTTCAACGGCACCATCACCGGTCATCGGGTGCTCGGACTCGCCGAGATCCCCCTGGCTGCGGTCAAGGACGTCAAGAACGCGACCGGCTCGACGGTCAACGATGTCGTGCTGACGATCGCGGGGGGCGCGTTGCGTGCCTACCTGGAGCGGCGTGAGGAGTTGCCCGAGCACTCATTGCTCGCGACCGTGCCCGTGTCCGTACGCGAGATCTCGACGCACGGGGGCGGATCCAACAAGGTGTCCGCGCTCTTCGCCCGGCTGGGCACCGACATCGCGGATCCGTTGGAACGACTGGCGCAGATCACGGCCGCCAACGCGATCGCGAAGGAACACAACCAGTCGATCCCCGCCGACACGCTGCAGGACTGGGCGCAGTTCGCGGCACCTCGCACGTTCGGGCTCGCGGTGCGGGCGTACGCCGGTTGGCGACTCGCCGAGCGGCACCCGGTCGTACACAACCTGGTGATCAGCAATGTTCCGGGTCCACCGATGGCGTTGTTCTTCGCCGATGCGAAGGTGGAGCGGATGTATCCCCTTGGTCCGGTCTTCCACGGCGCGGGGCTCAACATCACGGCGATGTCGCACAACGACAAGATCGACATCGGCGCGATCGCGTGTGCCGAGCAGGTCCCCGACGTCGAGGACCTCGTCTCCGGGTTCCCGGTCGAACTTCAGCGGCTCCAGGAGACGCTGGCTGCCAAGACCCCGAAGGTCAAGAAGCGCCCCGCGCGTTCGCGCGCGCGTTGACGCTGTGCACCGCTTCGACGAAGACCGGAACGAAGCGCTCGGACTGCATCACGCACGAGGCGTGGCCCGCGTCGAGGTCGTGGATCGTGGCTCCGGGGATCCGACGCGCCAGGACGTACTGCCGCCCGGTGGGGATCACCCGGTCCTGGTTGTTGATCACCACGGCCGTGGGGACGTCGATCTGACGCAGCCACGGCACGGAGTGGTGCTTGCCGAGGCCCGCCAGCGCCTGCGCGATGCCGTACGGACTGGTGCTGCGCACCTGCTGCATCGCCCAGTCGTGGATGTCGTGGTCCACCAAATCGAGCGCCTCGGCGGAGTTGCGAGCCATTTCGGTGGCCGCGGGGGAGCGCGAGACGACCTTGGCACCGAGGATCGCGGTCGACATGCTGGCGAAGAACGCGTGCTCGGTGATGCTGCGCCGGAAGCGGTCGGTGCTGGCGGCCAGGATCAGCCCGCGTACGCGCGAGGGATGCTGGCGCCACACCCGCTGGGTGATGATCGAGCCCATCGAGTACCCCGCGACGATCGCCTGGTCGATCTCCAGCACGTCGAGCAGCGCGACGGCGTCATCGGCTGCGGCTCGCAGACTGAAGCCCTGGTCGCAGATGCCTTGTCCGTGCATCCGCTGGTCGAGGGTGATCACGCGATAGCGCTTGATCAGCGTCGGGATCGAGGGATACCAGGTCAGCAGTCCCGTGCAGCCAAGGGCGTGGAGCAACAGCAGCGCCGGTGCGTCGGGCGTGGGGCCGGGGGTGTCGGTGACGTACGTCGTGCCGCGTCCGGGCAACGTCACCATCCGGCCGTCGGGAATCGGGGCGTACGGCAGGTAGACCTGCTTGAGCAACCCTCGTGGCGACAGCAGTGACATGCCTCTAGACTAGAACACGTTCTAACTTTCTCAACCGAGGAGCACGCGTGAGTGTCGACCAGGAAGCTCTGGAGGCGATCGGAGAGGTCGCTCGCGAAGCCTTCGAACGTGGCGGCGGGTGGGAGCAACTGGCTGCCTCCGGTGTGCTCAGCGCCGGTGTGCCGGAGGAGTACGACGGCGCCGGTCTCGGCCTGGCAGGAGTCGCCGAGGTGCTGCGCATCCAGGGAGCCGCGGCCGACGAGTCGCCGCTGCTCTCCACGATGATCGGCGGGCTGGTCATCGAGGCTTTCGGGACGCCCGAGCAACGCGACACCTGGTTGCCTGCCATCGCGTCCGGTGCAGCGCGCCTCGGTCTCGCACTCAGCGAGCCAGGTCATGGACTGCTGTCGGGACCCGACACTCGACTTGAGAACGGCCGACTCACCGGCCGCAAGATCCGAGTCTCGAATGCGACTGACGCCGATCTGCTGATCGTCAGCGCCCGGGCGGCCGACGAGTCGGTGCTCGCGCTCGTGGACGCTTCGGATCCCGGAATCGGTGTCACCACAGAGCCCAGTTCGCTCGGTCTGATCAACCAAGACTCGTCCTACGCGACGGTGGTCTTCGACAACGTGCCGACCGTGGCGCTGGGCGCCGGTGCCGTGGACCAGACCCGCGCGCTGGTGATCGCCGGCATCCTGGCGCGTGCGGCCGGTCTGGTCGCGGGTGCGTGCGATCTGACTGCCGGTTATCTCAAGGAGCGGACGCAGTTCGGCCGCGCGCTGGCCGAGTTCCAGGCCGTCGCACAGCAGATCGCCGACGTGTACGTCGCCGCGCGCACCCTCGACCTGGTGGCCGCCAACGCGGTCGAACGCGTCGGGTCCGGCGCTGTCGAGGCCCGCGATCTCGACCTCGCCGTGGGTGCGTACTGGGCCTGCGTCGAGGCCCCGCAGGCGCTGCACACCTGCCATCACCTGCACGGTGGCATGGGCGTGGACGAGACCTATCCGCTGCATCGCTACTACAGCCAGGTCACCGACCTGGTGCACGTCCTGGGTGGTGCCGACGCGAACCTGGAGGCCATCGCGCCCGAGGACCCCTCCTGGAAGAACCCCGAACTGACCGAGGACCAGCGCACACTCAAGGCACAACTGCGGTCCTACTTCGCCGGACTTGCCTCTCCCGAGGAGCACCACGAGATGGGCCGCGACCGGCATGGCCCGGTCTATCAGCGCACCATCAAGCAGATGGGCACCGACGGCTGGATGGGCGTCGGCTGGCCCAAGGAGTACGGCGGGCACGGCTTCGGAGATCTGGAGCAGACGATCTTCGCCAACGAGGCGCAGTACGCCGACGTCCACCTGCCGTCGGTCACGCTGCAGACCGTGGGCCCGACGCTCCAGGCGTACGGCACCTCGGAGCAGAAGGAGCGCTTCCTCGGACCGATCCTGGCCGGTGACGTGCACTTCGCGATCGGCTACTCCGAGCCGGATGCGGGCACCGACCTGGCGTCGCTGCGTACCAGTGCCAAGTTGATCGACGACGGCGAGGGTGAGCCGTTCTATCTGGTCAACGGGCAGAAGATGTGGACCACCGGTGGCCACCAGGCCGACTTCGTCTGGCTCGCGGTGCGCACCGACGCCGACGCGCCCAAGCACAAGGGCATCTCGATCCTGATCGTCGACACCACCGATCCGGGCTATTCGTGGACGCCGATCATCACCGCTGACGGCTCCCACCACGTGAACGCCACCTTCTATCAAGACGTACGCGTGCCGGTGTCGATGCGCGTAGGTGAAGAGAACGCAGGCTGGCAGTTGATCACGACCCAGCTCAACCACGAGCGGGTCATGCTCGCTCCGGCTGGGCGGATCGAGGGACTGCGCGACCGCGTGGTGCGATGGGCCGAGAAGGCAGGGGTCGCCGACCGCGCCGACGTGCAGCGCGTGCTCGGGCAGGCCACTGCGGTCTTCCGCGTCAACGAGTTGCTCAACTGGGAGGTCGCGCACGCGGGGGAGCGCAACAAGACGATCCCGGCCGCGCAGGCCGCAGCCGCGCAGAAGCGCGCGGTCGCCGACGCGTCGTCCTCGAAGGTCTTCGCCGCCGACCGGATCCAGACGGTGGGCCGGGCCCTGGCGGGGATCGTGCACCGCTATGGCGATCCGGCCGACCCGGAGACGGCCGAGTTGATGAGCTATCTCGACGCCCAGGCCAAGCGCAACATCGTGCTCACCTTCGGCGGTGGTGTTACCGAGGTGCAGAAGGAACTGATCTCGATGTTCGGTCTCGGACTGCCGCGGGTGCCGCGATGAGCGCGCCCGAGGGGGTCGAGCCCTCCGAGGTGGTCGAGCAACGTCGAGACCACGACTGGATCATGGCGCAGGCAGCCGAGATGCAAGCTCGTGGTGAGACCGCGCCACGACCGGCGCTCGATGCCGTGAACCCCGCGATGATCCGGCACTGGGCGGAGGCGATGGGCGACACCGACCCTCGCTGGCAGGGTGCCGATGGCGTGGCGCCGCCCGCGATGGCACAGGTGTGGACGATGTACGGACTCGACCCGCATCGCCCGTCCGACGACCCGCTGCACGGCACCATGCAGGCACTAGATGCGGCCGGCTTCACCAGTGTGCTGGGCACCAACTGTGATCAGACCTACGCCCGTCCGCTCGCGATCGGGGAGCGTCCCGAGATCTCGACCCGGCTGACGTCGGTCGTCGGCCCGAAGCGCACGGGAGTCGGTGAGGGCTACTTCGTCACCACCGAGTCGATCTGGCGAGTCGACGGTGAAGAGGTCGCGACGATGACCTTCCGGGTGCTGAAGTTCAAGCCCGGCACCGGCCGTCCCAGCGTGGACCGTACGAAGA
Organism: Nocardioides sp.; assembly: GCA_037045645.1. Classification (NCBI taxonomy): domain Bacteria; kingdom Bacillati; phylum Actinomycetota; class Actinomycetes; order Propionibacteriales; family Nocardioidaceae; genus Nocardioides; species Nocardioides sp. The sequence goes on from JBAOIH010000001.1 coordinate 1,352,886, forward strand.
CCGTGCGACCGGTGATCAACCGCGACAACGCGTTCTTCTTCGAGGGGACTGCGCTCGGCGAGGTGCGGATCCAGAAGTGCAACGCCTGCGGCGAGTTGCGGCACCCTCCCGGCCCGGTCTGTCCGTCGTGTCATGCCATGGATCGTGGCTGGATCGTCGCCTCGGGGCGTGGAGTCGTACATTCGTACGTCGTCCACCACGCGCCCCAACTGCCCGGCAAGCGGCTGCCGTTGCCGCTCGCGGTGGTGGAGTTGGAGGAAGGCGTACGCCTGGTCGGTGCCGTCCAGGGTGTCACCGAGGACGCACCCCTGGAGATCGGTGCGGCGGTCCGGGCGGTCTTCGACCGGATCGACGACGACCTGACCCTCGTCGCCTTCCGCCCCGAGTCGGCAGAAATCCCCGCCGAGTCGGCAGGAATCCCCGCCGAGTCGGCAGAAATCCCCGCCGAGTCGGCAGAAATCGCGCAGTGGTCCCTGCCGATCACGCCGACCCTGATCGTCTCGACCGCATTGGCCACCCGCGACTTCCAAGACGTCCACCACGATCGCGACCTGGCGATCAAGCGGGGCAGCAAGGACATCTTCCTCAACATCTTGACCACCACGGGTCTGGCGCAGAAGTACGTCGGCGACTGGGCGCGCGAGCAGCGCTGGGACGAGTTCAAGATCACCGCCTGCGCGCTGCGACTCGGCGCCCCCGCCTACCCGTACGACACCCTCACCTTCACCGGCGCCATCGTCGAGGAAGAGGGCAACACCCTGGTGGTCGACGTGACCGGCAAGGTGTCGCTCGGCGATCACGTCACGGCTCGGATCACCTTGGAGAAGTCATGAGTACGTTGCGCGGCGTCGCCGCCATCGCGGGCATCGGCGCGACCGAATTCTCCAAGGACTCGGGGCGATCCAGCTTCAACTCAGTGCCGAGGCCACGCTGCATGCCCTCGCCGATGCCGGGCTCACTCCCCAGGACGTCGACGGGCTGACCACGTTCACGATGGACACCTCGTCGGAGATCGCGTTGGCGCGCGAACTCGGTATGGGGGAGTTGCGGTTCTTCAGCCGGATCAACTACGGCGGTGGCGCGGCGTGCGCCACCGTCCAGCAGGCGGCGATGGCGGTCGCGACCGGGGTCGCCGATGTGGTGGTCGCCTACCGAGGCTTCAACGAACGGTCCGGCCAACGCTTCGGCCAGGTGCAGAACTGGGCCGCTCAGCAGGTCAACACCAACGGCCTCGACAACGCCTGGACCTATCCCCACGGCCTCTCCACGCCCGCCGCGACCGTGGCGATGCAGGCTCGGCGCTATCTGCACGAGTATGGCGCGAGCGCCGACGCCTTCGGCCATGTCGCCGTCGCGGATCGCCGTCACGCCGCCACCAACCCGGACGCGTTCTTCTACGGCAAGCCGATCACCCTCGACGACCACCGCAACTCGCGGATGATCGCCGACCCGCTGCGGCTGCTCGACTGCTGCCAGGAGTCGGACGGCGCGGTGGCACTGGTGATCACCTCGACCGAGCGTGCGCGTGACCTGGCCCAGGGCGCCGTACCGATCCTCGCCGCCGCGCAGGGCAGCGCCCCCGACCAGTTCGTGATGACGTCCTACTATCGCGACGACCTCGGCATCCCCGAGATCGGCATCGTCGGGCGCGAGTTGTGGCATCAGTCAGGCCTGGTTCCACGCGACATCCAGACCGCAGTTCTCTACGACCACTTCACGCCGTACGTGCTGATGCAACTGGAGGAACTCGGCTTCTGCGGTCGTGGCGAGGCACCGGATTTCGTCGCCGACGGCGCGATCGAGATCGGCGGCCGGCTGCCGATCAACACTCATGGCGGGCAACTCGGCGAGGCATACATCCACGGCATGAACGGCATCGCCGAGGGCGTACGACAGGTGCGCGGCACGTCGGTCAACCAGGTCGAGGACGTGGCTCATATCCTGGTCACCGCAGGCACCGGTGTGCCGACCAGCGGGTTGATCCTGGGCAGGGACTGAAGTCGTACGACGCGGCTGTCATGCTGCGTAGATGGAGCAACTGAATCGGCTGCGCGAGCGCGGACGCACGGGCCTTGGGGACCTCTACGCACTGCTCGACGAGGTGCCGTACGCCGTGCTGGCCACGGTCGGCGACGGTCGCCCCTGGCAGGTGCCGCTGCTGCATGCGCGAGATGGTGACCGGGTCCTGCTGCACGGCTCGACCGGTGCGGGGGCGTTGCGCGCGCTGGATGCCGGAGCGCCTGTCTCATTGTGCGTCACGGCCTTCGACGGCCTGGTGGTGGCGCACTCGACGTTCGACTCCTCCGCGAACTATCGCTCGGCAGTGATCTGGGGGCACGCGATCCGACTGACCGGTGACGACCAGGCTGCGGCGCTCGACCTGTTGAGCGACCGGCTGCTGCCGGGGCGTACGAAGGAGGTGCGGGCGTCGCGGCCCAAGGAATGGGCGGCGACCTTGGTGCTCGCGGTCCCGATCGTCGAGGGGTCCTGGCTGATGAAGGCCAGGTCTGGTGGACCGTCGGCGGCCGACGAAGAGCACGATGTCTGGACCGGCCTCGTGCCCGCGAGCCTGAGTTTCGGCACCCCGGAGCCCACGCCCGACAGTGTCGACCGGCCGATCCCGGCGTCGGTGCGTGCGCTCACCGCCGACTGACGAGGCAAACTCGCGGGCGGTTCGCCGGACATGAACAGCAGGTGAACGGCACACTAACGCCGTGCGAATCATGCGGCTGCCGGAGGGGCTTCGGCTGCTCCCCGGCTATCACCGCGAGTTGCTGCCCGGTGATCTGCTTGCCGGGCTGCTCGTCGCGGCGCTCGCCGTTCCGCAGGCGCTGGGCTATGCGGCGGTCGCCGGGGTCCCGATCCAGGTCGGTCTCTACACCTTGCCGCCGGCGCTGTTGGCGTACGCCGTCTTCGGCTCGTCTCGCTTGCTGTTCGTCGGGCCCGTGTCGACGGTGGCGGTGCTGTCGGGATCGATCGTACGAGGACTCTCCGGCGGGGATCCGGCGCTCGCGGCCGACCTCACCTCCGCACTGGCGGTCCTGGCGGGCATCGCGCTGCTGATCGCGGGGACCTTGCGCATCGGTTGGGTCGCCCAGTTCTTGAGTGAACCCATCGTCACCGGATTCGTCGCCGGACTCGTCGTGCTGATCGTGGTCGGGGAGATTCCGGGTCTTGCCGGGCTGCCGATGCCGTCGGGCCCCCTGCTGGAGCGCGTCGGCGAATTGGGGCGCACGCTCCCGGACGCGCACCTCACCACGTTGTGGCTCGGCCTAGGCGCTCTTGCGGTGCTGTTCGCTGGCCAACGGTTGCTGCCTCGCGCGCCCTGGTCGTTGTTGACGGTGGCGGTGGCCATCGTGCTGTCGGACCGTCTCGATCTCGCGGCACAAGGCGTACGCGTCGTCGGGTCCGTTCCCGCTGGGGTTCCGTTGCCGCAACTCCCGGCTGTCCCGCTGGAGACCTGGGCCGGGTTGATCACCGGGGGCCTCGCGATCGCCGCCGTCGGCATCGCGGAGGGTCTCGCCGCCGCGCGTACGTTCGCCAGCGAACGCCCCGGTGAGCAGGTGCGTGACGACACCGAACTTGTCGCTACCGGGGTGGCGGACCTGGCGTCGGGGCTCTTCGGCGGCATGGGTGTCGGGGGCAGTCTGTCCAAGACGGCCGCGAACGCCCGTGCCGGAGCGCGTACGCAGATAAGCGGCGTAGCAGCGGCGCTGATCGTGCTGCTGTTCGTCGCGTTCGCGACCCGACTGCTCGCCGCCCTCCCGCTCGCCGTGCTGTCGGCCGTGGTGATCAACGCCGTGTGGGGACTCGTACGCCTCTCGGCATTCCGGCACTTCGCGCGCGTGCGCCGCAACGACCTGGTGGCGGCGCTGGTGGCGTTCGGCGGGGTGCTGCTCGTCGGGCCGCTCAACGGACTGTTGCTGGCGGTCGCGCAATCCCTGCTGGGGCTGGTCTATCGCTCGATGCAGGTCGATCTCGACGAGATGGGCAAGGTCAAGGACGAGAAGGCGGCCTGGGGGTCGGTCCACAACGACGCGTCGCGCAGGACCTACCCAGGAGTGCTGGTGCTGCGGCCCGACGGCCCGCTGTTCTGGGCCAACGCGGCCAAGGTGACCGACGAGATCCAGGCGCGCGCGCTGGCGTACGAGGACCTGCGCGCCGTCGTACTAGACCTCGAAGCGACCAACCAGATGGACACCACCACCGCGGATCGGTTGGGGCATTTGCTGGCGCGCCTGCGTGGCCGGGGAGTCGACCTCTATCTGGTGCGGGTGTTCGGCAACGTACGAGGCGTGCTCGAAAGGTCGGGGTTCATCACCGAGTTGGGGGAGGGGCGGGTCTGGCATTCCATCGCCGCGGGCGTAAAGGCCGCGCTCTCGGCACCCACGAGGGTGCCGGATGGACCGTCTGCTTCAGCAGACGACCTGGAGGGATCTGGAGACGAACTGATCGCCAGCGAGCGCTAACCGCGCAACTTCTCCTCGAAGAACCTCAGCACCCGATCGACTCCCTCCTGCTGGCGCTGCTCGGTCACGGTCGAGTGGCCCTCGCCCTCGAACTCGACACGGAGGAAGCGGTCCCCGATCAGGTCGGTCAACGTGTCGAAGCGGGTGCCGGTCATCTTGTCGGACCGATAGCGCAGACCGAGCACCTCACACCCTGCCCGCGCGCGCTCGCGTACGGTCGACGCGTCAGCCGCACTGAGATTGAGGTCGGCGTTGCGCGCCTGCGACCCGAAGAACGGCACGCTCGGCTGACACAGCACGGGCGCCACGGTCGACTCGTCGAGCATCATCGCCAGCGCGAAGCCACCGGTGAAGCACATCCCCAGAGCGCCGACTCCGGGGCCGCCGAGTTCGGCATGCAGTGACCGGGCGAGTGACTGCAGCCAGCCGGCCATGGGGGTCGTGACGCCGGTCGCCAGTTTGGTGAACTCACGGCTCACGCAGATGCCGGGAAAGATGCGCAGCGTGTCCGCCGCCGCCCACGGCTTTCCCGCGGCACCGAAGAGATGGGGGAGCACCACCGTGAACCCTGCGTCGACGACCTCCTGACCGAAGCCGATCACGCCCTCGGTCAGCCCGGGCATCTCGTGGATGACGATCACGCCGGGGCCGGTGCCACGGCGATAGGTCGGGAAGGTCCGGGGCCGGCCGTTGACGTGCGCCGTGTGTTCGCCACTGACCCAGCCGTCGAGCGCGCTCATGGTGGCGATCGTACGAACTTCAGGCCTTGGTGACCACGCAGTCGGCCAGGGCGGGACGATCGTCTTGGCCCACAGTCGCGGCGACGACGATCTGCTCGCCCTCGTCCCACGCCTTGACCCGGATCGTCTCGCCGGGGAAGACGACACCGGCGAACCTCGCAGTGAACTCGCCGACCGCGTCCGTAGACCCACCGAGTAGAGCGTCGGTCACCTCGCGCAACACGATGCCGTACGAACACAGCCCGTGCAGGATCGGGGCCGGGAAGCCGGCCGCCTGCGCGAAGGCCGGGTCGGCATGCAGGGGGTTGCGGTCGCCGCAGAGGCGATAGAGCAACGCCTGCTCAGGACGTACGGCGTACGTCGTCTCGGCATCGGGCGTGCGGTCGGGGATCTCGATGGCGGTGGACTCGCCGCGTGAACCGCCCCAACCGCCCTCCCCGCGTACGAAGATCGAGGACCGCACGGTCCAGAGCTCTTCGCCGGACTCGGCGCGGGCGACGCCCTCCTGCCAGATCACGGCGGCCTTGCCCTTGTCCCAGACATCGCTGATGTGGGTGCTGAGCGTGGCCGTGCCCGCAGCCGGGATCGGCGCGTTCACCGAGATGGACTGGGCGCCGTGCACGACCTGCGCGAGGTTGATGTCGCAGCCGGGCAGGTCCAGCGGCGGCGGCTCGGAGGCATGGAAGGTCGGCGCGACGATGCCGAACGACGGCAGCACCTGGAAGCCGGCATCCGACTCCAGCGTGTAGCGCAGGTCGGTGGTCGCCCCCACCCCGAGGTGATAGAGCAGCACGTCGGAAGGGGTCCAGGAGAACGTACGGTCGGGCAGTGCGGCGCCGATCGCGATCTCGGGGTTGATGGGCATGCGTACTCCTCAGTGCATTAGCGACAGGTCGGACTAGTTTCGCGAAGCAGATGCGACAGGTCGGACTAGTTTCGCGAAGCAGATGCGACAGGTCAGTGGGCGGCGATGTCCTCGGCCGCGAGATAGCCGAACGTCAACGCGGGGCCGATGGTGGCGCCGGGGCCGGCGTACGTGTGACCCATCACCGCCGACGACACGTTGCCCGCGGCATAGAGACCGGCGATCACCGAGCCGTCCGGACGCAGCACCCGGGCCTTCTCGTCGGTGACCAACCCACCCTTGGTGCCCAGATCGCCCGGCACGATCTTGACCGCATAGAACGGGGCCTGATCGATCCGGTGCAGCGACGGGTTCGGCTTCACGGTCGGGTCGGAGTAGTAGCGGTCGTACGCCGACTCGCCGCGGTGGAAGTCCTCGTCGACGCCACGGTCGGCGAAGTCGTTGAACCGCTCCAGCGTGTCGCGCAGCGCTTCGAGCGGCACCTCGATCTCGGCCGCCAGCGCGTCGATGGTCGCGGCCTGCTTGATGGTGCCGTTCTTGAACCACCGACCGGGGATCTTCTGTCGCGGCGGAAGGCCGGCGAACAGATAGCGATTGCGGTAGCGCTGGTCGATGATCATCCACGACGGCACGTGCGAGACCCCGGTGGCCTCACCGGCGTACATCTCGTGCACGGCCTCGACATAGGGCAACGCCTCGTTCATATAGCGCTTGCCGGCGGCGTTGACGATCATCGAGCCGGGCAGGTTGCGCTCGGCGAGGAAGAACCACGGACCGCTCGGCAGCGGGATGGTCGGACCCCACCAGGCGTCGTCCATCAGATCGGTCGCCGCGCCGACCGCCACGCCGGCCTCGATGCCGGCGCCGGTGTTGAACTTCGAGGCCGGTCGACCACTCGGCGTTGGTGGGATGAGGGCAGATGCTTGTCTCGCATCTCGGGGTTCTTCTCGAAGCCGCCGCTGCCCAAGATCACGCCCCGGCGGGCGCGGATGTCGCCGCGCGAGGTGGTCACGCCGACGACCCGGCCGTCCTCGACGAGCAACCCGGTGAGCTCGGTTTCGTACTCCACCGGCACGCCCGCGTCGATCAGCCCCTTGCGCAGGCCGATCGCCAGCGCGTTGCCCATGGCGTACATCTTGCGCTTGCGCGCGGTCGCCACGACTCGCTTGCCGACGACCTTGGCCATCGTGATCGGACCCTTGAGGGTGCGCATCCCGAGACTGATCTTGCGGAAGTCGGCCTGGGTGACGATGAGGTTGGCGGGAGCCTTGGTGTACGCCGGGTGCAGCCGCTTCAACTCCTCGCCCAGGAAGGAGGCGTCCAGCGGGATCGGCTCGACGGAGCGACCGCGCGGGCGACCGCCGGGCTGCTCGGGGAGATAGTCGGCGTACTCCGGCACCCACGCGAAGCGCACGGGCGTCTTGTGCCGAATGAAGTCCATCACCTCGGCACCGCGGTCGAGGAAGGTGTCGCGGCGCGCCTTGGGGACGTCATCACCGACGATCGCGTCGAGGTAGCGCTTGGCGTTCTCGCTGTCGCGCGGCTCGACCTGATGGGCATCGCGCAAGGCGTAGTTGCCGGGGATCCACACGCCGCCACCCGAGCGAGCGGTCGCTGCCACCGAAGTAGCCGCTCTTCTCGATCAGCACGGTGTCCAGACCGCAGATCATGGGCTCGCAGGGCGGCAGTCATGCCGGCTCCGCCGGCGCCTACCACGATGACGTCGTACTCTTCCTTCACGCGAAAAACTGTAACAGGTTCTAGTTCTGCGACGGCGTGATCTGTGGCATGCCGACCCGTGTCGAATGTCGCGCGCGGAGACGTGACACGAAACTAGAACGTGTTCTAGTATTGCCCCATGACCACGCATGTTCTCGACGCCGTCCGCGATCTCCTTCCGACCTTCCGTGAGCGCGCCGACGAGGCCGAGCGACTCCGGGTCGTGTCCGAGGCCTCGGTCAAGGAACTTCAAGACATCGGCTTCTTCCAGATGCTCCAGCCCAAGCGTTGGGGTGGCCTGGAAGCCGACCCGATCGACTTCTACACCGGTGTGCGCGACATCGCGGGCGCCTGCGCCTCGACCGGCTGGATCTCCTCGGTGCTCACGGTGCACCCGTGGCAGATCGCGTTGTTCCCCGAAGAGGCCCAGCAGGCGGTCTGGGGGGAGGACAACAAGACGCTGGTGTCGAGCTCGTACGCGCCCACGGGCAAGGCGATCCAGACCGACGGGGGCTACCTGCTCAGCGGCAAGTGGTCGTTCTCGTCGGGCTGCGACCACGCCTCCTGGGTGCTGCTGGGCGGGTTGGTGTTCAACGCCGAGGGCAACGTCGTCGACTTCAAGACCTTCCTGATCCCGCGGGACAAGTACGAGATCAAGGACGTCTGGAACGTCGTGGGCCTGCGTGGCACCGGCTCCAACGACATCGTCGTGGCCGAGCACTTCGTGCCGGAGGCGTTCACGCTCTCCATGAGCGACACCGGCCGTTGCTATGGCCCCGGTCAGGAGCAGAACACCTCCGATCTCTACAAACTGCCCTTCCACTCGCTGTTCACCACCACGATCAGCACGCCGATCATCGGCATGGCGTACGGGGCGTACGTCGAGCACGTGGAGATGCAGCAGAGCCGGGTGCGGGCCGCCTACCTCGGGGAGAAGGCAAGCCTCGACCCGTTCGCCGCCGTGCGCGTGGCTCGTGCCGGCTCGGAGATCGACGCGGCCTGGGCGCTGACGATGAACAACATCCGCGAGGAGATGGCTCTGGTCGCCAAGGGCGAGAAGATCCCGCTCGGTCTGCGTCTGAAGGTCCGTCGCGACCAGGTGCTGGGCACCCAGCGGGCCATCGACGCGATCGACGCGCTCTTCGAGGCCTCCGGTGGTCGTGCGCTGGCCGAGGGGACGTACCTCCAGCGCGCCTGGCGCGATGCCCACGCGGGACGCGTACACGCCGCCAACGACCCTGAGCGTGCCTTGCAGATGTATGGCGCCCACGAGTTCGGCCACAAGGTCGACCCGGGGATGTACTGAGATGCCGCTGACCAAAGCGGACCTCCAGCGCTCGGCCCAGGTCGACGGGCTGACGATCAACTACTACGACACCGCAGGCACCCCGCTGCCTGAGGAGGCCTCGGCCGAACGCTCCCCGCTGGTTGAGGAGCGAGGTGAAGCCGAGCGTCTCGAAACCAAGCCCACCCTCATCCTGCTCCACGGCGGGGGGCCGGGCGCGTCGTCGTGGTCCAACTTCGGGTCGGCGATCGAGGGCTTCGCTCAGGACTTCCGCGTGGTGGCGATCGACCAGCCGGGCTTCGGCGGCTCCGACAAGCCGCCCGTCGAGGGCAACTACTACCGGTTCTCGTCGACGTACGTGATCGGTCTGATGGACCACCTGGGCATCGACAGCGCGCACGTGTTGGGCAACTCGCTCGGCGGCGGTACGGCGATGCGGCTCGCGCTGACCTGGCCTGATCGAGTCAAGCGATTGATCCTGATGGGGCCGGGTGGGCTGAGTCTCAACCTGTTCCACGCCGACCCCACCGAGGGCGTCCAGCGGCTGATGGACTTCAGCGCCAACGCCACGCGCGAGTCGCTCAAAGCTTTCATCTCGACCATGGTGGTCAACCAGAACCTGGTCACCGACGAACTGGTCGAGGAGCGGTTCGCCGATGCGACCGCACCCGGAGCCCAGGACGCGATGAAGTCGATGGGCTGGTCCTTCTGGAACCCCGAGACCGCCGAGGACGGCATGTTGTGGCGTGAGGCCCACCGCCTCAAGCACCACACCTTGCTGACCTGGGGTCGCGAGGATCGGGTGAACCCGCTCGACGGGGCTTTCGCCGCGCTCAAACTCATCCCCAAAGCCCAGTTGCACGTCTTCCCCCGCTGCGGCCACTGGGCCCAGATCGAGGCCGCCGACGAGTTCCGCGAGATCTCCACGGCCTTCCTCAAACGACACAAAGAGCGACCAACCGGTGGTTGAGCAACGCGCTCAGCGCGTGTCTCGAAACCACTCACGGGAGACAACATGATCGACATCAAGTCCATGGGCTACGTGCGCGTGGCCAGCACCGACCTCGACGCCTGGCGTACGTTCGCCGGCAAGGTCCTGGGCCTGGGCGAAGGCCGGGGCCCGAACCCCGACAACCTCTACTACCGCATCGACCAGGTCTCGGCCCGGCTGGTCGTCTTCCCCTCCGACGTCGACCGGCTCGAGGCGACCGGGTGGGAGTTGGCCGACCACCAGGCGCTCCAGGCGGCCCGCGAGCACCTGGGCCAGGCAGGTGTGGAGTTCGAGGAAGGCACCGCTGAGGAGTTGGCCGAGCGCCGGGTCCAGGAACTGATTCGCTTCAGCGACCCGTGGGACAACGTCTTCGAACTCTTCCACGGGATCACCTACGAATCACGGCCGGTCGTCACGCCGTACGCCGCGAAGTTCGTCACCGGCGACCAGGGGATGGGCCACATCGTGGTGCCCGTCACCGATGACGTGGAGGCGCTGCGGTTCTACACCGAGACCCTCGGGTTCCGACTGCGAGACTCGATGTCGATGCCGGGCGAGTTCGTCGGCAAGGAACCGGGCAGCAAGGTCTGGCTGCGCTTCCTGGGGATCAACCCGCGACACCACAGCCTGGCTTTCCTGCCGATGCCCAACCCCAGCCGTTGCGTGCACATCATGTTGGAGGTCGACAAACTCGACGACGTAGGCCGGGCACTGGAACGCGTACGCAAGCACAAGGCTCCGTTGTCGGCGACTCTGGGGCGACACATGAACGACGAGATGGTGTCGTTCTACGTCAAGAGCCCCGGGGGCTTCGACATCGAGTTCGGCTGCGAGGGTCTGCAGGTCGACGATGCCCGTTGGGTGGCGCGCGAGTCGACGGCCGTGTCCTATTGGGGGCACGTCTTCGGCGGCAGCTGAGCTGCTCGGGCTGCAAGGATGGGTGTCATGGCTGACGAGATCCCCGAGGGCATGTCCCCGGATGCGCGAGCGACCTGGCCGAGTCGTGAACTGATCGAGTCGTTCCTGGGTGACTCGTTCGCCGTGGAGATGTGGCCGGGCGAGACGATCGAGGTCGACTCGGCGGAGGAGGCTGCGGCCGCGCGTGAGTTCCGCGACGTGCTGTCTCGCTTTGCCTCCGGTGTCACGGTCGTCGCCTCGGTCAGCGGTGGGCAACCCGTGGGAATGACCTGCCAGAGCTTCATGTCAGTGTCGTTGCAGCCGCCGCTGGTGATGTTCTCTCCGGCCAAGTCGTCGGGTGCGTGGCCGCTGATGCATCGCTCGGGATCCTTCTGTGTCAACTTCCTCGCCGAGGACCAGGCCGACGTCTCCAACCAGCTTGCCGGGCGGGGCATCGATCCGGCGACGGGTGCTCGCGTCGACAAGTTCGCGGGTATCGACTGGGCTCCCACGCGTGAGAGCGGATCGCCGTTGATCAAGGGCGTCGTCGGTTACGTCGACTGCCGCATCCACGCCGTACATGAAGCCGGCGACCACTATCTGGTGATCGGCCGGGTGCTCGATCTGGCTGAGACCGACGCCGAGCACGGGTTGACGTTCTATCGGGGGAAGTACGGCTCGACGCGCTGAGCGTTCCCTCTTGGCGAACCGGGCCGCCGCCGCGCGTCGGTGGTGGTCGAGCGGACTCGGGTCCGCTCAACCCCTGGCCAGCCGGGGGCTGAGCGGCCAGAACGGGGGCTGAGTCGGCAATCGGCGACGCGTGGGGCTCGCGTACGTGCTGGCCCACGTGGGTGGGGTTATTCCGTTCGCCTGCTCGGCTATCGGCGTACCAGTTCACGCGTACGCTCGAACTGACACGCGTTAGATCGATCCAACCGGTGCCGCTTCGCGCATCTGCTCGAACGGGTACGGCGGGCAAGCGGACCTCCCGAGGTCGCGGCGAATCCCCCCGTCGCGTCGGTCGGGATGATCACAGCGCGTATCCCGAAGGCACTCAGCGCCACTCTCGCCTTCTCCGGACTCCCCGCCGGTTGGAGCATGACTGAGGAAGGCGGTGGGACGCAGTTGGAGTACGTCTTCCTCGACAATTCGACCCCCATTCCGATTGGGGGCAGTGTCACCTGGGACGGAACCGCGCGCTTTGGGTCAGGCGATCAGGGTGGACTCTGCGCCTGTCGCTCGATGCCGGCTCGGGTGGTGACTACAACACCGCCAACAACACCGCCGAGAACAAGTGGCGGATCTGGAAGACACCTGGCGGCGGTGGCGGCCCTTGTCGCACATCGCAATCGATCATCGTCTGCTGAGTCCCCTATGAGTTCCCCATACTCACAAGCACTTCAAACTCTTGTGAAGAGGCTCTAGCGCGGTCGTGACCCCGTGGTGCCAGACTGAGCCCTGTGACACAAGCCGCTGCTGCCGAGGGGCCGGGTTTCAATGGTGTCGGCCCCGCCCAGCGCGCTGCTGAGGCCGCCGGTACTAGCTCGGGCGTACGCGTACGTGCAGTCGAGGAAATGGACGACCTGCGCGAGGTCGCCCGACTCTTCGCGGACGTATGGGGACGCAGCGCGGAGGGAGTGCCGATCCCCAGCGAGATGCTGCGCAGCCTTGTGCACGCCGACGGTCTGGTGAGTGCCGCGTACGACCTGGGCACCGGTGACCTCGCGGGTGCCGCCGTGCTGGGACGTGGCGTGCCCGGTGCCTCGTACTCCTACATCGCGGCCGCCGCTCCAGGGGTCGGCGATCGGGGCATCGGTTTCACACTCAAGCAGCATCAGCGCGCGTGGTGCCTGGCACGCGCGATCACGACGATGCAGTGGACGTTCGACCCGCTGGTGAGCCGCAACGCCCGGTTCAATCTCAGCAAGTTGGGCGCCCGCGTGCGGACGTACGAACGCAGCTTCTATGGGCAGATGAGCGACGAACTCAATGGCCAAGACGAGGCGGACCGACTGGTCGCCGATTGGCGCCTGGACGCACCTGCGGCCGTAGCAGCCGCGGATCGTACGCTCGCAGAATCCAGCGAGCCGAGCGCGCACGCCGAAGCGCTGGCGAGCGGCCCGGATGGTGCACCATCGTTGGTGTCGGATGGCTCCAGCCGTTGGTGCCGCGTGCCTGCGGACATCGTGTCGCTGCGGCGTACGGACCCCGAGGCGGCTAGTGCGTGGCGCATGGGCGTGCGGGGTGCCCTGACCGCCGCCTTCGCCGAGGGGTTCGTCGCCATCGGCGCCAGCCGCACCGGCTGGTATCACCTGAGCAACTCTGAGGAGACCGTCGCGTGAAGATCGACCTGCTGGAGTTGCACTGGGTGAAGATCCCGTTGGTGACCCCTTTCCGCACTTCGTTCGGGACGTCGTACGACCGGGACACCTTCTTGGTGCGTCTGGTCACCGCCGACGGTGTCGAAGGTTGGGCCGAGTGCGCGGCCGAGCCCGACCCGCTGTATTCGTCGGAATACCTCGACGGGGCACAGGTGGTCTTGCGTGACCAACTCGTGCCACGACTTACCGCACTCGGCGACGACCTCTGCGCGACGCGGGTCAAGACGGCATTGGAGCCGGTCAAGGGGCACCCGATGGCCAAGCATGTGCTGGAGACTGCACTGCTCGACGCTGAACTCAAGCAGTCGGGGGTCTCCTTCGGGCGCTATCTCGGGGCCGTCAAGGAGCGCGTGCCGGCCGGTGTCTCGGTCGGCATCTATGACTCACTCGACGAGATGCTGGGACACGTCGACGACTACGTCGCCCAGGGGTACCTGCGGATCAAGCTCAAGATCGAGCCGGGCTGGGACCTGGAGCCGGTGCGGCTCGTACGCGAGAAGTACGGCGACGACCTGCTGCTGCAGGTGGACGCCAACACGGCGTACACCCTCGCCGATGCTCGTCACCTGGCCAAGCTGGATCCCTTCGATCTCCTGCTCATCGAGCAGCCGCTGCCCGAGGACGACCTGCGCGGCCATGCCGAACTCGCGAAGGTGATGTCGACGCCGATCTGTCTGGACGAATCGATCGAGTCGGCGCGCGATGCGGCCACCGCGATCGCGCTGGGCTCTTGCTCGGTGATCAACATCAAACCGGCCAGGTGCGGCGGCTATCTCGAAGCGCGCCGGATTCATGACGTCGCCGAGGCCAACGGTGTGCCCGTGTGGTGCGGCGGCATGCTGGAGACCGGGATCGGCCGGGCCCCCAATGTCGCCCTGGCCGCGCTGCCCGGCTTCGTACTTCCCGGCGACACGTCGGCCTCGAACCGCTATTACGCCACTGACCTGACCGCCCCCTTCGTACTCGACGAAGGTCATCTCGCGGTGCCGCAGGGCCCTGGCATCGGCGTCGAGATCCTTCCCGACGTCCTGGCAGAACTCACCACCTCGGTCGTCTCGATCCCGCTCGGGTGATCGGCGCGATCCTCACCACCATGAAAGATCCCAAGGAGAACCGATGAAGCACCTCACCCGTTCCAAGGCCGCCCGAGCCCTCGCCCTAGCCGCCCTCGGCGCTGTCGTGTTCGCCGGATGCGGCTCGTCGGATACACCGGCGAAGAAGGAGCCAGCAGCCACAGGCGACAAGGCGCCGCTGTTCAAGGACCTGCCCAAGGCGATCCAGGACGCCAAGACGATCAAGGTCGGCTCCGACATCGCGTACGCGCCCATGGAGTATTACGACAAGGACGGCAAGACCGTCCTCGGCTTCGACAAGGAGCTGACCGACCTGATGGAGCCCGAGCTCGGCGTCACCTTCACCTGGACCAACGCCGTGTTCGACAGCCTGATCCCTGCGCTGGATTCTGGTCGCATCGACGTGGCGATCTCGGGCATGAGTGACACCGCCGAGCGCCAGCAGAAGATCGACTTCGTCGACTACTACCAGGCCGGCGCGATGCTGTTGGTGAAGAAGGGCAACCCCGAGGGTCTGACCCAGATCGCCGACCTGTGCGGCAAGACGGTGGCGGTCCAGCGCGGCACGACGCAGGAGGGTTATGCCAAGGAGCAGAGCACCCAGTGCGAGGCCGACGGCAACGACAAGATCAACGTGCTGAGCTTCGACCGTGAGACCGAGGCGATGCTGCAGGTCAAGAACGGCCGCGCTGCCGCAGGCATGCAGGACTACCCGGTCGCGACCTACAACGCGCGTACGTCCGGTGGCGGCAACGACTTCGAGGTTGTCGGCGACCAGATCCAGGCCGGTCCGCTCGGTATCGGTGTCGGCAAGGACAACACCCAACTGCGGGACGCCCTGCAGAAGGCGCTGCAGCAGGTGATGGACGACGGCGACTACCAGAAGCTGATCGACAAGTACGAGACCCCGCTGGGCGCCATCGAGTCGGCGACCGTCAACGGCGGAGCTGAGCCGTTGAGCACGGCGTCCGAGGCCGACCTCGTCGCGATCCCCGTCCGGCACTACGGACGGTGGATCGGGGCGGTGGTCGTCATCGCCTTGCTGGGTCTGCTGGCGTACGCGTTCAGCCAGGGGCAGATCGACTACTCGATCACCAGGCAGTTCCTGACCGAGCCGACGATCCTGCGCGGCATGTGGAACACGCTGCTGATCAGCGTGCTGGCCCAACTGATCGGCATCGCGTTGGGGATCCTCGCGGCCGTGATGCGCAAGTCGGCCAACCCCGTGACCAGTGGGGTCGCCGGCCTCTACATCTGGTTCTTCCGCGGCACGCCCGTCCTCCTGCAGTTGCTGATCTGGTACAACCTGTCGCTGGTCTTCCCGACGATCTCGATCCCCGGGATCTGGTCGTCGCCGACCAACGACGTGATGACGCCGTTCCTCGCGGCCCTGCTGGGTCTGGGCATCAACGAGGGCGCCTACATGGCCGAGATCGTCCGGGCGGGCATCAACTCCGTCGACGAAGGCCAGACCGAGGCGGCGCACGCGTTGGGACTGTCACCGGCCAAGACGATGCGCCGCATCGTGCTGCCGCAGGCGATGCGCGTGATCATCCCGCCGACCGGCAACGAGTTCATCAACATGCTCAAGACCTCGTCGCTGGCCTACATCGTGCAGTTCCAAGAACTGATGTTGTCGGCGCAGAACGTCTACTCCAACAACCTCGCGGTGGTCGAACTCCTCTTCACCGTGGCGGTCTGGTATCTCGTGCTGACCTCGATCTTCTCGGTGTTCCAGTACTACCTGGAGCGACGCTTCTCGCGCGGCTCGAGTCGCAACGCACCCCAGGCCGGGGTGCTGTCCAAGGTGCTGGGCAATCTCAATTTCGGGAGGCGATGATGACCGGATTCGACGATCTGGTGGCCCACGACCAGGAGCCCTCCGTGCCCATGGTCGAGGCGGTCGGCGTACGCAAGCACTTTGGTCAGTTGGAGGTGCTCAAGGGCATCGATCTGACGGTCGGCAACGGCGAGGTGATGTGCCTGATCGGTGCGTCCGGGTCGGGCAAGTCGACTTTCCTGCGCTGCATCAATCACCTCGAAAGACTCGACGGTGGCTCCTTGCGCGTGCAGGGGCGCCGGGTGGGCTTCGCCGAGCGCGACGGAAGGCTCTACCAGCTGCGGGAGAAGGAGATCGCCGCTCAGCGCAAAGACATCGGCATGGTGTTCCAGCGCTTCAACCTGTTCCCGCACATGACGGCCATCGAGAACGTGATGGAGGCACCGGTGCAGGTACGCGGCGAGAGCAAGGCCTCCGCGCGGGCGAGAGCGACGGAGTTGCTGGAGCGCGTCGGCCTGGGCGACAAAGCCGCGGTCTATCCGGCGATGTTGTCCGGTGGCCAGCAGCAGCGGGTGGCGATCGCTCGGGCGCTCGCGATGGAGCCGAGCTTGATGCTCTTCGACGAGCCCACCTCGGCGCTGGACCCCGAGTTGGTGGGCGAGGTGCTCGACGTGATGCGCGGGCTCGCCCAGGCGGGCATGACGATGGTCGTCGTCACCCACGAGATGGGCTTCGCGCGCGAGGTCGGGGACTCCCTGGTCTTCATGGACGGAGGCGTCGTGGTGGAGAGCGGCGCGCCGCGCGAGGTGCTCGCCAACCCGCAGCACGCGCGTACGCAGGCGTTCTTGTCGAAGGTGCTCTGACTAACTCTCGAAGTGCCGCCAGGCGCCCTCGGAGATCACCCGGCTCTCGCCGTGGATCACCGTGATTGCGCTCTGGTCGTCCATTGCGTACGACTCGTGGCCGATCTCGCGGGCCCAGCGTTCGGCATGCGCCAGGGTGTTGCTGGGCATGTCGGGGTGCTCCAGGTGCGGGAAGATCGAGAAGTTGACCACCCGAGGGTCGTGTCGTCGGGTGCCTGACTCCAGCTGATGAAGTCCTCGCCGATGCGGGGCGTCATCACCATGCTGCCTGCGCTGACGCCGACCCAGACGGTGTTATTGAGCTCGCCGAAGAGGTCGACGAGGCCCGACGTACGTAGGTGGTGCGCGAGGTAGGTGGCGTCTCCGCCGTCGACGAGGAGGGCGTCCGCCTCGCGTACCCACGTCTGCCAGCGGTCTTGCTCGATCGTCGGCAGCGCGGTGAGTTCGAGCAGGCCGATGCTCTGCCAACCGAGGTCGGTCAGTGGCGCGGGGGAGTTGCCGCTCACGAAGCGCCAGGCAGACTGCGGCGTGCACGACCGGTGGCCCCACTCGGCGGTCGGGATGCACAGCGCCGTCGACGAACCGCGCCGACCGGGCGTAAACGCGCGCAAGAATCGCGCCGACCGGGCGCAAACGCACGCCGGAATCCCGCTGACCGGGCGCAAATGCGCGCGGTTCTTGCGGGGCCGGGGACCTGCAGAAATGTTGGACGTGTGTGCTGGTCAAACCTTGTGACACGAACGGAAGTTCGATAACGTGACTAGCACGTCACGGCAGTGGCCGGGCCACCGGATCACATGATCGGGTGCGCATTCCCGGGGGCTGTTGTCGCGAGTTGTGAGGTCGCCCGTAATTGTGCCGTGAGAATCGGCCCCCCTCCGACGTTGGGAATCAAGCGCGCCCGCTTGAGCCCGTCGTCCGGGAAGGGGAGTGGTGTCATGACCGCATCGGTGGCTGCGGCAATCACGCACCCCATTGAGCGCGCCGCCGAGGTTATCCACGAGTCGCTGGCCGAGGTGTCGGAGTCGAACCCGACGTTCATGTCCCCGGCTGACAAGGCGAGCGTGCTGGTAAAGCTCACGTCGGCGGCCTCGTCACTGCATGAACTCACGCTGCGTGTTCTCGCAGCCTCGGGTGAGGTCGCCGCACAGTCGTCGTTTCGTGGCGCCGGGGACTGGTGGGCTGCCGAGACTCGTACGCGTCGCGAAGACGGTCGGGCTGCACAACGCCTGGCCGAGGCGCTCGACCGGCGGTACGCCCAGGTCGCGGCCGGGATGGCCTCAGGTGAGGTCAACCCTGCCCAGGCCCATGTCATCACCACCGTGTTGGACGAGTTGCCCGATGACCTTGACCCGACGTTGTTGCCGAAGGCCGAAGCTCACCTCGTGGCGTTGTGCGCCGACCACGGCCCGCGCGAACTGCGCCGCCTCGGCGCCCACCTGATCGACGTGCTGGCACCTGAGATCGCCGAAGAGGCCGAACGCAAGCGTCTCGAAAGACTCGAGAGGGCAGCTGCCGCCAAGACCCGGCTGCGGATGCGCCGACTCGGGGACGGCACCACTCGACTTTCGGGCTTGATCCCCGACGCGTCCGCCACTCGGCTGGCGACCTTCCTCGAAGCGTTCACCAACCCCCGCAAGAACGCCGATGAACTCCCCGACCGGGTGGTGGGAGCCTCGCCCGCCCACGGCGGTGACCCACTGGCCAGGCTCACCCAACCCCGCCGACTCGGGGAGGCGTTCCTCCAACTCCTCGAGAGCCTCGACCCCACCCGGCTGCCCCTGCACGGCGGTGACGCCACCACTCTCACCATCACCATCGATCTAGAGGCCCTGCGCACCGGCCTGGGATCAGGCGACGTCGTCGGCGCATCCACCGTCCCGGGTGAGGACGCCAGTGGTGGTCGCATCACAGCAGCCGAGGTACGCCGGCTTGCGTGCAACGCCAAGATCATCCCGGCCGTCCTCAACAGCCAAGGCGAGATCTTGGACCTTGGCCGCGCCCAACGACTCTTCACCCACGCACAACGCCGAGCACTCCTCCAACGCGACCGCACCTGCCGCGCCGAAGGTTGCGACATCCCCGGCACCTGGACCGAAGCCCACCATTGGCTGGCCTGGTCACACGGCGGCGCCACGGACCTCGACAACGCCGTCTTGCTGTGTCATCACCATCACCAACGCGCACACGACGAGGCGTACGTCCACGACCGCATGCCCGATGGCAGCATCAGATTCCACCGGCGCAGATAGCACGTCGTGCCCGCAACGACGCCTCGATGCTCGGTTGCGAGCGCTGGGCGTCAAGCCAGGGCGGCGCGCAACTCGTGCGGCTGCCCGAAGAGCGTGGCGAGTGCGTGGGCTCGCTTGAAGATCAGGTGCGCGTCGTGCTCCCAGGTGATCGCGATGCCTCCGTGAAGTTGGACTACCTCGCCGGCGACCGCTTGCGCGGCTTCGAGCGCGTACGCGGCTGCGACATGAGCCAGGCGATCAGCCTCGGGATCGTCGCAGCCCAAGGCATTCGCGGCGGCCCAGGTGATCGAGCGCGCCATCTCCAGGCGTACGAGCAGGTCCGCCATCCGGTGCTTGAGCGCCTGGAAGGACCCGATCTGGCGGCCGAACTGCACGCGCTCCTTGCTGTAGGCCACCGTCATGTCGAGGCCGCGTTGCATGCAGCCCACCGCGAGGGAGGAGGCTGTGACGAGAGCCGTACGTCGACCTGCGGCGAGCGCGTTGGATCCATCTGTCGCCAGGATGGTTGTGGCGGCAGTCGCGGTGTCGTACGACGCCAACCGCAGCGTCGGATCCATTGCCGGGGTCGACGTCCAGTCGGCTGAGTCGATCTGGACGAGGGCGCCGTCCACGAAGCCGAGCACGATCTGCGCCGAATCGCCGAACAGCACGTCCGAGTCGTCGAAGGCCACCGTCGCGACCTCGCCCGCGGCGATCCGTGGGAGCAGGTCCGCGCAGGCTGAAGCGTTGCCCGACGCGAGCAGCGCCGCCGTCGCGAGCAACGTGCCCAGCAGTGGCGATGGCGCGAGGGAGCGCCCGACCTCCTCGGCTACCACCAGCGACTCGGCGAAGGTGAAGCCGGCCCCGTCGTACGACTCGGGGATCGGGAGTGCGGCGAGTCCGACCTGCTCACACAGCATCGACCACAGATCGGCGTCGTAGCCGGCCTCCGACTCCATCGCCGCGCGTACGGCGCCGCTGTCGGCGCGCTTGTCGAGCAGCGAGCGGACCATCGACGCGAGTTCGAGCTGTTCCTCGGTGCGGGTGACGTCCATCAGCCGCGCTCCGCCACCAGCGACTCGAGGATGCGCGCGCGGTGTTGCGCGGGTGTGCCCCACGCGTTGACCAGCGCGCGGGTGCGCAACAGCCATAGGGAGAGGTCGAGTTCGCGGGTGTAGCCGATCGCGCCGTGCACCTGGAGCCCAACCCGTGACGCCAGGTACGCCGCGTCGCCGGCCTTCACCTTGGCCGCCGAGACCGCTCGCGCGAACTCGGCGGTGCCGTCGGCCAACGCCGCCCCCCAAACCAGCGGGCGGGCGAAGTCGAGCGCGATGCGTACGTCCGCGAGTTGGTGCTTGATCGCCTGATAGGAACCGATCGCGCGACCGAACTGATGGCGCTGCAGGGCGTACGCCACCGTCTCGGCCAGGATCTTCTCGCCCAGCCCGAGCAGTTGCGCGGACGCGGCCAGTGCGGCCAGATCGAACGCCGGGTCGTCGGGCAGCGGGTCGGATGCGGGCTCGCTCGTGACGGCGAACAGCCGACGTACGGGGTCGATCGCCGACGTCGGCTCGTCCAGGGCGGAGGTGTCGAGGTCGGAGAGAGAACCAGCGGACGAGAGGTAGGCCTGCGCGGCCACGTCGGCATCCAATGCGTACGCCGACACCGCCGGCACCGCGACGGTAGCGACCAAGCCTTCGGCGACCTGCTCTTGCAACTCGCCGGTGGCGGCGCGCGCGAGATAGGCCGACGACTCGATCCACGGGCCGGGGACCACGTGGCGTCCGAGCACCTCGTGAGCGAGCACGAGTTCGACAGCAGTGGCACCGAAGCCGCCGGACTCCTCGGGGATCACCAGTGCGCTGACGCCCTGCTCGGCGAGCCGACTCCAGAGTGTCAGTCCCGGTTCGTGGTTGCCCCCGGCCCAGGCGCGCGCGGCGCCTGGGGTGTCGGCACCGGCAAGTAGTTTGTCGAGCGAGGCGACGAAGTCGGCCTGCTCGGCGGTGGGGGAGAACTTCATCCCCGGACCTCCCTTGGCACACTGTGTTGGATGGTTCGCCTTGCTGCGCACGGATAGTCCATCTGGATCACGAGCCTCACTGTCCGCCCCGTGCTTCGCGCGGCAAACGAAGGATCCGCTCGGCCACGATGTTGCGCTGGATCTCGTTGGTGCCCGCATAGATCGGGCCGGCGAGCGAGAAGAGATAGCCGTCAGGCCAGTGCCCCTCGGCCTCCTGCTCGGGACCGAGCAGGGTCAGAGCGGCCTCGTGGAGCGCCACATCGAGACCGGACCAGAACACCTTGTTGACCGAACCGGCCGCTCCGATGTCACCCCCGGCCGCGAGCGTGCCGACGGTGCCCCAGGTGTAGAGCCGGTACGCCTCCGCACCGATCCAGGCGTCGACGACATCATCGGCAGCCGCCGCGCGAGCCAGCGGTGACTCGGTGGCGGCGTACAACGAAAGCAGCCGATCCGCCGCCGCGCAGAAGCGCCCGGGCGAACGCAGCGACAATCCGCGCTCGTTGCCCGCCGTACTCATCGCGACCCGCCAGCCGTCGCCGACACCGCCCAGCACATCGGCGTCCGGAACGAAGGCGTCCTCGAAGAACACCTCGGCGAAGCCCGCCTCGCCGTCGAGTTGCTCGATCGGGCGGACCGTGATGCCGGGGGCGTCGAGGGGGAAGCAGAAGTAGCGTCAGCCCGCGGTGGCGTTCGGCGCTCGGGTCAGAGCGGAAGAGTCCGAATCCCCACTGCGCGAGGGCGGCCCGTGAGCACCAGGTCTTCTGGCCGTTGAGGACCCAGCCCCCACGCGCCTCGTCGCGGGTGGCGGTCGACGTGAGCGAGGCCAGGTCGGAACCGCTGCCGGGCTCCGACCAGCACTGGGCCCAGACCTTCTCGCCGGTCGCCATCGTCGGCAGCCAGCGGTCCTGCTGCTCGGGGGTGCCGTGGTCGTAGATGATCGGGGCGAGCAGGAAGATGCCGTTCTGCGAGACCCGAAGCGGTGCACCGGCGCGGTAGTACTCCTCCTCGAAGAGCACCCACTCGATCAGCGACGCGTCTCGCCCGTGATAGCGCTCCGGCCAGGACACGACCGCCCAGCGATCCTCGGCCAGCTTTGGCTTCCCACTCCTGGTGGGCGACGAAGCCCTCGGGCGTGTCGAGGGAGGGCAGCCGCTCCGCGGGCACATTGGCCGCCAGCCAGGACCGCGCTTCTTCTCGGAAGGCGAGTTCGGACTCGCTCAGTTCCAGGTCCATCAGTTTCCTTTGGTCGGTTCCTGTCGAAGGGCGTTCTTGAGCACCTTGCCGCCCAGATTGCGGGGGAGTGCGTCGACGAAGGTCACGGTGCGAGGCACCTTGAAGTTGGCGAGGCGTTCCTTGCAGAAGGTGATCACGTCGTCGGGAGTCAGGTCTTCGCGGGTGCGTACGACGAACGCCGCCCCCACCTCGCCCAAGCGCTCGTCCGGCACCCCGACGATCGCGGCCTCGACGACGCCGTCGAGCCGGGCGAGTTCCTTCTCGATCTCGGCCGGATAGACGTTGAAGCCGCCGGAGATGTACATGTCCTTCTTGCGATCGGTGATCGCGAGGTTGCCGTCGGCGTCGACAGTGCCGATGTCGCCGGTGTGCAGCCATCCGTCCGCATCGATGGCCTCGGCGGTCGCCTCGGGGTCGTCGAGGTAGCCGAGCATCACGAAGTCGCCACGCACCAGGAGTTCTCCGTCGTCGGCGATGCTCGTCTCCATGCCGTCGATCGCGCGCCCACACGTGGACGCGACGACCGCCGCGGTCTCGTCGCCGCGGCACATCGTGACCACGACCGCCTCGGTCATACCGAAGGCGGTGACCACCTGCTCGATCGCCAACTCGTCGCGCATCCGCTCGATGAGTACGACCGGCACCACCGCCGCGCCGGTGACGGCCAGCCGGAGGGACGAGAGGTCGTACGACTGCCTCTCGGGCGCGGCGAGCATCGACGAGAAGATCGTCGGTGCGCCGGGCAGGACGGTGATCTGCTCGTCCTGGATCAGCGCCATCAAGGTTGCCGGGTCGAAGGTCGCCATCGGGTAGAGGCAGGCGCCGGTCAACAGCCCGGTGACGATGCCGACCTTGTAGCCGAACGAGTGGAAGAACGGGTTGACCACCAGATAGCGGTCGTCCTCGCGTACGCCGCCGATGGTTCCCCACGCCCGTGCGACGCCCACCGTCTGGCGGTGGGCACTCATCACGCCCTTGGGCTGGCCCGTGGTGCCGGAGGTGAAGAGGATGTCGGCGACATCCTCGGGGGAGACCGCGTCGGCGCGCGCGTCGATGTCGGTGGTTGAGGAGCCGCGCAGCGGCGTCTCGAAACCACTCTCCTCAACCACCGGGGCGGCGCTGGATTCGGTGTGGTTTCGAGACGAGCCCTCCGGGCTCTCCTCAACCACCGGGGGCGTGGGGCTGGATTCGGTGTGGTTTCGAGACGAGCCCTCCGGGCTCTCCTCAACCACCGGGGGCGTGGGGCTGGATTCGGTGTGGTTTCGAGACGAGCCCTCCGGGCTCTCCTCAACCACCGGGGGCGTGGGGCTGGATTCGGTGTGGTTTCGAGACGAGCCCTCCGGGCTCTCCTCAACCACCGGGGGCGTGGGGCTGGATTCGGTGTGGTTTCGAGACGAGCCCTCCGGGCTCTCCTCAACCACCGGGGCGGCGCTGGATTCGGTGGTTGAGGAGCCGCGCAGCGGCGCCTCGAAACCATCCTGCAGGTTCCTCAACTCCAGGACCTCGATCACCGACTCCAAGGACGACGCCGCGCGCAGGTCGGCGGTCTGCGTACGCCCGAGGAAGCCGTCTTCGACGATCACCAGCCGCGCGGAAGTGCGGTCCACCAGCGCGGCAACCTCGTGGCCGGTGTAGCGCGAGTTGGCCGGGATCAGGGTGCCCCCGGCGTACGACACCGCGAGCGCCGCGACCACCCAGTCGACCGAGTTGGGCGCCCAGAGGACGACGCGATCGCCGGGCGCGAGACCCAGTGCGACATAGCGAGTCGCCACCGCACGCACCCGGTCCAGCAAACCCGCGAAGGTCGTGGTGACGCCCGCCTCGACGTACGCCGGACGGTCGGGCCAGCGCGCCGCAGCGGCACGCAGCACACCGGGGATGGTGTCGGGCTCCGTCATCGCGATCCTCTCGCCGTACGCTCCGGCTTGCTCCACACGAACCAAGCAAGTGCTTGGTAGGGTAGCACTCATGACCGCTGACGACGCCGCCTTCCGCGCGGAGATCCGCGACTGGCTGGCGACCCATCTGGTCGGCGAATGGGCCGAACTCAAGGGGCTCGGCGGTCCCGGCAAGGACCACCTGGCGTACGAGCAGCGCCTGGAGTGGAATCGTCTGCTCGCCGAGCACGGGTGGACCTGTGTCGGGTGGCCGAAGGAGTACGGCGGGCGCGGCCTGAGCCTGGCGCAGCAGGTGATCTTCCACGAGGAGTACGCCCGAGCCGACGCTCCCGCGCGCGTCAACCACCTGGGTGAGGAACTGCTGGGGCCGACCCTGATCGCGTTCGGCACCGAGGAGCAGAAGCAGCGATTCCTGCCCGGCATCGTGGCCGTCACCGAGTTGTGGTGCCAGGGCTATTCGGAGCCCAACGCCGGATCCGACCTGGCGAACGTCCAGACCAAGGCACGCCTCGAGGGCGATCACTGGGTCGTCGACGGACAGAAGATCTGGACCTCGCACGCCCACACGTCCGACTGGTGTTTCGTGATCGCGCGCACCGAGCCGGGCTCGCAGCGCCACGCCGGCCTGAGTTTCCTGCTGGTCCCGATGGACCAGGAGGAAGTGGACGTACGCCCCATCGAGCAACTCACCGGTGGCTCGGAGTTCAACGAGGTCTTCTTCACCGGTGCCGGCACCGACGCCAGCAACGTACTCGGCGAGGTCGGCGACGGCTGGCGGGTCGCGATGGCCCTGCTCGGGTTCGAGCGCGGCGTCTCCACGCTGGGCCAGCAGGTGGGTTTTCGTCGGGAGTACGAGTCGGTGCTGGCTCGTGCGAAGGACAACGGCGCCTGGGACGACCCTGTCCTTCGCGACCGCCTGCTCAAGTCTGAGGTCCAGTTGGAGACTATGGGCGCCAACGCGCTGCGCGTGCTCGCCGGCGACTTCCCGGGAGGCGACAACATCGCCAAGTTGGTCTGGGCCAACTGGCATCGCGACCTGGGTGAAGCTCGCGATGGCAGTCGCGGGGCGCGACGGGCTGACCGTACGACCCGGTGCCACCGACTACGACCTCGACGACCACCAACGGCTCTACCTCTTCACCCGCGCTGACACGATCTATGGCGGCAGTGACGAGGTGCAGAAGAACATCCTGGCCGAGCGGGTGCTGGGCCTGCCACGCGAACCACGAGGAGATGCCCGATGACCGTCCACCGCGAAGAGCAGCCGACCCCTGCGTACGTGCCCGGCCATGGCCTGCTGAAGGACAAGGTCGTCGTGATCACTGCCGCCGCCGGTGCCGGTATTGGTGCGGCAGCGACCCGACGCGCATTGGAGGAAGGCGCCACGCGGGTCGTCTTCTCCGATACCCACGAGCGGCGGCTCGCGGAGGCCGAGGAAGCCCTGGCGGGCGAGTTCGGCGCCGACCGGGTCAGCAGCGTCGTGTGTGACGTGACCGACGAGGCAGCCGTACAAGCGCTGTTGGATTCGGCTGAAGGTTTCGACGTGCTGCTCAACAACGCCGGACTCGGTGGCACCGCGCCGATCCAGGACATGACCGACGAGGCCTGGAGCCGCGTCCTCGACATCACCTTGACCGGCACGATGCGCGTCACGCGTGCGGCGGCACAACGCTGGATCGCGACTGGTACGCAGGGTGTGATCGTCAACAACGCCTCGGTCATCGGCTGGCGCGCCCAGGAGGGGCAGGCGCACTACGCGGCGGCCAAGGCGGGCGTGATGGCGCTGACACGTTGCTCCGCACTCGACCTGGCGCCGCACGGCATCCGGGTCAACGCGGTCTCGCCGAGCCTGGCGATGCACCCGTTCCTGGCCAAGGTGACCTCCGACGAACTGTTGGCCGAACTCAAGCAGCGCGAGGCGTTCGGGCGGGCGGCGGAGCCATGGGAGGTCGCCAACGTGATGGTGTTCCTCGCCTCGGCGTACTCCTCCTACCTGACCGGCGAGGTGATCTCGGTGAGCAGCCAACATGCCTGAAACGACCCTGACCCGGCGTGCCGAGTTGTTGCGGATCGCGGCCCACCTGTTTGCCACCAAGGGCTACCGCAACACGACCGTACGCGACATTGCCGACGCGGCCGGGATCCTCTCGGGCAGCCTCTACCACCACTTCCCGAGCAAGGAGTCGATGCTCGACGAGATCCTGCGGACCTTCCAGGATCAGCTTTTCGAGGAGTACGACGCGATCCTCGACGCCAGTGACGACGCCAGGACCAAGCTTGAGCGAGGCGTACGCGTGTCGTTCGCTGCCATCGCCGAGCATCACGACGAGGTCGCGATCTTCCAGAACGACTCGACCTTCATCGCCTCGCTCGACGGCTTCTCCTATATCAGTGAACGTCACGAACAGTCGCGCGACTTCTGGCTCCGCCTGCTGCACGAGGGGGTGGTGTCAGGCGTGCTGCGCAAAGACCTCGACGTCGATGTGGTCTACCGCTTCCTGCGCGACGGCATCTGGTTCGCCGTGAACTGGTATCGCCCCGACGGCTCCCTGACCACCGCCGAGGTGGCCGACCGCTACTCCGCGATGCTGCTCGACGGCATCGCCACCCCCGCACCCCCGGTGGTTGAGGAGGACGCGAAGCGTCCGTCTCGAAACCACGCCCCGGCACGACCCGCACCACCCGCTGGTTGAGGAGGACGCGCAGCGTCCGTCTCGAAACCCCGAAAGGAACTGACATGACCGAGGCCTACATCGTCGACGCCGTCCGTACGCCGGTCGGCAAGCGCGGCGGCTCGCTGGCTGCCGTGCACTCTGCTGATCTCGGGGCACACGTGTTGTCCGCGCTCGTGGAGCGCACCGGGATCGACCCTGGGCTGGTCGATGACGTGGTGATGGGCTGCTGCGACACGATCGGCTCGCAGGCGGGCGATGTGGCGCGTACGGCCTGGCTGGTCGCGGGCCTTCCTGATCACGTCCCCGGCGTGACCATCGACCGCCAGTGCGGATCGTCGCAGCAGGCGGTGCACTTCGCGGCGCAGGGAGTCATGTCGGGCACCCAGGATCTGGTCATCGCAGGTGGGCTGCAGAACATGAGCGCCATCCCGATCTCGGCGGCGATGCTGGTGGCAGATCAATATGGCTTCACGACCCCGACTGCGGAGTCGCCGGGCTGGCTGGCGCGCTATGGCGACGTCGAGGTATCGCAGTTCAACTCCGCCGAGATGATCGCGGAGAAGTGGGAGATCAGCCGCGAAGACATGGAAGCGTTCGCGTTGGCCTCACACCAGCGCGCACGAGTCGCCATCGACGAAGGCCGGTTCGCGTCCCAGATCGCGCCGGTGACGCTGCCCGACGGTCGGGTCTTCGACACCGACGAGACCGTACGCGACACCTCGCTGGAGAAGATGGCCGCGTTGCAGCCGCTCGCGCCCGGCGGGCGGATCACAGCCGGTGTCGCCTCGCAGATCTCGGACGGGGCGTCGGCGATGCTGATCGCTTCTGGAGATTTTGTGGACCGCCACGGCCTGACGCCGCGAGCGCGCATTCACCACCTGTCCGTACGAGGGGACGATCCGATCTGGATGCTGACCGGGCCGATCCGCGCGACCAGGTATGCGTTGGAGAAGTCCGGGATGTCGCTCGACGACATCGACCTCTTCGAGTGCAACGAGGCGTTCGCGTCGGTCGTGCTGGCGTGGATGAAGGAACTCGACATCCCGCACGAGCGCGTCAACGTCAACGGCGGCGGCATCGCGCTGGGCCACCCGATCGGCGCGACGGGCACGCGGTTGATGACCACGCTTTTGAACGAACTCGAACGCACCGGTGGTCGCTATGGTCTCCAAACCATGTGCGAGGGCGGCGGCCAGGCCAACGTGACGGTGATCGAGCGGGTCTGACGGAGCGCGGGACGAGCGTAGTCAGGGGCTCAACGCCCCCTCAAAGGAATGAGCGCTTCAGCCAATCGGGTGGCGATGTCGGGGACCTCAAGTGACCCTTCCGCCACGGACATCACCAGGGTGAAGGCATCATCGTCCGGCATCTCCACCCAGCTGTCATTCAAGGCGAGGAAAGCGACTGCGGCTGCCCAGGCGAGTCTCTTGTTGCCATCCACAAGAGCGTGGTTGCGACATATCGAGTGCAACAAGGCCGCGGCCTTGTCAGACAAGGTCGGGTAAGCGTCTTCCCCGAACACGCTCGATCGCGGCCGCGCCGCCGCCGAATCCAAGAGTCCTGGATCCCGGACTGGCCCAGCGCCTAGGCGCTTGGTGAGGAAGAGCAGGTCTTCGAGCGAGAGATAAGTCGTCGCCATCACGCGGAGCCGAGGCGGTCGAGCACGTCGCCCCACCGGTCGAGCACGTCGTCCATGATGCGATCGATGCGCTCGCGGTGTTCCGACCTCTCATAGCGCTCCAGCACCGCGCGGCGTACGACCTCCTGCTTGGACAAACCTTCCGCCGCGGCCAGGGCGGTGAGTGCCTTGTCAAGTTCGTCGTCGGTGCGCAGAGTCATGGCCACAAGCATCATGATACCAACTCGGTATCGAAACCCGACTTCTTTCACCCGTAGAGAACGCGGCGCTCAACGCAGCGGGTGACCCCGCGGGCGCGGCGGGTGACCAGCCCAGACGTGCGCCAGGGTCCCGACCGTCAGCAATCCGAACGCGACCACCCAGGTGACATCCCAGGTCGCCGGATACATCAACCAGCCCGGTGCCGCGAGATGTGGGTGCAGGTCGTATTCCCTAGGCACCGTCAGATAGCTCACCGAGACCCAGAGGAAGGGCAACATCCAGCCCAGTTGCGGTCCAACCGCAGCTCCGCAGAGCAAGCCGAGCCCCGACAGCCCGAGCGCGTTGCGCGCCATCTCCAGTCCGCCACGCTCCAAAGCGAGTTCGGGCAAGAGAGCCCAGGCGAGCAGGCAGCAGACCACGACGCCACCCACCACGACCGCGAGGTCAGCCCGCACGCTCGGTCGACCGGCCGAGCCGTCAACCTCATGCTGGACGTACGCTCCCGGTGCCAGCAGCACGGCGACCGCCAGACCGCCGAGCACCACCGCAGGCACTCGGCCCAGGTGATCGTCGTGCGCCCAGTCGCGCACCCAGTTGGCGAACCATGCGGAACCTACGACCGCTGCCAGGGCGCTCGGCCACGACCACCACAGGCCGCGCATCCGGACCCAGCGCGTCATGGTGATCAGACCTTGGGCAGCACGGCGGCCGCAGCTTCTGCTGCTTCGACATCGCATGAGCGCGCCGCAGCAAGGAGCAGGCTGGCGTACTCAGACTTCTGCATCTGTGTCGCGGCTGCGAACCTGGCACCCACCCGCTCCTCCGGGTAGACCTCGTCACTGTCGCTGAGCCAGTCGGAGACGGGAAAGGCCGCATAGAAGAAGACGTTGAGAACCTTCTCCTGCTCGGGGCTGGGCCTTCGGGCTTGGAAGTCGAACCGCTCAGGGCAATAGCCTTGCGGATCGAAGAGTGCACCGACATAGAGTGGATCCACGTTCCACAGGACCCCACCTGCGACATGGCCCCAAGGATCGATCGGGACGGACTGCGTCGGCAGTTGGGTGTGGTCCAGAGGGGCGTTGTATCTCGTCGGCCCCGCCCATGTTGGTGCTCCGCGGATGCCCTCCATCTGTTTGAGCATCCTGCGCGCGGCGTCCTTCGTGACATCCAGCGAGTGTTGGTTGGCGGCAAGCACGCACACCTTGGGGCCGGAGTCCTTCGTGCAGACGACGGCCACGTCCGTTGCTGCCTCGCCTTGGGCGCCAGCCGCCATGGCCGGTGCCACGCACGCGCCCCCGACAACCGCCCCCACGACTCCCAGTGTCAGTGCGCCTCGGCCCCGTCCAGGTCCGCGCTGCATCGACGAAAGCCCCCACGCCGCGAGAGCGCACGCGGTGAGCACGAGAGCACTCCATGCGACCGCGTCACGTTGGAAGACGGCGTACGTGTCCTCCCCCAAAGTGCCACTGCCCACCATCGCGTTCAGACCGTCGTTGCGATAAGCCGTCAGGCCGATCAGCAGATAGCCGAGCAATCCCGCCATCGGCGCCACCACCCGCCACCGCAGGAGCCGCCCGAGCGCGTAGCCGAAGGTGACGTACGCCAGCACGGTCGGCGCCATCGCGAGCACATACCAAGCCGCCGCGCTCGTGCCCCAGCCGCCGACGATCAGGATCGACGCGGCGGCGGTGCTCCAACCGAGAAGCACCCCTGCAAACACCGCGAGGGCCAACGCCGCGATCTCCGTTGAGGCGCGAGTCAGCGCCGCGGTCGGCATCGATTCCAGGGTTTCGGTGACGTCAGACCTGGCCGTACGCCCGCCCTGCCATGCGCCCAGGGTGAGCGCCACCGGGCCGATGACGATCGTGAGATCGCGCAGCAGCATGCCCAGGTCGTTCC
The DNA here is from genome assembly GCA_037045645.1 of Nocardioides sp. Taxonomy (NCBI): domain Bacteria; kingdom Bacillati; phylum Actinomycetota; class Actinomycetes; order Propionibacteriales; family Nocardioidaceae; genus Nocardioides; species Nocardioides sp. Next base: position 1,383,748 of record JBAOIH010000001.1, read on the forward strand.
AGCGAGTGCCCCACGAAGCCCCCTTGGACCAGAGCAGCACCGTCACGAGCAGCGTCAGCGCCGAGACTGCGAACACGCAGGTGCCATGTCTCAGTTCGCGACGGACCGCGCCTGCCCACCCTCTCATCGGATCGCCCGACTCGTACGCAGAGTTGCGGTGTAGCCGCGCTCGACCGCTGAGTCTCCTGCGGACTCAGAGTCGAGTCCGCGTGCGGCGAGCGCGTGCGGGTCGGTGCGCTCGACGACCCGGCCCTCGTCCATGATCGTCACGGTGTCGCAGGCGTGCGCGACGTCTTCGACCAGATGGGTCGAGACCACAACACACGTGTCGGAGCCGAGTTCACGAAGGAGTTCGCGGAATCCGACTCGTTGCTCGGGGTCGAGCCCCACTGTCGGCTCGTCGAGCAGCAGCAGTCGCGGATCGTTGACGATCGCCTGCGCCACGCCGACGCGGCGCTGCATGCCACCCGACAGTTTGCGCAACTTGGTGTCGGCGCGGTCGGCAAGGTCGACTCGAGACAACGCGCGGTCCGCCGCGAGCGGGATCTCGCTGCTGGGCATCCGGCGCAACCAGGCGACGTACTCGACGTACTCCCGAGCCGTGAAGCCCCGATAGAAGCCCAGGGTCTGGGGGAGGTAGCCGAGTTGCTCGCGCACCTTGCGTACGCCGGCCGCATCGGTGAAGGAATGCCCCAATACCTCGACTGTGCCGCCGTCATGGCGCAACGTGGTGGCGAGCACCCGGATCAAGGTGCTCTTGCCGGCCCCGTTGGGGCCGAGCAGTCCGTGTACGCCCGCAGCGAGGTCTAGGTCGACCTCGCGCAGCACCTCCGTACGCCCGAAGCTCACGCTGACTCCCTGCAGATCGATCATCTGGTGCTCCTCGGGATCGAGTTGACGCGATGTTGGATCACCCACGCGAGCAGCCCGGCGACGACGCAGGACCACAGCACCACCCCCGCGCCGGAAGGAGCCACCAGCCAGGTGCCGCCGTGCAGGGCGAAACGAGGGGTGAAGACTGCGATCACGGCCATGGACCACACGACGAAGAGGCCCTGTGCGGCTCGCTCCACTCCCGCCCAGGTGCCGAGAACGAGCGCCCCGAGGCTGAGGCCGAGTCCGGGCAGCAGCCAGACGACGAGTTGGCCAGGTGCCGCCCCGACGAGATGCAAAACCAAGATCCCGCACGGGATGCTCAAGGCGAGCACCGCTCCCGTACGAAGCAAGGCGATCTCGAGCCCGCCGCGAGGAGAAGCATCCGTGACCGCGTCGCGGTCGGCCGCTGCGTAGACGGTGGCGACGAGCGCGAGGGGGAGGAGGGGAGCCAGGCCGACCGCCCAGGGAGCCGATCCGCCTGGTCCGCTCCACGCGTCCGCGATCAGCAGCACCCCTATGCCGACGAAAAGGGTGCCGATCCAGGCCCACCACGGTCCGAGGACTCCCGCGACGATCGCGGAGATCGGCGTACGTGCGTAGGAGCGTTCTTGCAATGCCAGTGCCTCGCGGGCCGACGCCAGCGTGTTGCGGTCCTGGGCGGTCAACAGTCGGGTGAGGACCTGTCTGCATTCGACGCAGGTCGGCAGGTGCGTCTCGATGGACCAGGCAACCGCGTCCGTGGCGCCGCCCGTGGCGTACGCCTGAAGTGCGGCGGCATCTGCATGCCATTGTGCCGGTTGCGTCATGACTCCTCCTGCAGTCGGTTGGGGTGGGCCAGCCACTCGCGCAGTGAGCCGCGAGCGCGAGACACGCGCGACTTCACGGTGCCTTCGGCGACGCCGAGCAGTACGGCGGCATCACGAGTGCTCAGCCCGTCGATCACGGTGGCTTGGAGTGTGGCGATGAGTTCGGGGGAGAGGTTGTCGAGTGCCAGCGTCAGACGAGGATCGACCATTCCGGCCAGTGCCTCGTCCTCGCTGGACGCACTGGTGGCCTGTGGAGCGGAGTCGCTCGGCACTGCCCGGTTGGCGCTGCGGCGGTGGAGGTCGATCAGGCGACGAGACGCGATCGTCCAGAGCCAACCGCCGGCGTCTTCGCCCTTGAAGGATGCCGCGTTGCGCCAGGCAGCCAGGAACGTCTCCTGGAGCAGGTCGGCCGCGTCGTCGGGCGCGCGGCGCTTGAGCCGGAGCAACAGCGTCGAGGCGTGGCGCGACCACAACTCGTCGAACGCGCCCTCATCCCCGCGCGCGATGAGCCGCAGCAGGTCGCCGTCGCTCTGGTAGTCGCTCACATCGGGTCAATCGCACCACACCGCCCCCCGGTTCCGCCGAACTGTCGCGTCTGCTCCGCGAAAACACGCTGACCTGTCGCGTCTGCTTCGCGAAAACACGCTGACCTGTCGCATCTGCTTCGCGAAAACACGCTGACCTGTCGCATCTGCTTCGCGCACGGAGACTTTGACTCGTCCGGAGGGGAGCAGCAGGGTGACGTACATGAACTGGCTCGTCGCGGACGAACGTACGACCTTGCGAGCGCTAGTGGATGACCAGCGCAACGCGATCGCCGACCTCCTCGATGGACTTACCGAGGAAGAGGCCCGAGCATCCTTGGTGCCGTCGTTGACCACCGTGCTGGGTGTTGTGAAGCACGCAAGTTTCGTCGAGAACGTGTGGTTTGCTCATCGCATCGGAGGTTCAAGTCGTGAATCACTCGGACTCCCAGAGACGGTCGACGAGAGTTTCCTGTTGACTGCAGACGACACGATCGACTCCGTTCGCGCGCGGTTTCTCGCCACATGCGAAAGATCTCGCCAGATCGAGGCCCAGCGTTCGCTCGACGAGATCTTCGATTGGCGCGGGACGCCCGTGAGCCTGCGCTGGATCCAGGGACACATGGTGCGCGAACTGGCCCGGCATGCAGGTCATGGCGACATCCTGGTCGAGCAACTCAGGGCGAGACGCGCGACCTGACCGGAGCAGATGCGACAGGTCGACGCCATTGCGCGGAGCAGATGCGACAGGTCGACGCCATTGCGCGGAGCAGATGCGACAGGTCGACGCCATTGCGCGGAGCAGATGCGACAGGTCGAGGCCGTTCCGCGGAGCAGATGCGACAGGTCGAGGCCGTTCCGCGGAGCAGATGCGACAGGTCAGCGTACGGCGGCGGCTGCGGCGCTCAACGCCTCCACAGCGCCGAGCACTACGCGATCGATCAGTTCCTCGCACGACGGAAGGTCGTCCAGCAGGCCGACGACCTGGCCGCTCGCCAAGACTCCGGCCGACACGTCACCTTCGACGAGGCCCGCCTTGAGCATCATCGGCGTGTTGGCCGCCGCAGCGGTCTGCGCCAGCGAGCGCTCGCCCGAGCGAGCCAGGCGTACGCCGTCGCGCGCCAGTGCGCCCCATGACATGCCGGACGAGCGCTTGAACTCCAATGTCCGGCGCACCGTGGGCGCCACCCGGCGTACGACCGAGGTCTCCAACAGCGACTCGACGTACGGCGTGCGCAGCATCCGGTGCGGCATCCCGTCGGCCTTGTCGGTGACGACCGTGCCGTTGAGGTCGTACGACAGGTAGAGCCTCCTTGACCGCCTGCGGCACCGCGGAGTCCGAGGTCAGCAGGAAGCGGGTGCCCATCCCGATCCCGGCGGCGCCGTACGACAAGGCCGCAGCCAATCCGCGCCCGTCGAAGAAGCCACCCGCCGCGATCACCGGGATCGAATGACCTGCGGCAGCCAGCCCGTCCAGGACGGAGGGCAGCAGCAATGTCGTCGGAGTCGAACCCGTATGACCACCACCCTCGCCGCCCTGGATCATCACCGCGTCGGCGCCCCACGACGCGACCTTGATCGGCGTGCTTGGGCAGGCCCACGCTCGGGATCACGACGATGTCGTGTTCCTTCAGGCGAGCGATCAGTTCGGGCTTGGGCGCGAGCGCGAACGACGCCACCTTCACGCCGTGTTCGATCAACAACGAGCAGCGGTCGCCCGCGTCACCGGCATCGGCGCGCAGATTGACCCCGAACGGCGCAGACGTTCGTCCGCGAACCTCGACGATCGCCTTCTCCAACTCCGGCAACGTCATGGTCGCCGAGGCCAGGATGCCCGAGCCCGCCGGCATTCGCGGTGGCGGAGACCAGTCGTGGCCCGGCCACCCAGCCCATCCCCGTCTGCACGACCGGGTGTCGTACGCCCGCCAATTCCGTCAAAGCAGTCGACAATCGCTGCTCAATCATTGGGGACCTCCTTGAAGCGCAGCCCCTTCGGGTCGAGCATCTCGCGGATGAGTACGAGCTCGTCCACGGCGCGGCGCCGCGGGTCTCGGGCACGGAGGCCGGGCAGGTGGATCTCGAAGCCGGACGCCTCCTGCACCTCCGAGACGGTCACCCCCGGATGCACCGACAGCAACTGCACGGTGTCGTCAGGGCCGTTGACGTCGAACACGCCCAGGTTGGTGACGATCCGGTGGATGTCGTTGAACTCCGAGGCGCCGCGGCCGGCCGCGCGCGCCCGCGCAGGCCCGACGCCCGAGACGATGTCGACCGCCTCCACGAAGACCCGAGGCGATTGCCGCGGCACCCAGTAGGAGGTCCGGTTGTTGACCGTGTTGCCCGGTGCGCCGCGCGACCCCAGCAGTTGCCGCTTGGGTTGGGTGAAGGAGCCGATCGCGGAGATGTTCTGGTTGCCGTGCTTGTCGATCTGGGTCGCACCCATCATCACGTGACGCTTGCCGTACGCCACCACGTCGAAGACGCGGCGAAACGGGATCCAGCCCTCGACCACGTCCGCGCGCGCGAACAGCGGGGGAGTGCCCGCCAAGAACAGCGACTCGCCATCGGAGATCACCAGGTCGGGGTTGGACGTGAGCTTGGCCAGCCTCGCCCCGAGCATCGGCATGATGCCCATCGGCGACCCGAAGATCTCTCCGTCCTCAGCGAAGGCATCCGCGACCGCACAGGCGCAGACCTCGGCGCGAGCGAATTCGTCCAGGTTCATGATTCCTCCCCAAAAGCGCGTACGGCGTCCTGATAGGCAGCCTCGTCGCCGGCCAGGAAGCGCGACTCGAAGGCCGCCCATTCGTCGTCGGTTCCAGATGCCGCTGCGGCGTACGCCTTCTGGAACGCCTCGTCGCGTTCGTAGTCGGGCACGCAGTTGGTGAAGTGCGCACCGTTCGGCGTCTCCACCACCCCGGTCACCATCATCCGGTTGAGCAGCAGCCGCTGCACGGGGGTGTCTACCGTGAGGCCGGCCGTGTCCACGATCTGCTCGACGGACACGTAGGTCTGCGACGCGGCCATCGCGAACAGGTCGTCGAAGTACGGGTCCGGGCCCAGGTAGGACGCGTTGCCGTGCACGTCGGCGCGGTTGAGATGCACCAGGGCGACGTCGAGACGCAGCGCCGGCATGGCGACGAGTTCGGTGCCGTCGGAGTACGGCGAGGTGACGGTCTGCAACCACGGGTTGTTGACCATCACGTCCGAACCCAGCCCCGCTCGCACCGGCAGGAACGGCAGCCGCTGAGCGGCGGCTTGCAACCCGGTCATGAACATCCCCTCGTCCAACTCGACGATCTCGGGGATGGTCGCGTTCTGCCGCGCACGCTGGAAGTTGGGCTCCAGTGGGATCGAGTCCAGCGAGACGAACGCGTAGATCAGTTTGCGGATCTTGCCCGCGCGCGCGAGCAGGCCGACGTCGGCACCGCCCCACGACACGATCGTCAGATCTTTGAGGTCCGAGCGCAGGATCGCGCGTACGAGTGCCATCGGCTTGCGCCGCGGTCCCCAGCCGCCGATGCCGATGGTCATCCCGTCGGACAGCGACGCGACGATCTCCTCGATCGTCATCGTCTTGTCGCGTGGCTTGCTCATGCATCCTCCGTTGACTCTGAGTGTGTGCTTGACGCCTTGGAAGTCCCGGCGAACTTGTCGCGCAGCTCGTCGCTGACGCCCATCAGGTTGAGTTCGAACGTGAAGCCCTGCTCCCAGCGGTAGGACTTGTTCACGTCGATCGGGTCGATCCCGTTGAGCGCTTCCTTGGCGGCCCGGATCACGCGCGTGTCCTTGGCCGCGATCTCTTGGGCCACCTCGAGCGCGGCGTCGAGGAGCTCGTCACTCGGCACCACCTGAAGCACCGAGCCGTACGACACCAGATCGCGCGCCGGGATCGTACGCGCGGTGAAGTAGAGGGTGCGCATCATGTGCTGCGGCACCAGCCGGGCCATATGCGTCGCGGCACCCAAAGCGCCCTGATTTACCTCGGGCACCCCGAAGTACGCATCGTCGGACGCGACCACCACGTCGGCGTTGCCGACGAGTCCGACACCGCCGCCGAGACAGAAGCCGTTCACCGCCGCGATCACCGGAACCGAGCACTCGTACACCGCCTTGAAGGTCGCGAAGCAGCCGCGGTTGGCGCCGAGCAGGTGCTCGAAACCGGAGTGGTGCTGCATCTCCTTGATGTCCACGCCGGCGTTGAAGCCGCGCCCCACCGCGCGCAGGATCACCACATGCGTGTCGGGATCGGCGCTCGCCTCGTCGAGTGCGGCAGCCACGTCGAACCAGCCCTGCACCGTCAGTGCATTGACCGGCGGAGCCTCCATCGTGATGACGCGGACGTGATCGTCACGCAGGACAGATGAGATCGACACGGAACCTCCATCGGCAACCAAGCAAGTGCTTGGTAGGGTAGCACCGTGCCGATCTCACTGAACCTCACCGAGCGCGTCGCTCTCGTCACAGGCGGAGCCAAGGGCGTCGGCGCGGGCATCACCCGCCGACTCCTGGACGCGGGCGCGACCGTGATCACCTGTGGGCGACGCGAAGTCGACCCCGTGAAGGGCAGCACGCACCGCACCTGCGACGTACGCGACCCCGAGTCGGTGAAAGCCCTGATCGACGGCATCGTCGCCGAGCACGGTCGTCTCGACATCCTGGTCAACAACGCGGGCGGATCGCCCTGGGGGTTGGCCAGCGAGATGGGCTTCGCCCGCCAGGCCAAGATCATCGAACTCAACCTCACCTCGCCGATGCTGGTCTCGTTGGAGGCCAACCGGGTGATGCAACAGCACGGCGGCGGCTCGATCATCAGCATCTCGTCGGTCTCCGGCGTACGCCTCAGCCCCGGCACCAGTGCGTACGGCGCTGCCAAGGCGGGCCTGGACCACCTCACGCGCTCCCTGGCAGTGGAGTGGGGACCGAAGGTGCGGATCAACACCATCGACCTGGGCATGACCCGGACCCATGGGCTGGAGGAGTTCTACGGCGCCGATGGCGCGGCCGAACTCGAACGCCTCGAAGGCACCGTCCCGCTGGCCCGGCTCACCGACCCGACGGATGTCGGTGACCTCGTCACCTTCCTGGCCTCCCCACTGGCCAAGCACATCAGTGGCGCTTGCATCGAACTTCACGGCGGCGGCGAAGCCGGCGACTTCCTCAACGAACAGCGCAGGCTCAACGAACAGCGCAGGCTCAACGAACAGCGCAAGAAGGAGAACAACCTATGACCGGCATCCTCGACGGCCGCATCGCCATCATTACCGGGGCGGGGCGCGGCATCGGCCGCGAGCACGCCCTCGAGTTCGCCCGCCAGGGCGCCAAGGTCGTCGTCAACGACTACGGCGTCTCGCTGTCCGGCGAAGGTACGGGCGACACCCCCGCCGAAGAGGTCGTCAAAGAGATCCAGGCGTTGGGCGGCGAGGCCGTCGTCAACACCGCGGACGTCGCCGACTTCGGCCAGGCCGAGGCGATGATCCGCCAGGCGATCGACACCTTCGGAGGGCTCGACATCCTGGTCAACAACGCGGGATTCGTCCGCGATCGGATGCTGGTCAACGCCACCGAGGACGAGTGGGACGCCGTCATCCGGGTGCATCTGAAGGGCCACTTCGCGCCGCTTCGTCACGCGGCTGCCTACTGGCGTGCCGAGTCCAAGGAAGGACGCCAACGCGTCGGCCGCGTCATCAACACGTCCTCGGGTGCCGGGCTTCAAGGCTCGATCGGTCAGAGCGCCTACAGCGCAGCCAAGGCCGGGATCGCGGGACTCACCCTCGTGGCGGCTGGAGAGTTGGGTCGAGTCGGTGTCACCGTCAACGCGATCGCTCCGGTCGCGGCCACCCGGATGACCGAAGGGCCGTTCGGCGCAGGTCTGCCCGACGCGGGCGACAACTCGCCGATCGTGGCCTGGCTGGCGAGCGAGGAAGCCGGTCACGTCACGGGTCGAGTCTTCGAGATCGAGGGCGGCAAGCTCACGCTCGAGGACGCCTGGCGGCACGGAGCCAGTCGCGACAACGGCTCGCGTTGGAGCGCCGCAGACCTGGGCGAGGTCGTCGATGCTCTGATCGCCGAGGGAGCGGTGCCGGAGAAGGTGTACGGCAGCTAATCCCGGTTGCCTCAGCGGCGCAGCAGTCCCTTCGCGACGTGCGTCGTCTGCACCTCGTTCGACCCGCCGTAGATCATCAGCACCTTGGCGTCACGGGCGAGTTGCTCCACGCCGTACTCCGCCATATAGCCGTTGCCCCCGAGCAACTGCACGGCTTCGAGAGCAACGTTGGTCGCTTCGCGGGAGGCGTACAACTTCATCGCCGAGGCCTCGGCCATATCGAGCAGGACCCCACGTCGACGCGCGTCGATCGCCTTGAGCACCATGTTCTCGACGTTGACCCGCGCGATCTCCATCTCGGCCAGCTTGACCTGGATCAACTGGAAGTCGCTGATCGGCTTGCCCCACAGTTCGCGACCCTTGGCGTAGTCGACCGAGATCCGCAGGCACTCCTCGATGATGCCCAGCGCGAACGTCGCGATGCCGACCCGCTCGGCGACGAAATTCGCGCGCGCCGAGTCGCGGCCGTCGGTGCCTTTGGCCCCACTGCCCGCCAGCAGCCGGTCGCGCTCCACGCGGACGTTGTCGAAGAACAGTTCGCCAGTAGGGGAGGAGTGCATCCCCATCTTGCGAAACGGCTTGCCCTGAGTCAGGCCCCCCATGTCCTTGTCGAGCACGAAGATCAGTACGGGTGCCTGGCGGCGCTCGGCCTCCGTCGCCGGTTGACCGGCCCGGGTCGAGGGGTCGTCGAGCTTGGCGTAGACGACCATCGTGTCGGCGTACGGCCCGTTGGTGATGAAGGTCTTCTGGCCGTTGAGCACCCAGCCGTCACCGTCGGGTCGGGCGGTCGTACGCATCCCGCCGAAGGCGTCGGAGCCCGCGTCGGGCTCGGTGATCGCCCAGGCGCCGACCTTGTCGAGGGTGATCAGGTCGCGGGCCCAGCGCAGCCGCTGCTCGACCGTGCCCATCGCATTGATCGTGCCCGCGGTCATCCCCGTCGAAATGCCGATGGCGGTCGGGATGCCGGGGCAGACCTTCACCAACTCGATGTTGGCCACCGAGCCCAGTGCTGGGTCGAAGTCGTCGGGTTCGGGCTCTGCGAACGATTCACCGGCCGCCTCGGCCTGCAGGCGTCGGATGTCCCAGTCGAAGCGCTCGGCGTACTGCTCACCGATGCCGAAGGTGTCCCAATACTTCTTCGCGATCGCGTACGGCGGCACGCCGCCGTGCTCCAGATCGTCTCGGATCGGGCGCACCTCGTTGTCCACCCAGTCGCGCACCGCGGCGCGGACCGTACGGTCGTCCTCGCTCCAGTCGAACATCTATTCCACTCTCTGTTTCGTCTTGCGAGCGGACCCTGACTCCGCTCGTGCCTCGCTGCGTCAGATCCGCCCTGTTTGTCTGTGAGCGGACCCTGACTCCGCTCGTGCCTCGCTGCGTCAGATCCGCTCAATCACTGTGCCGGACGCCTGCGCGCCACCCGCGCACATCGAGATCAGGGCGGTAGCGGCGTCCCGGCGCTCAAGTTCGTGCAGGGCGGTGGTGATCAGTCGGGTGCCGGTCGAGCCGACGGGGTGGCCCAGGGCGATCGCGCCGCCGTTGACGTTGACCCGGTCCTCGGCCGGTCCGTGCACCTTCGCCCAACTCATCACGACACCGGCGAACGCCTCGTTGACCTCGAAGAGGTCGAAGTCGTCCATCGCCATGCCGGTGTCCTTGAGCAACTTCTCGGTCGCCTGGACCGGCCCGTCCAAGTGGTAGTACGGGTCCGAACCCACGAGGCACGACGACACGATCCGGGCCTTGGGTGTCAGCCCGAGCGAGTCGGCCAGGTCGGAGTCCATGAAGAGCACCGCCGAAGCGCCGTCGGAGATCTGCGAGGAGGTGCCCGCCGTGTGCGTGCCGCCCTCCAGCACGGGCTTCAGCGCTGCCAAGCCCTCGAGCGTGGTGTCGCGAGGGCCCTGGTCGGTCGTGACCGTACGCATCTCGCCGGTCGGCTTGCCCTCGTCATCGAGTACGGGGGCCTCAAGTGCCATGGTCTCGCGGTCGAAGCGCCGCTCGTCCAGGGCGACTCGAGCCTTCTGCTGCGACGCCAGCCCGAACGCATCCACATCGGCTCGCGAGAAACCCCGGTCCTTGACGATGCGGTCGGCGCCCTCGAACTGATTGGGCAGATCGATCGACCAGTCGGCCGGGCGTGGGTCTCCCATGCCGGCCGGGACGTTGGCGCCCAGGGGGACGCGTGACATGGCCTCGACGCCACAGGCGATCCCGACCTTGATCTGGTCCGCGCCGATCAGCGCGTTGATCAGATGGGCCGCCTGCTGGCCCGACGAGCACTGAGCGTCGAGCGCGGTGGAGGCGGTGTGCAACGGCAGCCCCGCGTGCATCCAGGCGCGGCGCACCATGTTGTTGGACTGCTCGCCCGCCTGGGTCACACAACCTCCGATGACCTGGTCGACCAATGTGGGATCGATCCCGGACCGGCGTAGCACCTCGGACTGCACCGCGCCCAGGAGTACGGCCGGGTGCAGACCCGCGAGCCAACCTCGGCGTTTTCCAAGCGGCGTACGGACGGCGTCGATGATGACTGGTGTTCCCATAATCGGGAGCCTAACGGAAAAACTAGAACGTGTTCTCGTTTGGTCCTTCCGAAACGCGCCACCGAGCGTTAGCCTTCGGACTAGAACATGTTCTGATTTTGGAGGGAAGCTGTGACTTCTACCGCGTTGCCCGTCGACTTCGACCCCACGGAGCCGGACATCAACCTCGTCGCGATTCCGCACGAGCAGTTCAAGGCCCTGCGTGAGACCTCTCCGGTCCACTGGGTCGCCCAGGACGCAGCCGCTTCTGCCGGTTTCGTCGATGTCGCCGCCGAGGGCTATTGGGCGGTGACGCGGCACGTGGACATCTCGGCGGTTTCCAAGAACAGCAAGGACTTCTCCACCAACGTCAACGGCGCGATCATTCGCTTCGCACCGGACATGACCCGAGACCAGGTGGAACTCCAGCAGGTCATGCTGATCAACCAGGATGACCCGGGCCACGGCACTCTCCGCCGGATCATCAGTCGCGGCTTCACGCCGCGTGCGGTCAACAGCCTCAAGGACGCCCTGGAGGGGCGCGCCCGCAAGATCGTCGCCGACGCCAAGGCCAAGGGCGCCGGCTGCTTCGTGGAGGACATCGCGGCCGAACTTCCGCTGCAGGCGATCGCCGACCTGCTCGGCGTGCCGCAGGAGGACCGTCGCAAGCTGTTCGACTGGTCCAACCAGATGCTGTCGTACGACGACCCGGAGATCGAGGGCGACGCGACGCTCGCGTCGATGGAGATCCTCGACTACTTCATGCCGATCGCCGAGGACCGCAAGGCCAACCCGCGCGACGACATCGTCTCCAAGCTGGTCAACGCCGGCGAGGACGGCGAGGGCCTGACCGCCGACGAGTTCGGGTTCTTCGTGATCTTGCTGACCGTCGCGGGCAACGAGACCAGCCGGAATTCGATCACGCACGGCATGAAGGCGTTCTTCGACCACCCCGAGCAGTGGGAGCTCTTCAAGGCCGAGCGCCCGGAGACCGCGGTCGACGAACTCATCCGTTGGGCCACTCCGGTCAATGCGTTCCAGCGTACGGCCCTCAACGACGTGCAGGTCGGCGACCAGTTGGTCAAGAAGGGCCAACGCGTCGGCATCTTCTATGGCTCGGGCAACTTCGACGAGAGCGTCTTCGAGGACCCCTACACGTTCAACATCCTGCGCAACCCCAACCCGCACCTGGCTTTCGGCGGACACGGCGCGCACTACTGCATCGGCGCCAACCTGGCGCGGCTGACGGTCGGGCTGATGTTCAACGCCATCGCCGACGAGTTGCCGGACATCTCGCTGGTCTCCGACCCGCGCCGGCTGCGGCACTCCTGGATCAACGGCATCAAGGAGATGCAGGTCAAGTACGTCTGAGACCGTGGCGGACCACCTCGGTCCGGACAGGCTCAGGATTTGTGGGCGGGGCTTCGGCCTCGCCCACGCCTGAATTCAGGCGCCCGAGTGACGCGACGCCGTCACGCGCGGGCTAGCCGGCGACGAGCGACACCACCGCCACGACGACCGTGGACACGATCTCGCCGATCCCCAGAGCGCGCGGCGACCAGCGCCTCGGCGGGACCGCCCACGCGCGCACCGTGAGCAGCGCGAAGACTGCTGCCAGCGGCCACGACAACGTGGCCACGAGCACCGTCGAGAGTGCGTGGAAGGCCACCGACAACGCCAGGATGCGCGGATTCTCGCGCTCGCGGATGGCGCTCTTGACATAGAACACAGTGCCGGCGAAATACAGGAACTGCACCAGGGCCAACTGCCACGCCCGCTCGAGTGAGGCCGAGCTTCCCGGCGTCGTAGGCGACCACCGTCATCAGGGCCGAGCCCACGACGGTGGTGAGCCCCGCGAGCAGGTCTCGCTCTCGGCGCGCCGCCGCAGCCCAGAGTCCGACCGCGAGCGGCACGACGAACAGCGGTGCCCACCGCAGCAGGTCTGGTCGTGCGAGAGCCACGACGAGACCCAGCACGGCCGCGAGACCGGCGTACGCGCGCACGGGTGGCCAGAACCGCTCGCGGCGCCCGCTCTTGAGCCACAGTGAGGTCGCGAAGAAACAGAAGTACCCCGCGAACCAGAACACCGCCAGCGGGAGGTCCACCCATGTCCAGCCCCCCGCGATGATTCCCACCAGCAACGGCGAAGCGAGCATCGCCCAGGCGCCGTGCTGATTGGGGATCCACCCCGGCGAGCGTCTGCGCGCGCGGGCGTCCGTTCTCTTCGCGCGCAGGCTCGGGGACGCGTTCATGGTGTCAGTCGCGCGCGGTCAGGATGATCGGGCCGTCGGGCGTGATGGCCACCGTGTGCTCGCTGTGCGCGCCCCGCGATCCGTCCTTGCTGCGCAGCGTCCAGCCGTCCTTGTCGGTGTAGATCTCGTCGGTGGTCTGCAGGAACCACGGCTCCAGGGCCAACACCAGACCAGCCTTGAGGGGCAGCCCGCGACCCGCGCGACCGTCGTTGGCCACGTGCGGGTCGCCGTGCATCGTGCGCCCGACCCCGTGGCCGCCGAACTGCAGGTTGATGCCGAGGCCGGCCGCGCGTGCGACGTCACCGATCGCGGCGGAGATGTCACCCATCCGGTTGCCGACCCGGGCCTGCTCGATGGCGGCGTCCAGGGCACGACGGGTGGTGTCGATCAGGGCGAGATCCTGCGGGTCGGCGTTGCCGGCGACCACACTGAGCGCCGAATCAGAGACCCACCCGTCGACCGCGACCGCGAAGTCCACCGACACCAGATCACCGTCTGCGATCACGTAGTCGTGGGGAAGGCCGTGCAGCACGGCGTCGTTGACGCTGGTGCACAGCACGTGACCGAACGGCGAGGCTCCGAAGGACGGGTGATAGTCGAGGTAGCACGACTCCGCGCCCCGGTCACGGATCATCTGGTGGGCCAACTCGTCGAGTTCGAGGAGATTCACCCCGACGTCGATCTTGGCCTCCAGCGCGGTGAGCACCTCGGCCACGAAACGGCCGGCGGGGCGCATCTGCTCGATCTGGGCAGGCGTACGGAACTCGATCACCCGACAACCCTAGGCGACAGTGTCACTGCGGCTTCTGGCTCCCCACCACCCACATCGAGAAGAACTGCGAGCCCCCGCCGTACGCATGCCCAAGCGCCCGGCGTGCCCCGTCGACCTGGTGCTCACCGGCCTGCCCGCGCACCTGCAGCGCGGCCTCGGCGAAGCGCAACATTCCCGACGCGCCGATCGGGTTGGAGGACAGCACCCCGCCGCTCATGTTGACAGGCAGGTCCCCGCCGAGCGCCGTGACACCCCGCTCGGTCAACTGCCAACCCGTGCCCTCGTCGGCGAAGCCGACATTCTCCAACCACATCGGTTCGAACCAGGAGAAGGGCACATAGATCTCGGCGCAGTCGATCTGGCGCCGCGGGTCGCTGATCCCGGCCTGCTTGAAGACCGCGGTCGCTGCCGCCTGTCCAGCCTGGGGGTTGACCTGGTCGCGCTCGGCTGCCGTCGTGGGCTCGCTGCGCATCGCGGTGCCGTGGATCCAGGCGGGCGCGTCGGCGGCGTCGGCGGTCCGCTCGTCGGCGATCACCAGTGCGCAGGCGCCGTCCGAAGACGGGCAGGTCTCGTCATAGCGGATCGGGTCCCACAACATCTGACTCGCCAGCACCGACTCGACGGTGGTGTCGGGGTTCTTGAGGTGGGCGTACGGATTGCGCAGCGCGTTCTGCCGGTCCTTTGCCGCCACGATCGCGCCGATATGGGTCGGTGCACCGGAGCGGCGGATGTACGACCGGACGTGCGGCGCGAAGTAGCCGCCCGCTCCGGCGTGCACCGGCATCACGAACGGGATCGGCACGCTCAGTGCCCACATCGCATTGGACTCGGACTGCTTCTCGAAGGCTACGGTCAGCACCCGGCGGTGTACGCCCGACTGCACCAGCGAGGCCGCCACGATCGCCGTCGACCCGCCCACCGAACCGGCGGTGTGCACGCGAATCAACGGCTTGCCGGCGGCACCCAGCGCCTCGGCCAGATAGAGCTCGGGCATCATCACGCCCTCGAAGAGGTCGGGCGCCTTGCCCACCACGACCGCGTCGATGTCCGCGAAGCCGAGACCGGCGTCGGTGAGTGCTCGGTCGATCGCCTCGCGGCACAGGCCTGCCATCGAGACGTCCTCGCGCTTGGCGCGATGGTGTGTCTGGCCGATGCCGATCACGGCTGCCCGCTGCTTGCTCATGCCCAGACTCATGATTGGGCTCCCATCACGCACAGGAGGTTTTGTTGCAACAACGGCCCGGAGGTCGCGTGCCCCAGGGTTCGGTTGGCCGCGCCCGACCAGATCCGTGCCGCCGCCTCACCGATCCGGTTGGCACCGCCACCGAACATCGGATTCCCGGCGAGCGCCCCGCCGCTGGGATTGACGCGTACGTCGTCGGCCAGCCCGAGTGCGTGCCGCAAGATCAACTCCTGGTGAGAGAACGGGGCGTGGAGTTCGGCGATTTCGATTCCGGCCAGATCAAGCCGCGCCGCCGCGTTGGTCGCACTGGCCGAGACGGTGAGATCGCGGTGCCCCAGGTGATGGGGGTCGATCGCATGAGCGAAACCCGTGATCCACGCGGGTTGTTCGCGCACCTCGCGTGCCCGGTCACCCGCAGCCAGCACCAGCGCCGTGGCTCCGTCGGTGACCGGCGCGCAGTCGGGCTTGCGGAGCGGGTCGGCGTACACCTCGTGCGCCAGCACCTCCTCGGGCGTGATCGCCCCCTTGCGTACGGCGTGCTCGTTGCTCGCCGCGTCCGTCAGGGACCGCGCGACGACCTCGGCCATCGCGCGTTCGTCCCACAAGCCGGCATCCAGCCCGAGCCGGCACTGCAGCGCCGCCAGGGACACGCTGTCCGGCCACAGCGGTGTCATCGTGTAGGGGTCCAGTTGCAGCGCGAGCGTACGGCGCAGCACCCCCGCGCTGGACTTGCCGAAGCCGTAGACGATCGCCGTGTCGACCTCGCCGGTCTGGATCTTGAGCCAGGCCTCGTACAAAGCCCACGCCGCGTCCATCTCGACATGGGACTCGTTGACGGGAGGGAGGACGCCGATCGAGTCGACGGCGCTGACGAAGGAGAACGAGCGCCCGGCCAGATAATCCGACGAGCCACTGCACCAAAAGCCGACGTCGTCCTTGGTCCACCCGGTCTGTTCATAACACTCGGCGAGTACGGGCACGAGCAACTCCACGCACTGCGGGGAGCCGTCGAAGTTCTGTATCTGTCGGTGGGCGAAGCCCACGACTGCGGTGTCTCTCATGATCGCCTCAGAGGTGCTTGCGGTAGGTGTCGTAGTCCGCGTCGGGTTCGCCGGTCGGCCGGAAGTACGCGATGTTCTCGATCGAGGTGGTCCACTCGTCCTCCGGGCGCCACACGGCTTCGACCCGCATCCCCATCCGCACCTCGTCGGCCGGGATCTCCTGGATCAGGTGCTGGATCGCGATGTCCGCGCCGTCGAGCAGGACGTACGCCGAGACGTACGGCGGCTGGATCCGTTGACCCAGGAACGGCACGTTGACCACACAGAAGGTGGTGATGGTGCCGGTGCTCGGCAACTCGATCTCGCCCGCGGTCGGGACCCCGTCGACGGGGCACGCGCCGCGCGGGGGGACGTAGACCTTGTCGCAGACCGGACAGCGCTGGGCGAGGATCCGCCCTTGGGCGAGGCCCGAGAAGAACGCGGACTCCTCCGGCGAGGCCGAATACACGTAGTCGAGGGACACCGGCGTGACGATCCCGGTGACCGGCTCGTCGCCGCCTTCCGGTGGTTGAGGAGGCCGCGCAGCGGCCGTCTCTGGTTCCCGTGCCGCAGCTTCCGGTGGTTGAGGAGGCCGCGCAGCGGCCGTCTCGAAACCACGTCCGGCCGCGCTCATAGGCTCGAAGCAGGCGATGTCGGTCATCGCGCCCACTCGTTCCTCGGACCAGCGCACGCGTACGCGCTGCCCCGTCGCGACCTCCGCGGCGGTCGCGACGTCCAGAGCATGCAGCATCGGGGCATCCGCCCCGTCGAGTTGCACCAGCACCCACGCGAACGGCCGGTCGAACGGCTGTCCTGCCACCGGCTCCGGCACCCAGGTCCACGAGGTGACGACGCCTTCGGGTCCGACCTCGACGAACTCGCTGATCGGCTCGTGGTTCGCCGGGTCGAACTCAGGTGGAGGCACCAGCGTGCGTCCCTCGGACGTACGACCCGCCAACACCACGCCGTCGCGCAGTCCCGAGAAGAACCGACCCAGGACCGGTCCTGTCGAGCGGGTGTAGTCGAACGACACGGTCACGGGCTTGGACAGTGTGCGTGGAGCCATTGGTCGAAACTAGAACATGTTCTAGAACTCGGCAAGGGAACCTGGCAGGCTGTGAGCCATGAAGCTCGGTCTGCAACTGGGGTACTGGGGCGCACAGCCCCCGCAAGGGGTCGCCGAACTCGTGGCGGCCGCGGAGGCAGCCGGCTTCGATGCCGTCTTCACTGCCGAGGCGTGGGGGTCGGATGCCTTCACGCCACTGGCCTGGTGGGGACGCGACACCGAGCGGATCAGACTCGGCACCTCGATCGTGCAGATGTCGGGACGCTCGCCGACGTCGATCGCTATGCACGTACTCACGCTCGACCACCTCAGCGGCGGCCGCGTGATCCTCGGCATGGGCGTGAGCGGGCCGCAGGTCGTCGAGGGGTGGTACGGCGCCCCGTTCGGCAAGCCGCTCGCGCGCACGCGCGAGGTGGTCGACATCATCCGTCAGGTGCTGCGACGGGAAGGCCCGGTCACCAACGACGGCCCGCACTACCCGTTGCCGTACGCCAGTGAGGGCAGCACCGGTCTGGGCAAGCCGCTCAAGCCGATCGTGCATCCACTGCGCGCCGACGTGCCGATCTGGCTGGGCGCGGAAGGTCCCAAGAACGTCGCGCAGACCGCCGAGATCGCCGACGGGTGGATCCCGATCTTCTATACGCCCAAGTCCGCGGCCATGTATCAACCGTGGCTCGACGAAGGCTTCGCCCGCCCCGGTGCGCGGCACACCCGCGACACTTTCGAGATCGCCGCGACCTGCCACCTGCAGATCACCAGCGGCCCGGAGGAGACCCAGGCGGTCGTCGATGCGATCAAGCCGATCGTCGCGCTCTATATGGGCGGGATGGGCGCCAAGGACGCCAACTTCCACAAGAACGTCTTCGACCGGATGGGCCTGGCCGACCTGACCGAGGAGGTGCAGCGGCTCTATCTGAGCGGCGCCAAGGATCAAGCCACCGCCCTGATTCCCGACGATCTGGTCCACGACATGCACATCATCGGCACGCAGGACGAGGTGCCTACGAAGATCGCTGCCTGGGAGGCCACCGGCGTCACCACGCTGCTGCTGTCGTGCCGTACGCCCGAAGAGGTCCGTCGCGTCGCCGAGGTGGTCGGCTCGTGAACGATCTGCACGCAGGCACCCACAACGGACAACTGATGGTCGCGGCGTTGAAGCGACAACGCCACGAGCCGGTCGTGTCGTTGGGCGAGGTGACGCTGACCGGCGCCGAGGTGGCCGACGAGATGAGTCGCTACATCCAGGCCTTCGAGGCTCTCGGCGCAGGTGCGGACTCACCCGCCGCGCTGCTCGCACTCAACCGTCCCGAGGTGCTGTTCATCCTCGGTGCCGGGCAGACCCAGGGCTACCGGCGCACGAGTCTGCATCCCCTCGGCTCGGCGGACGACCACGCGTACGTCCTGAGCGATGCCGGCATCGAGACCCTGGTGGTGGATCCGGTCTTCGCCGAGCGCGCGGTCGCGCTGTTGGAGAAGGTCGACGGGCTACGACAGATCCTCACGATCGGTCCCGTTCCCCAGCCGGTGACTCAGGCCTGCGAGCGGCTGGGCCGTCAGGCTCACGACCTCGTCGAGGCCGCGAATTCGTACGACGCGCGCCCGTTGACCGCGGCTGTGCTCGCCGACGACCACGTCGTGTCGATCACCTACACCGGCGGCACCACCGGACGCCCGAAAGGAGTCCTCGGCACCGCGCGCCAGATGGCGACGATGACCCAGATCCAACTCGCCGAATGGGAGTGGCCCGACCGTCCGCGCTTCCTGCTCTGTACGCCGCTGAGCCATGCCGGTGCCGCGTTCTTCGTGCCGACCATCGTCAAGGGTGGCAGCCTGCTGGTCCTGCCCAAGTTCGACCCGGCCGAGGTGCTGCGCACGATCGAGGAGCAGCACATCACCGCCACGATGCTGGTGCCATCGATGCTTTATGCCCTGCTCGACCACCCGGATTCGCGCACCCGCGACCTGAGCAGCCTGGAGACGGTCTACTACGGAGCCGCGGCGATCAACCCGACCCGCTTGCAGGAGGGGATCGACCGGTTCGGACCGATCTTCGCGCAGTACTTCGGCCAGTCCGAGGCCCCGATGGTGATCACCTACCTCGGTCGCCACGAGCACGACTCGGCTCGCCTGACGTCGTGCGGGCGGCCCTCCGCGTTCTTGCGTACGGCCCTGCTCGACGAGTCCGGCTCGGTCGTGTCGCCGGGGGAGCCGGGGGAGATCTGCGTAGCCGGACCACTCGTGGCCGCGGGCTATCGCGAGCGACCCGAGGAGACCGCCGAGACCTTCCGCGACGGGTGGTTGCACACCGGCGATGTTGCGCGTGAGGACGACGAGGGCTTCTGGCACATCGTCGACCGGACCAAGGACATGATCGTCACGGGCGGTTTCAACGTCTTTCCTCGTGAGGTCGAGGACGTGATCGCCGCTGACCCGGCAGTGGCCCAGGTGGCGGTGATCGGGACTCCCGACGAGAAGTGGGGCGAGGCCGTGACCGCACTGGTCGTCCTGCGTGACGGCGAGGTGCTGGACCAGACGGTGGTCGAGCGGATCACTGCGCGCGTCAAGGAGGCCAAGGGCAGCGTCCAGGCGCCCAAGCAGGTGCTGGCGATCGATGCGATCCCGTTGACCGGACTCGGCAAGCCGGACAAGAAGGCGCTGCGCGCGGCGTACGCCTGAGTGCCCGGCGTCAGTAGCCGGTGCTCGGAGCCTGTCGTGCCGCCGGATCACGCAGTTCGAAGAACTGGGCTGGACGGAAACTGAACAGCGAGGCCACGATGTTGGAGGGAAAGGTCGCGCACCGGGTGTTGTACGCGCGCACGTTGCCGTTGTAGAAGCGCCGGGCCGCCGCGATCCGGTCCTCGGTGACGGTGAGTTCGCGCTGCAGTTGCAAGAAGTTCGCCGACGCTTTGAGGTCGGGGTACGCCTCGGCGCGTACGAACACCTCCTGTACGGCCCCGCCCAGCGACTCCTCGTACGACTGCCGGTTCCCTGGTGGTTCGCTGCGGTGCGCCGTGGCAGCTTCACGGGCAAGTGTGAGTCGTTCCAACACCTCGTGCTCGTGGGCGGCGTACCCCTGCACGGTGCGCACCAGGTTGGGGATCAGGTCATGGCGGCGGGTGAGTTCGACGTCGGTCTGCCCCCAGGACTCCGACACCAAGGTGCGCTGACGCACGAAACGGTTATAGCTGGTCATCACCAACAGCGCCGGGATCAGCAGCAGCACAAAAGGCAGACACAACACCCCGATGATGCCGAACTCGGCACCGCCGATTCCGAAGACAAGAGCGTCCACGTCATTCACCCTTCAAGTTGCGCCACACGTGCTCCGGCACCCGATCGATGATCGCATCGAGCATCGCCAACCGGGCGGTGATCTCGGGAATCTCCGACGCTCCGGGACGCGACGACATGATCGACGGGCCGTCGAAGCAGAACGCGAAATGCGGCTCTTGCATCAGCAGTTCCATCATCTGCGGATGCAGCAGGTCGCTGGCGAAGCGTCGGCTGTCCGAGGTGACGGTGAACATCCGGTTGAAGTCCTCGGACTCCAACTCGATATCGGTATTGGTCAGCCGCCCGATGAAGCGGCCGAAGAACCCCTCGGGCGTCACCGAGAGCGGCGGGAAGTTGGCGCCGGTGTTGAGGACCACCACGCCGTACGGGTGCGCCACCTCGCTGCTGCGGGAATTTCCGTCGGAGTCTGTCGAATGCTCGGTCGTGTAATACAGGTAGTCCATCGCGACGAAGCCACGGCCTTCGAACTGACCGGCGATGATGTTGTGTGCCTGGCGGTTGTGGCCCTGTTGGAATGGCGCCACGTTGAAACGCTCGCTCCAGGCGTCGTCGCGTTGGACGTACGTCCACCCGCGCGCCTGGGCGAGCCCCGCGATGGACTGGCGGCGTTGCTCGGCGAGTTTGTTGTTGCGGATCACCAAGAAGATGATCACGACGAGCCCGACGACGAAGAGCAGGCACGGCAGCAACATCCCGGCGCCCATGATCATTTCCACGGGCGTGAGTGTAGAAGTCAGGACCCAGCAGTCAGGACCCGGTGAACTCCGGGCGTCGCTTCTCGACGAACGCGCGTGGGCCTTCCTTCGCGTCGGCGCTGGCGAAAACGGCTGCCCCTACGCGGGCATCCTCGGCCCAGCAGTCGTTCTCGTGCTTGCCTTCGCTGTCGCGGATCGTCTGGAGCACTGACCTCACTGCGAGAGGTCCGTTGGCGGCGATCAGCTCTGCGAGCTCGTGCGCCTTGGCCAATGCCTGGCCGTCGGGGACGACGTGGCCGATCAGGCCGACCTCCTTTGCTTCGGGTGCCTTGATGTGGCGCCCGGTCAACAAGAGATCGGCGGCGACGGTGGCCGGGATCTGACGGGGCAGGCGTACGGCCGACCCCCCGAGCGGATAGAGCCCCCAGCGGACCTCGGAGACCCCGAACCGTGCAGATTCGCCCGCGACCCTGATGTCGGTGGCCTGCAGGATCTCGGTGCCGCCCGCGATCGCCGGGCCCTCGACAGCCGCGATCAGGGGCTTGGTCAACCGAAAACCCTTCAGCAGCGACTTGATCACGCTCGGGTCGAACTCGCCGGACTCGAAGGAGTCGCTGGGTGCCTTCGCGCTCATGGCCGAGAGGTCGGCGCCGGCGCAGAAAGACCCTCCGGCGCCGGTGAGGATGCACACGCGTACGTCGTCGTCCTCGTTGACCCGGTCCCAGGCCTGGCTCATGATGGCGAGCATCTCGCCCGAGAGTGCGTTGCGCTTCTCAGGGCGGTTCATGGTGACGACGAGCGTGTGTTCGTGCAGCTCGACGAGGGCGTGCGGAGCGTCCGACATGAGGGAAACCGTAGCGAGAAAATAGAACGTGTTCTAGTCTTCCGCCCATGGCGCTGAACATCGCAGACATCTTCGAGCACGCGGTCGACGTCGTACCCGACCGTGGAGTGATCCAGGTGGGGGACCGGATCGTCACCTACGCGGAACTGGAGGCCGACGCCAACCGTCTCGCCCACTATCTGCGCGCGCAAGGTGTCGGCGCGGGCGATCACGTCGGCATCTATGCCAAGAACAGCGTCGAGCACGTCGTGGCATTGCTCGGGATCTTCAAGATCCGCGCCGTCGCGATCAACGTCAACTACCGCTACGTGGAGGCCGAGCTCGACTACCTGGTCGAGAACTCCGACATGGTGGCGCTGCTGCACGAGCGGACGTACGCCCCCCTCGTCTCGGTGATCGCGCCCAAGCACCAGGCGCTCAAGACCATCGTGGCGATGCCCGACCCGACCGCACTGGACGACGCCTCGGACGTGTCGGCGTACGGCGGGGTGCTCTGGGAGGACGCCCTGGCCGGTCAGAGTGCGGAGCGAGACTTCGAGCCGCGCAGCGATGACGACCTCTACATCGTCTACACCGGCGGCACGACCGGCTTCCCCAAGGGCGTGATGTGGCGCCACGCCGACTTCTGGCGCGTGCTCGGTGGCGGCATCGATTTCATGTCCGGCAACCGGTTGGAGGAGTACGACCAGTCCAAGCAGGCCGCGAGCAACGAGCCGATGGTCACGTTCCCGCTCAGCCCGCTGATGCACGGCGGCGCACAGGCCGCGATGCTGATGCACCTCTTCGCGGGACACCGGACGATCCTGGCGCCGAAGTTCGACCCCGACGAGGTCTGGCGCACGATCCAGGACAACGGCGTCCAGTTGATCTTCATGACCGGCGATGCGATGGCGCGACCGCTGATCGAGGCGTACGAGGCAGGGGAGTACGACGCCTCGACGCTGGTCGCGGTGGCGTCGTCGGCCGCGATCTTCAGCCGCCCGGTCAAGGAGCGCTGGATGAAGGCGTTCCCCAGCACCTTCTTCACCGATTCGATCGGCTCTTCGGAGACCGGCTTCTCCGGCACGGGACTCCAAGACAGCGAGAACATCAAGGGCGAGGGCCCCATGGTCTCGCTGGGACTCGAAACCGTCGTCCTCGACGAGGACAACCAGGTGATCGACCCGAGCCGGGTCGGCGCGATCGGGCGCCTGGCGAGATCGGGGAGTGTCCCGGTGGGCTACTACAAGGACGAGAAGAAGTCTGCGGAGACCTTCATCAACGTCGACGGTGTGCGCTACTCGGTCCCGGGCGACTTCTGCCGGATCGAGGCCGACGGCAAGGTGACGATGCTGGGCCGTGGCTCCAACTGCATCAACACCGGAGGCGAGAAGGTCTATCCCGAAGAGGTCGAGATGGCACTCAAGGGCCACCCCGACGTCTATGACGTGCTGGTGGTCGGGGTCGCCGACGAGACGTACGGCAGCCATGTCTCCGCGGTCATCCAGCCGCGGGGGGAGGCGCGCCCGACCGCCGAGGAGCTGCGTACGTTCCTGAGCGGCCAGCTCGCCTCCTACAAGATGCCGCGCTCGGTGTCGTTCGTCGAGGAGATTCCGAGGTCCGCGACAGGCAAGGCCAACTATCCGATGGCCAAGCAGATCGCGAACGACGCACACGGAGGCTGACATGCGTACCCCTATCTGTGACCTCTTCGGCATCGAACTGCCGATCTTCGCCTTCACTCCCTCGGAGAAGGTGGCCGCGGCGGTGTCGCGCGCGGGCGGTCTGGGCGTGCTGGGGTGCGTCCGTTTCAACGACCCCGACGAGCTCGACAAGACCCTGACCTGGCTCGACGACAACACCGACGGCTTGCCCTACGGCGTCGATGTCGTGATGCCGATGAAGATCCCGACCGAGGGCGCGGCGGTCGACCTGAAGGCGATGATTCCGCCCGAGCACGTGACGTTCGTGGAGCGCACGTTGCAGCAACTCGGCGTGCCGCCCCTGCCCGAGGGAGAGGGTCGCGAGGGCGTGTTGGGGTGGTTGCACTCGGTCGCGCGCTCGCATGTGGACGTGGCGCTGGCGCACCGACCGGTGTTGATCGCCAACGCGCTGGGGTCGCCGCCGGTCGACGTGATCGAGCAGGCGCACGCGGCCGGCGTGAAGGTCGCGGCACTCGCCGGCGCGGCCAAGCATGCGTTGTCACACGTGGCCAACGGCGTCGACGTGATCGTCGCCCAGGGTTATGAGGCCGGTGGGCACACAGGCGAGATCGCCTCGATGGTGCTGACTCCCGAGATCGTCGACGCGGTCGGCCCGTCCGTACCCGTCCTCGGTGCCGGCGGGATCGGCTCCGGCCGTCAAGTCGCGGCCTCGTTGGCGCTCGGAGCCCAGGGTGTGTGGACGGGCTCGATGTGGCTGACGGTGGAGGAGTACGACCTCTCGTCCGGCACCGGCATCCGTGACGGCCTGCTGCGCGCGAGCTCGGCCGACACCGTGCGTACGCGGGTCTACACCGGCAAACCTGCCCGGCTTCTCAAGACCAAGTGGACCGAGGCATGGGCCGCATCCGATGCCCCCTCGCCCCTGCCGATGCCGCTGCAGAACCTGCTCGTAGCCGACGCGCACAACCGGATGAACTCCGGCGACAATCCCGACACGGTCTCCATGCCCGTAGGTCAGATCGTGGGCCGGATGAACGACGTACGCCCCGTCGCCGACGTGATCGCGCAGTTGGTCGCGGAGTACGAGGCCGCCGTCGCCGCCCTCCCGCGCTGACTCACGTGGGGGAGTAGGACGTGCCGCGCTCGGCGCGCACCCACGTCGCCGCGCTCGCCCCACCCCGGGCCAGCTCCCGCTTGAGGATCTTGTGTGTCGCGGTCTGCGGGAGCTCGTCGAGCAGGCGTACGAACCGCGGCCACGCCTTGCCGGACAGGTCGTCTTGCGCCGCGAGGAAGGTCTCGAATTCCTCGGGGGTCAAGCCAGCGCGGGGCGCGTCCTGCGAACTCGAAGCAGCCTCGGGCGCCAGCCACAGCGCGGCCATCACCTGGTCGCCCACCGAGTCGTCCGGCACGGCGTACACCGCAGCTTGGGCGATCGAGGCGTGTCGCATCAGGATCCGCTCGATCGGTGCGGCGGCGAGGTTCTCGCCGTCGACGCGCAGCCAGTCAGCCGTACGACCCGCAAAGTAGAGCCACCCGGAAGCATCGCGATAGGCCAGGTCCCCGGACCAGTACATCCCGCCGCGCATCCGCTCCAGATCGGCCGCCTCGTTGTTGTAGTAGCCCGCGAAGGCGCCCGCGCCGGAGGTGTTCACCAGTTCGCCGACCGCCTCGTCACCGTTGAGCAACGCCCCGGTCGAATCGAAGACGGCGTCGGGTACGCGCTCTCCGGTGTCGGAGGACAGCACCTCGACTCCCGGTAGGCCGCGACCCAGCGACCCCGGCGGCATCCCCGGGAGGCGCTGCACGATCACCGCGTTCTCCGTCGAGGAGTACGAATCCACCACCTCGCACGCGAACCGTGAGGCGAACGCCGCGATGTCGCGCTCGTTGGCCTCGTTGCCGAACACGAGACGCAGTGGGTTCTCCGCGTCCTGGGCCCGTGCCGGGGTCGCCAGCACGTACGACAGCGGCTTGCCGACGTAATTGGCGTACGTCGCGCCGTACTCCCGCACGTCGTCGAGGAAGTGCGTGGCCGAGAACTTCTTGGCCAGACCCATCGTGGCGCCCGACGCGACCGCCAACGCCCAGCCGGCCATCACGGCGTTGGAGTGGAACAGCGGCATCGACAGATAGCAGCAGTCGTCGTGGGTGAGGCCGAAGCGCCCAGAGAGCAGGACGCCCGGCACCGTCACCTTCTCGTGAGTGACGCGTACGGCCTTCGGGTCGCCGCTGGTGCCCGAGGTGAAGATCAACATGAAGAGCGTGTCAGGATCGATCGAAGCCGCCCACCAGGACGGGCCCGCCTCCCAGTTGTGGGTCGACGCGTCGATCACCGGGATGTCCAAGGACAGGCCGTCCAGCAACGCCGCCGGGCCGGGTTCGGTGACGATCACCTGACAATCCGAAGCCGCGATGTCAGCCGCCAAGGCCGAACCCCGCCGAGTGGTGTTGAGACCCACGACCACATGCCCACCCAGCCCAGCTGCGGCGAGCTGCGAAACCATCTCAGGGGTGTTGTCCATCAGCAGTCCCACGTGCGGCGGCCGATCGGGCGACAGCATCGACGCGAGCGCACGGGCACGGCGGTCGGCACCCGCGATGTGCCTGCGCCAGGACCACGACGCGGAGCCGAACCTGACGCCCACGCCCTCGTCGTGCGCCAACGCCAAGAGTTGCTCTCGCAGGGTGACAGGTCGCTCGTTCATCTCATTCCTTCACATAGAGCCACGCGGCTGCGTACGGCGCGAGTCGCACCCGGCCCTCGACCAGGTCGACGGTGCCGAGCGCGTCGAACCAGTCCGGGGCGGTGCAGGCCCAGCCAGTGCAGCACATCGGCCTCGATCCAGCGTTCGGTTGCCGTTACGTTGGCCGCACAGAGGATGGGGCCGTGCGCGGCCCGGCGTACGACCAACAGCACCCCGTCGTCGCGGGGATCCCAGATCTCGGTCGGAGTGGCGGCGTGCAATTCGGGCAGTTCTCGCCGAGCGCCGACCAGAGAGGCCAGCCCGGTGGCGATTCCTTCTGAGACCGGCGGCGAACCCCACGGCATCCGGGGCCGATGCACCCACCGGTTGTCCTCGGCATGCCCCGGCTCGCCGGCCCAATCCGGATCGTTGAGCAGGCCGATCTCGTCGCCCATCCACAGCACCGGGAGACCACCGAACGACAGTGCGATGGCGTACGCCAACAGCACCCGGTCGGCGCCGTACGGATCGCCGCACTCGACACCGGCCAGCGACGCCGCCATCCCGCAGATCCGCCGGTCGCCCGTGGCAGGATTCTCCTGGAAGACCAGGCCACGAGCCCATGACCCCGGGAACTCGCCCGAGTACCACGAGGACAGGAAGTGTCGGTGGCTCGCTCCGTCCACACCCGCCCGCCAGGCATCGGTGTCGTCGATCGCCCAGCCGATGTCGTCGTGGCAGCGGACGTAGGTGATCCACGAGGTCGTCGATGGCGGCTGGGGTAGCCCCTGCAAGGCGAGGGTCCCGACCGAAGCCGACCCGGACGCGAGCATCGACCAGATCTGCACCATCAGACTGTTGTGGTACGCCAGATCACTGACCTTGCCAACATGCGACCCCACACCGAGATAGGCCGGAAGGTCCGCCGGCCCGACGATTGCCTCGGCCTTGAAGAGCAGGGCTGGGCAGGCGATCCGGGCAAACGTACGCAGGGCTTGCGTGAGGTCGTGGACCTCGGGCTGGTTCTGACACGTGGTGCCCAGGCGCTTCCAGATGAACGCGATCGCGTCCAGCCGAAGAATCTCGACGCCAAGGTTCGCCAGGAATCCGACGATCGAGGCGTACTCACACAGCACATCCGGGTTGGCCCAGTTGACGTCCCACTGATAGTCGTTGAAGGTCGTCCACACCCAGCCGTTCACGTCGGCGTCCCAGGTGAAGTTGCCCGGTGCAAAGTCCGGGAAGACCTCGGGGAGTGTCTCCTCGTACGTGTCGGGGGTGCGGCGATCCGAGAAGACGTGGAAGAACTGCCGCTTGGCCACGTCGCCCGCCCGCGCCGCGACGGCCCATTCGTGTTCGCGCGCCACATGGTTGAGCACCAGGTCGAGGCACACGCTGATGCCGTGTCGGCGCAGCAGGGCGGTGAGCCCGCGCAGATCGTCGATATCGCCGAGGTCCGCTCGGATCGAGCGATAGTCCTGCACCGCGTACCCGCCGTCACTGGGCGCTGGTCGCGGAGTGAGCAGCGGCATCAGATGCAGGTAGGTGACTCCCAGGTCCTGGAGGTACGCCGCGTGCTTACCGACACCCGCGAGTGTGCCGGCGAATCGATCCGCGTACGCCGCGTAGCCCAGCATCGAGGACCGTTGGAACCAGTCGGGCTCGGCCAGGCGTCGCTGATCGAGTTCGTGGAGATCGTCGGGGCGCTGGTCGTGCACCTCGCGCGCGATCGCGATCAGGCGATCGGCGATGTGCTCGGCCCGCTCAGAGCCGTACGCACTCGCGAGCGCGGTGAGGAGATCGGGTCGCCATTGGCGGATGCGGTCTTCGAGCACGGAGTCAGTATGGCGAAGACGATTCAGCCGTCTGCCAGCGCACGACCGATCGTGAGGGCCTGAGCCGTCGCACCTGCGAAGGTGAATTCCCAGCGCTTCGCGGCAGTGAAGTATCGGTGTGCCTCGCCGTCGAGATCGATGCCGACGCCGCCGTGGACGTGTACGGCGGTGTGCGCGACGCGGTGAGCGGCGTCGGCGGCCCAGAGCAGGGCCGTCGCGACCTCCGTGGTGGCGGGCAGGCCCTCGGCCACGCGCCACACCGCCTGCCACAGCGTGAGTCGTTGGCCGAGCACGTCGATGTGTCCGTCGGCCAGGCGGTGACGCACACCTTGGAAGGTGCCGATCGGGCGACCGAACTGCTCGCGCGTGGTGGCGTACGACGCCGTCAGTGCCAGGGCGCCTTCGGTGATCCCGAGGAGTTCTGCGCACGAGGTCACCGCGAGCAGGTCGTGAAGTCGGGTGACCGTGCTGCCGTCGAGGGAGCCGACGAGTTCTGCGGTCGTGTCGGCGAAGGTGACCAGGCCCGCGCGGTCGCGATCACTGGTGTGTTGGTCGGCAATCTCCATGCCGTCCGCGAGCGCCTCCACCAAGAACACGCCGACCCCGTCATCGGTGTTCGCGGTGACCAGAATGGCGTCGCTGTGCGCAGCGGCGCGTACCAGCGTCTTGGTGCCGGTGAGCGCCCAAGACTCGCCGCGGCGTACGGCGCGCACCTGCGGCAACGCGGGCGCAAACGCGAGATCCTCGGCCACCGCGGCGCTGAACCGGCGCTCACCGGTGGCGGCGCCGAAGAGCCAGAGGTGCTGCTGTTCGTCGCTGCCGAGCTCTGCGACCAATTGCGCAGCGGCGATATGCGTCGCGACCGGCGCCGGGGCAAGTGCCCGACCGCACTCGACGATCACCGGGCACGCGTCGACGAGCCCGAGGCCGGCACCGCCCCACTGCTCGGCCAAGGAGAGTGAGAGCAGTCCGGCGTCGGCCAACGTGTTCCACACGTCTAGGTCATATCGATCGCCCTGCGTTTCGAGCGCTTTGAGCATGGCGGGGGAGCATTGCTCACCGAGGATGCTGCGTACGAGGGCCACAGCCTCGTCGGATTCTGGGGTGAAGGTGAAGTCCATCAGGCCCTCTTCTCGAACGGCAGCCCGAGGGCCACATAGCCGATGATGTCGCGTTGGATCTCGTTGGTGCCACCGCCGAAGGTCATCACCAACGACGAGCGGAAGAAGCGCTCGAGGCGGCCCGTGATCGCGGCGCCTGGGGAGTCGGCGGTGACGAGCGCGCCGGGTCCGACGATCTCCATCAACGTCCGATAGACCTCGGTCGCCAGCTCGGAGCCGTAGATCTTGATCGCGGACGCGTCCGCAGGCGAGAGCGCAATCCCGTGGTCGGCGTCGGTCGCGAGTTTGTAGTTCATCAGCGCCAGCGCTTCTGCTCGCGCATGTGCTCGGCCGAGCAGTCCTTGCACCCACTCCTGGTCGATCACCCGTCGACCATCGGGCAGCGTCGTCTCGCTGGCCCAGTCGACGACCAACTTGATCGAGTGCCGTAGGGGCGCGGCCGACGTCAGCGCGACCCGCTCGTGGTTGAGCTGGTTGGTCATCAGCCGCCAGCCGCCGTTGAGATCCCCGACCAGGTTGCTCGCGGGCACGCGTACGTCCTGGTAATAGGTCGCGCTGGTGTCCACGCCTGCGACCGTGTGGACAGGGGTGTACGACACGCCGGGCGCGTCGGCCGGAACCAGGATCATCGACAGGCCCTTGTGGCGGGGCAGGTCCGGATCGGTGCGACACGCCAGCCAGAGCCAGTCGGCGTACTGGATCAACGACGTCCACATCTTCTGGCCGTTGATCACCCATTCGTCGCCCTCTCGCAC
This sequence comes from Nocardioides sp., assembly GCA_037045645.1. Taxonomy (NCBI): domain Bacteria; kingdom Bacillati; phylum Actinomycetota; class Actinomycetes; order Propionibacteriales; family Nocardioidaceae; genus Nocardioides; species Nocardioides sp. Next base: position 1,413,766 of record JBAOIH010000001.1, read on the forward strand.
CGCGCGGGTCTTGAGCGAGGCCAGATCGGTGCCCGACTCCGGCTCTGAATAGCCGATCGAGAAGTGCAGTTCGCCCGCCAGGATCTTCGGCAGGAAGTACGCCTTCTGCTCGTCGGTGCCGTAATGCATGATCGTCGGCCCCACGGTGTTGAGCGTGAGGTAGGGGATAGGTACGCCTGCCACCGCCGCCACGTCGGTGAAGATCAACTGCTCGATCATCGGCCGGTCCTGGCCGCCGTACTCCTTCGGCCAGCCGATCCCGAGCCAGCCGTCGGTGCCGAGTTGACGGATCACGGACTTGTACGTCTCGGTGTCCCCGAACTCGCCACTCATCGCCGAAAGACCGGCGCGACGCTCCGGTGTGAGCAGAGTCTCGAAGTATTCGGTGAGTTCTGAGCGCAGTCGGACCTGTTCTGGAGTCAAGTCGAGGTGCAAAGCCACGCTCAAAACTATAACGTGTTCTAGTATTGAGAGCACGGGTCGGTCGAGCAGAGTCGAGACCAACCCAGCAGTCGGTCGAGCAGAGTCGAGACCAACCCAGATGGAGGACCCCCGATGCCCAACAGCACCCGCGCCCTTGACCGCGGACTTCCGCCGGAGCGCTTCGCGCGTGGCTGGCACTGTCTCGGTCCGATCGCCGACTTCCGCGACGGCAAGCCGCACTCCGTCGAGGCGTTCGGCGGCAAGTTGGTGGTGTGGTCCGACACCCAGGGCAACGTCCACGTGCTCGACGGCTATTGCCGCCACATGGGCGGCGACCTGACCCAAGGCACCGTGAAGGGCGACGAGATCGCCTGCCCGTTCCACGACTGGCGCTGGGGTGGCGACGGCAAGTGCAAGTCGATCCCGTACGCCCGCCGGGTGCCTCTGCGCGCGCGCACGCAGAACTATCCGACGCTGGAGCGCAACGGTCTGCTGATGGTCTGGCACGACCCCGAGGGCTCGGCTGCCGACCTTGAGATCGCGCCGCCCGAACTCGAAGGGATCATGGACCCCGAGGTCTATACCGACTGGAACTGGAACGTCCTCGACGTCCCGACCGCCCACTGTCGCGAGATCGTCGACAACGTCGTGGACATGGCGCACTTCTTCTACATCCACTTCGCTTTCCCGACGTACTTCCGCAATGTCTTCGAGGGCACCCAGGCCTCGCAGTTCATGGAGTCCACCGGCCGTCCGGACAAGATCGGCGAGGGGTACGGCGACGAGTCGCTACTGCTGAAGTCCGAGGCGACGTACTTCGGTCCGGCGTTCATGGTGAACTGGCTCAAGAACGACTACAAGGGCTTCATTACCGACGTCGTGCTGATCAACTGCCACATCCCGACCTCCAACAACTCGTTCAAGTTGATGTTCGGTCTCAAGGTGCTCAAGCCTGAGGGCATCGACGCGAAGACGACGAAGTACATCGGCGACAAGTACTCCCAGATGTTCGGCGACGGCTTCATGCAGGACGTCCAGATCTGGCTCAACAAGGCCCCGGTGCAGAACCCGCTGCTGTGCGAGGAGGACGGGCCGGTCTATCAGTTGCGTCGCTGGTACGAGCAGTTCTACGTCGACGTGGCCGAGGTGACGCCCGAGATGCAGGAGCGTTTCGAGTTCGAGGTCGACACGACCAAGGCCAACGAATACTGGCGCGCCGAGGTGGCCGAGAACCTGGCCGCGAAGGCGGCCCAGGACGCCGAACCGCTGGTTGAGGAGCCGGCGCAGCCGGCGTCTCGAAACCACCCGGACGTCGAACCGCTGGTTGAGGAGCCGGCGCAGCCGGCGTCTCGAAACCACGCGGAGGCCTGATGGTCTCCTTCGCGCCCCTTTCGAACGACACGTACGAGGACCAGCGCCTCTACACCGAAGCGCGCCTGGTGGATGTGGCGTGTCTGGACTGCCTGGTGCACGTACGCGTGAAGAAGAACAGCGATCACCAGACCTCGATCCAGTGGGGCGAGGACGGTCCGTCGCAGTGTCCGGAGTTCGCCCGGATGGCGGCTGAGTCGGGCGGTCGGCACATCTACCAGCGCTGTGAGCGCCTGGCCGCCTCCATCGAGGGTGCGGTACGCGACGGCGCGGTGACGATCGGAGCAGAAGATGGCTGGTGAGGAGTCCTACTTCCTGACCGTCACCGAGGTGACCCACGAGATCGACGACGCGGTGTCGGTCGAGTTCTCGGTGCCGGAGGGCGCCGAGGCGGAGTTCGCGTTCAAGCCGGGACAGTTCCTGACGCTCGGCGTTCCCTCGGACGAGACCGGCTTGGCCGCACGGTGCTACTCGCTGTGTGTGCCTCCTGGCGAGGCGCTGCGGGTGGCGGTGAAGCGTACGGCTGACGGGTACGCCTCCAACTGGATCAACGACAACCTGGCCGTGGGTGACACGGTCCGCGTGCTGCCCCCGTCAGGGATCTTCTCGCCCAAGTCGCTGGACGACGACCTGTTGTTGTGGGCAGGCGGGTCGGGGATCACCCCGATCATGTCGATTCTGCGCACAGTGCTGCGCGACGGCACCGGACGGGTCGTGTTGTTCTACGCAAACCGCGACGAACGCTCGGTGATCTTCGCCTCGGCGTTGGCGGCGCTGTCGCTCGAATTCCCCGATCGGCTCCAGGTGGTGCATTGGCTGGAGTCGGTGCAGGGGTTGCCGTCGATGGAGCAGTTGCGCGCGTACGCCTCGACGTACGACACCTGGACCTCCTTCTGTTGCGGTCCGGCGCCCTTCATGAAGGCGGTCTCGGACGCGTTGCGCTCCTTGGACTTCCCGCGCGAACGGCGACACCAGGAGAAGTTCGTCTCGCTGGGCGGCAACGTGTTCGGCGACGTCGAGGAAGTGCAAGCTTGCGGCCCGTACGTTGGCCGAGGCCGATGATGCGGAGCACAGCACAGCCGAAGGCGGCGATACGGTCGAGCAGTCCGCAGACTCGGTCGAGCAGAGTCGAGACCACTTCCCCGGCCCGATCGCGGTCGAGGCCGAACTCGACGGTGAGACCTACTCCTTCGTCGACTGGTCCGGCAAGGAATCCCTGTTGGAGTTCTTGGAGTCCAAGGGCATCGAGGCGCCGTACTCCTGCCGGCTGGGCCAGTGCTCGGCCTGCGCTTGCATGGTGCTGGAGGGCGAGGTCACGCTCGCCAACAACGAGGTGCTCGATGACGCCGACCTCGCCGACGGCATCCGCCTGGCGTGCCAGGCGCATCCGGCGTCGGAGAAGTTGCGCGTCACCTACAACGGCTGACGTCGGGACGCTTGACGCAGGGTGCAGCCACGCAAGCCGACCGCCGCCTACGTCACGGTTCCTGCAAGTTGGGTTCTGAAATTTCTCGGGACGACCGTTCGACTTACTGTTGACCGGTGAGTATGTCTCCCACGCCCGAACGTCGCCTCAACCGTCGCCAACTGACTCGCGGAGCGGCGTGGAGCGCCCCCGCTGTGGTCCTCGCCACGTCTGCCCCCGCCACGGCGGGCTCGGCCTCGCTGTGCAGCCCGATCTCAGTCTCGGCAGCGGGTCAATGGACCTATGACAGCAACGGTTGGGGGACCGGGCGCCAGCGCACAATTACGGTGACGAACATCGCTGCCGAGACTCTGCCCGCTGGTTACTTCAACATCGAGGTGAAGGACGCCAGGGTGTTTTGGTCCGATGGGGAGCCTGAGGTCACGACCACTGTCACGCTGGCCTACGACGAGACGCTCCTAGGGTTGACCGGCAGTCCCAACCCCTTCACGTCCACGGTGGAGGCTCCGAACAGTTACGGATTTGCCACGGCTCTCTGGACGCTGACTCCCCTCGGTCCGCTAGCGCCCGGTGAGTCCGTGACTGTCATTGAAGTCAATCCCCGCACGGAATCGTTGGACTTCCTGGCCACTGTCTCGGTGCAAGGCCAAGTGTGTTCGATGTACCCCGAAGGCGGAGGAGAGTAATCTTCGCCTGACCTACCAGCCGCGCTCGCGCCATTCCTCCAGCGACGGCTTCTCGTCCCCGAGCATGCCGTCGTTGCCGTGGCCAGGATAGAAGCGCGTGTCGTCGGGGAGCGGGAACAACTTGGTCTCCACCTCGCCGATCAACTGGTCGAACGCGGCAGCCTCGCCAAACGTCGCCCCGACCCCGCCAGGGAAGAGGCAGTCGCCGGTGAAGAGATGGTGCGATCCGTCGGAGGCTTCGAGATAGAGACAGATCGACCCCGCGGTGTGGCCGGCAATCGGGATCACCGTGAGGGAACAAGCCCCGATCGGCACGGAGTCCCCGGCGCCCACGCGGCGATCGATCGCCACACCGGTCTGCTCGGTGATCGCGTCCGCGTCCGGGATGCCGGCAACCGTGGTGGCACCAGAGGACGCGACTACGGAAGCGAGCGCCCGGTGATGGTCCCAGTGCTGATGAGTCGTCACGATCGAGGACACCGGGCGCCCGTCGATCAGGGCGAGCAGGGCAGCGGAGTCGTCGGCCGCATCGATCAGCACGAGATCGTCCTCACAGGCCAGCAGATAGCAGTTGTTGGACATCTCCGGGTCGACGGCCAGCTTGGTCACCGTCAGGCAACCGGCCGTGAACGTCTGCGGGTCCCCGCCGGGCTTGACCTTGCCGTCGTACGCACTCATCGCCATGGCCCCAGGGTAGGCAGGTCGCCAGTGAGCCCTTCGCCAGACCCGCGCCCAAGCAGCCACCAGGTCAGGTCCGGGACAGAGCCGGTCACCTCGGGTCCGCCGCCGGCGAGCGTCACGTCGCCGGTGGGCGTACGCAACACCGCCCCGGGTCCGGAAGCACGATCCGCCACGACCTCCTCGAAGAGCCCAGACGCAAATGATGGCGGCCACGACGCAGCGCCATAACCGCACAACAGGTCCGCGTGATGCACCTCCACCTCACGCAACCGCATCGCCGGAATATTGACGCGGGGGAGTTGCTCGCCACCGGGCGTACGCCAGAAGGTGCCGACCCAGCCGCCCTTGGCCACGTCCACCACGGCATCGACGAAGCGAGTCGTCGAGCCCAGGAAACGCTCGCGCATCTCGGGTGGGACCGCCACGGCCAGCGCCTCGATGTCGGCGTCGCGAGACTCGGGCGAGGCATACATCGGTACGTCCTCGTGCTCGAGCAGTCCCTCCAGCACTCCGGACAACCCCTCGGCGTTCAACGCCAGATGCGCGACCACATGCGCGCGCGACCACCCGGGAAGTGCCGAAGGCGCTGCAAGGTCGTCCTCCGAGAGCCCATCGACGCTGCGGATGAGCCCTTGCGTCGCCTCGATCAGCGGTTCCAACGAGAGTTCCATGGCGTCATCGTGGCTCACACCCCTTCGGTGGCGTGAGAGGCTAGGGCAGTTCGGCGTGGCGGGTTGCTTCCCCGGCGCTGCGCGACGAACATCTGTTCGAACACGCGTGCGTACGCCACGACAACTTACGAAGGACTCACCCGTGAGCAACCAGCTCATCATCCGCGGAGCCCGGGAGCACAACCTCAAGGATGTCTCGCTCGACCTGCCCCGCGATGCCCTCATCGTCTTCACCGGCCTGTCCGGCTCCGGCAAGTCCAGCCTCGCCTTCGACACGATCTTCGCCGAGGGGCAGCGGCGTTATGTCGAGTCGCTCAGCGCGTACGCCCGCCAGTTCCTCGGCCAGATGGATAAGCCCGACGTCGATTTCATCGAGGGGCTGTCGCCCGCGGTCTCGATCGATCAGAAGTCCACGAGCAAGAACCCTCGCTCGACAGTCGGCACGATCACCGAGGTGTACGACTACCTGCGCCTGCTCTATGCGCGCGCCGGTCGCCCGCACTGCCCGACCTGCGGTGCCCCGATCGAACGCCAGACCCCACAGCAGATCGTCGATCGTGTCCTGGCTCTCGAAGAAGGTGCGCGGTTCCAGGTGCTCGCACCTGTCATCCGTGGTCGCAAGGGGGAGTACGTCGAACTCTTCAAGCAACTCCAGACCCAGGGCTACTCCCGCGCGCGCGTCAACGGCGAGACGATCCAACTCAGTGAGCCGCCCAAACTCGACAAGCAGAAGAAGCACACCATCGAGGTCGTGATCGACCGGCTCGCGGTCAAGGCGAGCAGCAAGCGCCGCCTGACCGACTCCGTCGAGACCGCGCTGCAACTCGCGCAGGGCCTGGTCGTCTTCGACTTCGTCGACCGCGACGCGAAGCATCCCGACAGAGAACTCAAGTTCTCCGAGAAGATGGCCTGTCCCAACGACCATGCCATCGAGACCGACGACCTCGAGCCGCGCAGTTTCTCGTTCAACAGCCCCTTCGGCGCGTGCCCGGCCTGTCACGGCCTCGGCACCCGGATGGAGGTCGACCCCGAACTCGTCATCCCCGACCCGACCGCGAGCATCGGCGAGGGCGCGATCTCGCCCTGGTCGAGCGCGCACGTCGCCGACTACTTCCTCAAGCTCCTCAACGCGCTCGGCGAAGAGGTCGGCTTCGACCTCAACACCCCGTGGGAGAAGATCCCGGCCAAGGCGCAGAAGGCGATCCTCTTCGGCCACCCCACCAAGGTGCACGTCGTCACGACCAACCGATATGGGCGCCAGCGCGCCTATTACGCCGACTACGAGGGCGTGCAGTCCTACGTCGAGCGCCGCCACCGTGAGGCCGAGTCCGACACCAGCCGCGAACGCTTCGAGGGCTTCATGCGCGAGGTGCCCTGTCCGGCCTGCGCCGGCAGCCGCCTCAAGCAGGTCTCGCGGGCGGTCACCCTGCCCGGCAAGGACGGCGACAAGAACATCGCCGAGGTCTGCGCGCTGCCCATCAACGAGACGGCCGACTTCCTGCGTACGCTCGACCTCTCCACCCGTGAACGCCAGATCGGCGAACGCGTGCTCAAGGAGATCCAGGAGCGGCTCAACTTCCTGCTCGACGTGGGGCTCGACTATCTGAGTCTGGATCGGCCCAGCGGGTCGCTCTCAGGCGGTGAGGCGCAGCGGATCCGGCTCGCCACCCAGATCGGTGCGGGTCTGGTCGGCGTGCTCTATGTCCTCGACGAGCCCAGCATCGGCTTGCACCAGCGCGACAACCAGCGGCTGATCGAGACGTTGATCCGGCTCAAGGACCTCGGCAACACCCTGATCGTGGTAGAGCACGATGAGGACACCATCAAGGTGGCCGACCACATCGTCGATATCGGCCCGGGCGCCGGTGAGCACGGCGGCCAGGTGGTGCACTCCGGCAGTGTCGAGGACCTGCTCACGCATCCTGACTCGATGACCGGGCAATACCTGTCCGGTCGCCGTCAGATCAGCGTTCCCGACGTACGCCGTCCGCGCACCAAGGGCCGCGACCTCGTCGTCCACGGCGCCAGGGAGAACAACCTCAAGAACGTCACCGTGAAGTTCCCGCTCGGCACCTTCACCGCCGTCACCGGCGTCAGCGGGTCGGGCAAGAGCACGCTGGTCAACGACATCCTCTACACCAGCCTCGCGCGCCAGATCTACAACGCTCGTGCCATCCCGGGCCGGCACCAGAAGATCACCGGGCTGGAGAATGTCGACAAGGTGATCCATGTCGACCAGAGCCCGATCGGCCGCACCCCGAGATCCAACCCGGCTACTTACACCGGTGTGTTCGACCACGTCCGCAAACTCTTCGCCGCGACCCCCGAGGCGAAGATGCGTGGCTACCTTCAAGGGCGTTTCTCGTTCAACGTCAAGGGTGGACGCTGCGAGGCGTGCGCGGGTGACGGCACGATCAAGATTGAGATGAACTTCCTGCCCGACGTCTACGTCCCGTGCGAGGTCTGCCACGGCGCGCGCTACAACCGCGAGACGCTCGAGGTGCACTACAAGGGCAAGACCATCGCCGAGGTGCTCGACATGCCGATCGAGGAGGCCGCCGAATTCTTCGCAGCCGTCCCTGCGATCGCACGACACATGAAGACTCTGTGCGAGGTCGGGTTGGGATACGTACGCCTGGGTCAGCCGGCCACGACTCTGTCGGGCGGTGAAGCCCAGCGCGTCAAACTGTCCAGCGAGCTGCAAAAACGCAGCACCGGCCGCACTGTCTACGTGCTCGACGAGCCGACGACCGGCCTGCACTTCGAAGACATCCGCAAACTGCTGCATGTGCTCAGCGGCCTGGTCGACAAGGGCAACACGGTGCTGGTGATCGAGCACAACCTCGATGTGATCAAGACCGCCGACTGGATCATCGACATGGGTCCGGAGGGTGGCTCGCGAGGTGGCACCGTGGTGGCCGAGGGCACGCCGGAGCAGGTGGCCAACGTCAAGGGCAGCCATACGGGTGCGTTCCTCAAAGGTGTGCTTTAAGCAAAACGCCAGGTTCGTTCGCTAGCCTCGCCGCGATCGCCCGCCACGAAGGAGAACCCATGAGTGAAACCGCCCCGCACCTCGGTCGTCGTACGGCACTGACCGGTCTCGCGGTGGCCGGTCTCTCGGGCGGCGCGCTGACCGCGTGTGGCAGCGAGGAGACCGATACCGCGAGCGACCCGACCTCTCCGGAGACCACGCCGGCGTCTTCGGCCGATGCCGGTGAGTCGCAGGCTCCAGCCGGAGAGGCACTCACCAAGACGGCCGACATTCCCGAGGGAGGTGGCGTGATCTTCCAGGACCAGGAGGTCGTGGTCACCCAGCCGACGGCGGGGGAGTTCAAGTGCTTCTCCGCGATCTGCACTCATCAAGGCTGTCTGGTCTCCAGCGTCACCGAGACGATCAACTGCAAGTGCCACAACAGCACGTTCGCGCTGGCGGACGGGGCGCCGGTGAGCGGCCTGGCCCGCATGGCGTTGGAGGAGAAGTCCATCACCGTCGACGGAGACTCGATCGTCCTGGGCTGATGTGACAGTCTCGCGCGTACGCTTCGTACAACTGGAGTTGTAGGCGAGATGACACGCGAGACCAAGGCTGGGGCTTCTGCGCGCCCCGAGATGGCGACATCGCGCGTGCGGCTGTGTGCCATCGCGCGGGACGAGGGCGCATATCTTGCCGACTGGATCTTCCACCATCTCTATTTCGGCTTTGACTCCATAGAAATCTGGGTCAACGGGACATCTGACACCTCGATCGAGATCCTGACGCGCACTCAGCGACACCATCCGGAAGTGCGATACGAGGTCGTCGACGAGCTGCTCGCCCAGTGCGTCAGCGAAGGCAGGGTGTTCCAGCACGAGGCGTACGAGCGCATGGCACGTCGGGCTCGTCACGACGGATTCAGCCATGCGGCATTTCTCGATCTGGATGAGTGGTGGCTTGCGCGCGATTTTCGTACGCCGATCCAAGACTTCCTCGGACGAAGCGGGCGGCGTCCGAGCGTCGTGTCTTTTCCATGGCTGATGGATGTTCCGGATCGAAATCGCGAGCCGTTTCGGCACGCGGTCCTCGACGCCGGGGCATTTCAGCTTGATTCGCACGTCAAGTCTGTGATGAGCCTTGACGACCGACTAGGCGCGATCTCCGTGCACACCGCCCGCGCGCGTGGCGGGCGCCGACTGATCCGCGAGCGCTTCCCTCGGGAGGATGGAGCGCGGCAACTCGGCTGGAGCGTCGTGTCGAGTGCCTGGCTGGCGAGCAACAGTGCAGCCGTGCCCGAGGCCTTCGTGCTGCATGCCGCCCATCGCTCGCAAGAAGAGTATGTCTCCGGTCTGGCCAAGGGGCTGCGGCAAACCGGACGTGACATCTCCTTCAAGAACACCAGGGGCGGGTTTTCACCGAGCGTGCAGCCTCGGTTGACGTGGGAAGTCGACGCTAGGGATTCGGCGCGCTATCGCGAGAGGCTGGACGAGTTTCGCCGGAATGCTGACGTGAACGAACTGACGACCGCGGCCGAGTTGCAAAGCACGAGGCGATACGAAGCCGCCATGCATCGATTGCGCACCGAGCCCGACTTCCTTCGCGCTCACGTCGAAGCGTTGCACGGAATCTGCGACGAGGGACTCGATCGTGCGTTTCCTGGCTGGGATGTCGCACTCAACAGTTGGGTGGATAGCGCAGCCATCGTGGGAGATCGTCTCGAAGTCACCGGCTGGGCGTTTCGGGACGATCGCCAAGGTGGCATCGAGTTCGCGATCGAGGCTGGACCGATCGAGACTGGACAGGGCGTCGCGCTGGCGCCGCTCTCGTGCGTTTCACAGAGTCGACCCGAGGTCGGAAACCTGTTCAAGGGTGCCCCTGATGAGTGTGGCTTCCGACTGGAATTCCCAGCACTCGCAGCCCCGCTCGTCCTGCTGATGAGGCTGGAAGGACGAACGCACTGGCGGCGCACGCCGCTCTCGCCTCTTCTTTCCGGCGAAGGCGGAGAATCGCTGTGAGGTGGTGCGGTCCGCGCCCGTAGGCTGGTCGAGTGCCCGTCAGCTATCGCCCCGAGCCGGGGGAGATCCCCACTCAGCCCGGGGTCTACCGGTTCCGCGACCGGCACGGGCGGGTGATCTACGTCGGCAAGGCCAAGAACCTGCGCGCCCGGCTGTCGTCGTACTTCCAAGACGTCGCCCACCTGCACCCACGCACCGCGACGATGGTCGCTACGGGCGCCTCGGTCGAGTGGACGGTCGTGAAGACCGAGGTCGAGGCGCTGCAACTCGAATACTCCTGGATCAAGGAGTTCGACCCGCGCTTCAACGTCAAATACCGCGACGACAAGTCCTATCCGTGGCTCGCGGTGACGGTGGGCGAGGAGTTTCCGCGGGTGATGGTCGGGCGCGGTGCCAAGAAGCGTGGCACCCGCTACTTCGGCCCCTATAGCCACGCCTGGGCGATCCGGGAGACCGTCGACCTGCTGTTGCGCGTCTTCCCGATGCGCTCGTGCAGCAACGGGGTCTTCAAGCGCCACGGCCAGATGGGGCGGCCGTGCCTGTTGGGCTACATCGACAAGTGCTCGGCACCCTGCGTGGGGGAGATCAGCGCGGACGACCACCGCGAGATCGTCGAGGACTTCTGCGACTTCGTCGCCGGCCGGACCGGAGCGTTCACCAGGCGGTTGGAGCAGGAGATGTACGCCGCGTCGGAGGCGCTGGACTTCGAGAAGGCCGCGCGGCTGCGCGATGACCTGGGGGCGCTCAACAAAGCGCTGGAGAAGCAGGCCGTCGTACTCGCCGACGGCACCGACGCCGACGTGATCGCCCTCGCCGAGGATCCCCTCGAAGTCGCGGTGCAGATCTTCCACGTCCGTGGTGGCCGGATCCGCGGCCAGCGCGGGTGGGTCGCGGATCGGGCGGACGATTCCGACACCGGCGGGCTGGTCGACAACTTCCTGCTCCAGCTCTACAGCGCCGAGCCCGACGCGATCCCGCGCGAGGTGCTCGTGCCGGCACTGCCGCCCGACCATGCAACGTTCGAGCAGTTGCTCAGTGATCTGCGCGGCTCCAAGGTGCAGATCCGGGTGCCCCGGCGCGGGGACAAGCTGTCGTTGCAGGAGACCGTGGCGCGCAACGCGGCGCAGGCGCTGGCCATGCACAAGACCAAACGGGCCTCGGACCTGACGACGCGCAACCGGGCGCTGGAGGAGATCGCGCAGGCACTGGAGTTGCCGGAGGCGCCGCTGCGCATCGAGTGCTACGACGTCTCCAACCTGCAAGGCACCGAGGTCGTGGCGTCGATGGTCGTGTTCGAGGACGGCTTGGCACGCAAGAGCGAATACCGCCGCTTCGTGATCAGAGGTGTCGACGGGCAGAACGACGTCGCCTCGATGCACGAGGTGATCACGCGCCGATTCCGCCGCCTTCTCGACGAGTCCGACTCGCGCACGGTCACCACCGAGGAAGGCCCGATGCTGGTTGACCCCGAGACCGGTCGACCGCGCAAGTTCGCGTACGTCCCGGCCTTGGTAGTCGTCGACGGTGGCCCGCCCCAGGTGGCGGCAGCCAGCGACGCCCTGGCGGGGCTGGGCCTGACCCAGATCCCGGTGTGTGGCCTGGCCAAGCGGCTGGAGGAGGTCTGGTTGCCCGACGACGAAGATCCCGTCATCTTGCCGCGCACCAGCGAAGGCCTCTACCTGCTCCAGCGGATCCGTGACGAGGCGCACCGGTTCGCCATCACCCACCACCGCAATCGGCGCTCCAAGTCGATGGTCGAGAGCATGCTCGATGAGGTGTCCGGCCTTGGCGAGATCCGACGCAAGACGCTGCTCAAGCACTTCGGCTCGCTGAAGAAGTTGCGCGTCGCGACCGTCGAGGAGATCGCACAGGTGCCCGGGATCGGACTGCGTACGGCCGCTGCCATCAAGCATGCCGTCGACGCGCGAGCAGACATTGGCAAGATGAGCGTCAACACCGCTACGGGTGAGATCGAGGAAGGCTGAGCCGTGAGTCAACGCAACCCTGGGGCGACCGGAGGCGAACTCGTCGTCGTGACGGGCATGACCGGCGCCGGACGCAGCACCGCGGCCAAGGAATTGGAGGATCTGGGCTACTTCGTGGTCGACAACATCCCGCCGTCCTTGGTGCGTGACGTGGTGCGTCTGGTCGACGAGAGCCGCGGCGTCGAACAGCCCATCGGCGTGGTGGTGGACGTACGCTCCGGCAACTTCTTCGACCGACTCCAGGCCATCATCGATCAGGGCCAGATGGGCCGTCGTACCTCCCTGCTCTTCCTCGAGGCGTCCGACGACGTGCTCGTCCGTCGTCAAGATGCCGCCCGTCGCCCGCATCCGTTGCAAGGCAGTGGGCGTCTGCTCGACGGCCTGTTGCGTGAGCGCAAGGTGTTGGAGGGACTGCGCGGCAACGCCGACCTGGTGATCGACACGACCAACCTCAACGTGCATCAGTTGAGCAAACGGATCGCCGAGGCCTTCGGGTCGCCGAAGTCGGTCAGCCTCAAGGTCAGCGTGATCAGCTTCGGCTTCAAGTACGGCATTCCGGTCGATGCGGACTACGTCGCCGACATGCGGTTCCTGCCCAACCCGTTCTGGGTTCCGGATCTGCGCCCGCAGAGCGGCAAGGACGCCCCCGTCGCGGACTATGTGATGAGCCAGCCAGGTGCCGCCGAATTCCTCGAGGGCTACCTGCCCGTGCTGGAGACGGTCGCCGACGGCTTCTTGCGCGAAGGCAAACGATTCATGCAGGTCGCGATCGGGTGCACCGGCGGCAAGCACCGCAGCGTGGCCATGACCGAGGCCATCGTGGCGCGGCTCAAGGACCGCGGGTACGACACCCGGGCCGCGCACCGCGACCTCGGACGGGAGTGAGGTGGATCGCCGAGCGGTCGCCCTAGGGGGTGGCCACGGCCTGGCGGCGACGCTCACCGCTCTGCGAGCCCTACGCGACGTCGGCGCTGTCGACGAGGTCACCGCCATCGTGACGGTCGCAGACAACGGCGGCTCGTCCGGTCGACTCCGCGGAGAGTTCGGGGTGCTGCCCCCGGGCGACCTGCGGATGGCGCTGGCCGCGCTCTGCGCAGATGACGAGTGGGGGCAGACCTGGGCCGAGGTGATCCAGCACCGCTTTGCCGGCGACGGGGACCTGCGCGGTCATGCACTGGGCAACCTGCTGATCGTGAGCCTGTGGGAGCTGATGGGCGACCACGTCCGTGCGCTTGACTGGGTCGGCAGGCTGTTGGGCAGTCAGGGGCGCGTCTTGCCGATGGCGATCACGCCGATGGACATCCGAGCGCGCGTACGCGGGGCGGATCCTGCTGCCCCCGACCAGGTCGTCGATGTACGCGGCCAGGTCGCGGTGGCCGGCACCGACGGACTGATCGAATCGGTGAGCCTTGAGCCCGCAGATCCTGCTGCGTGTCCTGAAGCCGTTCAGGCCGTGCTCGACGCGCAGTGGGTCTTCCTCGGGCCTGGTTCGTGGTTCACCTCGGTGATCCCGCACCTGATGGTGCCGCAGTTGCGCGAGGCGCTAGAACGTACGCAGGCCAAGTTGGTCGTCCTGCTCAACCTGGCCGAGCAGGCGGGCGAGACGAGCGGGTTCGGGCCGGTCGACTATCTGTCCGCCTTGCGCGAGCATGCGCCCGGTCTTCAGGTCCACACCGTGCTGGCCAACATCGCGTCGGTGGCCGAGCCCGACGAGCTTGCGCGAGAAGCGGCGCGGATGGGGGCCTGCCTGGTGTTGGCCGACCTCGAGGTGCCCGGCGAGCCTCGCCACGACACGAGCAAACTCGCGCGGAGTTTCGGCGATCTCTGGGCCTGATCCGGCACCGGGCTGCCACACGGGTCGTTGACGTGCATGGCAGGATTCCCGGCATGGCGATGACGGCTCAGGTGAAGGCAGAACTGGCGGCCATCGAGGTCACGAAACCCTGCTGCCGCAAGGCAGAAGTCGCCACCATGTTGCGGTTCGCGGGTGGTCTGCACATCGTCTCGGGCCAGATCGTGGTCGAGGCCGAACTCGACACCGGCGCCGCTGCCCGACGGCTGCGTACCGACCTACAGGAGATCTTCGGTCACTCCTCGACCATGGTCGTGGTGCAGGGCGGGGGACTGCGCAAGGGCACCCGCTTCATCGTGCGGGTGGTCAAGGACGGCGAAGCACTGGCGCGCCAGACAGGCCTGCTCGACACCCGCGGACGTCCCGTACGAGGGCTGCCCCCTGCGGTCGTCAACGGGGGAAACTGCGATGCCGTCGCGGCCCTGCGAGGGGCGTTCCTGGCCCATGGCTCGCTCACGGAACCGGGGCGTTCGTCGAGTCTCGAGATCACCTGCCCAGGCCCCGAGGCCGCGCTTGCTCTCGTCGGCATCATTCGCCGGCTCGGTGTGCAGGCCAAGCCGCGTGAGGTACGCGGGGTGGACCGGGTCGTCGTACGCGATGGCGACGCGATCGGCGCGCTGCTGACCCGTCTGGGCGCCCACGAGGCGCTGCTGGTGTGGGAGGAGCGGCGGATGCGCCGCGAGGTGCGGGCCACTGCCAACCGGTTGGCGAACTTCGACGACGCAAACCTGCGTCGTTCGGCCCAGGCGGCCGTCGCGGCCGGGGCTCGCGTACAGCGGGCGATGGAGATCCTGGGCGACGAGGTTCCCGACCACCTCCGACTTGCAGGTGACCTTCGTCTGGAGCACGCCAACGCGTCGCTGGAGGAGCTTGGCCAACTGCACCAGCCGCCGCTGACGAAGGACGCGATCGCCGGCCGGATCCGGCGACTTCTCGGGATGGCAGACAAGCGCGCGGAGGAGTTGGGGATCCCCAACACCGAGGCCTCCCTGACGCCGGAAATGTTCGCAGACGACGCCTGAATGACGACAAGGTGAACGCTGGGCAGGCCCGTTTCTGTCTACTACTCAGTAGTGAGTAGGGTCGGTCTTGTAGCTCACAGATCGCTACGAATCCACCGAGCAAACAGGAGCACCACCCGTGACCGTTCGTGTAGGCATCAACGGCTTCGGCCGCATCGGCCGCAACTTCTTCCGCGCTGTCCAGGCTTCCGGCGCCGACATCGAGATCGTCGCCGCGAACGACCTGATGGACAACAAGTCCATCGCCCACCTGCTGAAGTACGACTCCGTGCTCGGCGTCCTCAAGGACGACGTCAGCGCGACCGACGAGTCCATCACCGTCGGTGACAAGACCATCAAGGTCTTCGCCGAGCGCAACCCCGCCGACATCGCGTGGGGCGACGCCGGTGCCGACATCGTGATCGAGTCGACCGGCATCTTCACCGACGCCACCAAGGCGCACGCCCACATCGACGGCGGCGCCAAGAAGGTCATCATCTCCGCGCCCGCCAGCAACGAGGACGCGACCTTCGTGATGGGCGTCAACCACGCCGACTACGACCCGGCCAAGCACCACGTGATCTCCAATGCGTCGTGCACCACCAACTGTCTCGCTCCGATGGCCAAGCCCCTGTCCGATGAACTCGGCATCGTCAAGGGCCTGATGACCACCGTGCACGCGTACACCCAGGACCAGAACCTGCTCGACGGTCCGCACAAGGACATGCGTCGCGCCCGCGCCGCAGCGCTGTCGATCATCCCGACCTCCACCGGGGCGGCGAAGGCCATCGGCCTGGTCATGCCCGAGCTCAAGGGCAAGCTCGACGGGTACGCCCTGCGCGTTCCGACCCCGACCGGTTCGGCTACCGACCTGACCTTCGAGGCCGGGCGCGAGACCACCGTCGAAGAGGTCAACGCGATCGTCAAGTCTGCCGCCGAGGGTGCGCTGAAGGGCTTCCTGAAGTACACCGAGGACCCGATCGTGTCGGCTGACATCGTCACCGACCCGTCGTCGTGCATCTTCGACTCCGGTCTGACCAAGGTGATCGGCAACCAGGTCAAGGTCGTCGGCTGGTACGACAACGAGTGGGGCTACTCCAACCGCCTCATCGACCTGACCGAGCTCGTCGGCAAGTCGCTCTGAGTCGTCTGACCCAGGTTTCGTTCGAAGCAAGGAGAGCGCCAGCATGTCCGGAATCGAGTCGTTGGGTGACGTACGCGGCAAGCGCGTGCTGGTCCGTTCGGACCTGAACGTCCCGCTGGACGGCACCACCATCACCGATGACGGTCGGATTCGCGCGAGCGTGCCGACCATCAAGGCGCTCTCCGACGCGGGGGCCCGGGTCGTCGTCACGGCGCACCTGGGTCGCCCGACGGGCGAACCCGACCCGAAGTACTCCCTTGCGCCCGTGGCGGCTCGGCTCGGCGAGCTGCTCGGTCGCGACGTCTCGTTCGCGACCGACACGGTGGGCGACTCGGCCCGCGCGACCGTCGCGGGTCTGTCCGACGGCGACGTCGCCGTGCTGGAGAACGTGCGCTTCAACGCGGGCGAGACCAGCAAGGACGACGCCGTGCGGGCTGCCTTCGCCGCTGAACTCGCCGCCCTCGCGGATGCGTTCGTCTCCGACGGGTTCGGAGTAGTCCACCGCAAGCAGGCCAGCGTGTACGACGTCGCGCAGATCCTCCCGTCCGCCATGGGCGGTCTGGTCGCCAAGGAGGTCGATGTGTTGCGTCGCCTCACAGTGGACCCGGCCCGCCCGTACGTCGTGGTGCTGGGTGGCTCGAAGGTCTCCGACAAGCTCGGCGTGATCGACAACCTGCTGGAGAAGGCCGACAAACTGCTCATCGGCGGCGGCATGGTGTTCACCTTCTTGAAGGCCAAGGGCTTCGAGGTGGGCAAGAGCCTGCTCGAAGAGGACCAGGTCGAGGTGTGCCGGCGTTATCTGGACGAAGCCGCCGAGCGCGGCGTCGAGTTGTTGTTGCCGACCGACATCGTGGTCGACACCGCGTTCCCGTCGGGAGAGCGTGAGCCGCAGCCCCAAGTCGTGGCGGCGGACGCCATCCCGGCCGACGCGCTGGGTCTCGACATCGGACCGGAGTCGGCGGCTGCCTTCGCGGCGGCGCTGGCGGACGCTCAGACGGTGTTCTGGAACGGGCCGATGGGCGTCTTCGAGACCGATGCCTTCGCCGGGGGCACCCGAGCCGTGGCGCAGGCCCTCACCGAGGCCCCTGGTCTCACCGTCGTCGGTGGCGGCGACTCGGCGGCGGCCGTACGCACTCTCGGATTCGACGAGGCCGCGTTCGGCCACATCTCCACGGGCGGCGGCGCGTCCCTGGAGTACCTCGAGGGCAAGGAACTGCCCGGCATCGCCGTGATCGAAGGGAACTGACATGGCTCGCACGCCGCTGATGGCCGGCAACTGGAAGATGAACCTGAACCACCAGGAAGCGGTGGCACTGGTCCAGAAGTTGGCGTGGACGCTTTCCGACAAGCGCCACGACTACGCCAAGGCCGAGGTCGTGGTGATCCCGCCGTACGTCGACCTGCGCTCGGTGCAGACGCTCGTCGATGGCGACAACCTGCAGATCGGGTACGGCGCGCAGGACGTGTCGGAGCACGACAGTGGCGCCTACACCGGTGAGGTCTCGGCCTCGATGCTGGCCAAGCTGGGGTGCTCGTACGTCGTCGTCGGTCACTCCGAGCGCCGCGAGTACCACAACGAATCCGACGCCTTGGTCAGCGCCAAGGCGCACAAGGCGTACGACGCCAAGATGATCCCGATCGTGTGTGTCGGTGAAGGTCTCGACGTCCGCAAGGCTGGCGAGCAGGTGGCCTACACGTTGGCTCAGGTCGACGGCTCGCTCGCGGGCTTCTCGGCCAAGGACGTGGCGTCGCTGGTGATCGCGTACGAGCCGGTCTGGGCGATCGGCACCGGCGAGGTTGCCACTCCCGACGACGCGCAGGAGGTCTGCGCGGCCATTCGTGAGCGTGTGCGTGAGGTGCACGGCGACGAGGCGGCGGACTCCGTACGCGTGCTGTACGGCGGCTCGGTCAAGGCCGCCAACGTCGCGGCGATCATGGCGCAGCCCGACGTGGACGGCGCGCTCGTTGGGGGAGCGTCGCTGCAGGTCGACGAGTTCGGCGGAATCTGTCGCTTCTACGACCTGCCCGTTCTCTGAACCGCAGGGTCCTGACGTAGGCTCCTCCCGTGATTCTTGCCTTTACCATCCTGCTGATCCTCACCAGCTTGCTGATGATCGTTCTCGTGCTGCTGCACAAGGGCCGCGGCGGCGGAATGTCCGACATGTTCGGCGGCGGGGTCTCCAGTTCTCTCGGCGGCTCGTCCGTGGCCGAACGCAACCTCGATCGTTTCACCGTCGGCGTCGGCCTAATCTGGTTCGCCTCGATCATCGCGCTCGGGTTGACGTACGCGCACGGCTGAGCCGGCTTTCCTACTTTCTCCCAAGTTTCTCGATAGTCCAGAGAGGACGACGTACGTTGGCTGGTGGTGGCAACGCGATCCGGGGTAGCCGGGTCGGTGCTGGACCGATGGGTGAAGCCGAGCGCGGCGACGCAGCTCCGCGCCAGGCGGTCACCTTCTTCTGCTCGCACGGTCACAAGGCCGTGGTCAGTTTCGCGATCGAGGCGGTGCCGCCTGAGACGTGGGACTGCCCCAAGTGCGGCCTTCCGGCGTCGGTGGACAGTGAGAACCCGCCGCCGGCTCCGAAGATCGAGCCCTACAAGACGCACCTGGCGTACGTGAAGGAGCGCCGCTCCGACGCAGAGGCCAAGGACATCCTCAGCGACGCCGTCGACCTGCTCCGGCGGCGGCGCAAGTCCGGCGACATCGTCTTCTGACCGGGCACAAACGCACGCGTGAAACCCGCCGAGCGGGCGCGAACGCACGCGTGAAACCCGCCGAGCGGGCGCAAACGCACGCGTGAAACCCGCCGAGCGGGCGCAAACGCACGTACGAGCCGTGCTCGGCGAGCGCACCCACACGTGCCCTGTGGATAGCCAAGCGCCGACCTCGCCAGTTCGGCAAGAGTCGGCGCATGAATCAACTTCCACTATGGTGTCGCAGCGGCGCGGTCTTGGGGCCCGAATCTCCCTTGCCTCTCGATCGGCCTTTCACGGTCAAGCAAGCGCGCGGACTCGGGGTCAGCCGAGGACTCCTGGGTCGGCTGACCACCTGTGGATTCGTACGACCCGTACTGCATGGCGTGTATGTCGCGTCGCAGGTTCCCGATGCGTTGGCGCTGCGCTTGGCTGCCGTACGGCTGGTCGTCCCTGACCACGCCATCGTGGTGGATCGCACCGCCGCCTGGTTGCATGGGGTCGACGCATTGCCGCGCAGCGCCATCTATGAGCTGCCCGACCTGGACGTCTTCAGCCGCGACGCCAATCGGATGCGCCGTGACGGCGTGCGTAGCGGGACCCGGGGCCTTCTCGACCGCGACATCGAGGTCAGGGGTGGGGTGGCGCTGACGACACCCCTTCGCACGGCCTGCGATCTGGGTCGCCTGCTGTGGCGATATGACGCATTGAGCGCGATTGATGGATTCTTGCGACTCGGTGTCGAGCCGGCCGAGTTGGCGTTCGAGATCAACCGGTTCAAGGGTTTCCGAGGCGTACGGCAGTTGCGGACTCTCGCACCCCTAGGCGATCCGCGCGCCGAGTCTCCGCCTGAAAGCGCGCTGCGATTGCACTGGCACGACTCGGGAAATCCCTGGCCGGACATGCAGATGTGGGTGTACTGCGACGACGGACGACCGCGCTATCGCATCGATGTCGGCGCCGAGGTGGTGCTGTACGGGGTCGAGTACTTCGGCGAGCCATTCCACTCCGAGGACACCCGCGCCCACGACGACGGCCGACTGCGCTGGCTCTCCGAGGAACGAGGTTGGCAGATGGAGGTCTTCACCAAGGAGGATCTGTACGGCCCACAGCTCGCCGCGACCGACATGTTGCGATCGGGGTACGAGCGGGCGCGCGCGACCTTAGGGATCCGCACTTCGAGGATCATCGACCTGGGGCGACCGCAGCACTAGGTGGACGCGTGCGTTTCCGCCCGCTGGGCAGGTTTCACGCGTGCGTTTCCGCCCGGTGGGCAGGTTTCACGCGTGCGTTTCCGCCCGGTGGGGGAGGAGGGAGGCGGCGCCTTGATCGAGCCACCACACGGTCTCGACCTGGCCGCGTACGCCGCGCGCGGGGGTGTCGCGTACGAGCGGGTCGGACCACGCGTCGTTGGGGTCCTCGTCCGAAGCGGCAGCTTCGCCGCGCGGGGTGTGAGAAGCCAGTGCTCGTGCAACCGCTTCGGCCTTGTCTTCGCCACTGACCACGAACCAGACGCGAGCAGACCGTGCGAAGGCCTCGAAGGTGAGAGAGACCCGCTCGGGTGGCGGCTTTGGTGAGTCCGTCACCGGCACCGCGATCCGGTTGGTCAAAGCCGCTGCCGGGTGATGCGGGAAGAGCGACGCCACGTGGCCGTCGGGTCCCACGCCGAGCATCACGAGTTCGAAGCCGCCGGTCCCCTCGGCACGCACGATGTCGGAGTAGACATCCGCAGCGGTGTTGACATCACGCACCTCGTCGCTGGCGGGCATCGCCATGACGTGAGCCCGAGGCAACGCTCCGGCTGGAGAGGACACGAGGACCGACAAGAGATCCGACCACGCCTGGGCGGCGTTGCGGTCCTGAGAAGCAGTGGGTACGAACCGATCGTCGCCCCACCAGAACCGCACCCGCGACCAGTCCACGGAAGATGCCAGACCAGCCATCTCACGATGGATCACCCGCGAGATGGACCCACCTGTCAGCGCGATCTCGTGGATCGGCGCCCCGTGCGCGACCGCAGGTGGCGCCTGCCCGACCAGCGAGACAAATGCCGAGGCCACGGCAGCGGCCATCGACT
Organism: Nocardioides sp.; assembly: GCA_037045645.1. Classification (NCBI taxonomy): domain Bacteria; kingdom Bacillati; phylum Actinomycetota; class Actinomycetes; order Propionibacteriales; family Nocardioidaceae; genus Nocardioides; species Nocardioides sp. The sequence goes on from JBAOIH010000001.1 coordinate 1,434,766, forward strand.
CGCCCGAGTCGAAGATGCGTACGACGGGCTCAGCCATGCGCGACGAGCCACTTCGCCGTCTCGGCATAGATGTCGTCCTCGTCGAGATGGCGAAGTTCTTCGGCCAGCAGCTCCGGGGGATCCATCCGCCGCAGGGCCACCGGTCGATCCGGTTTGCCCGGAGAGCGGAAGGTGGCCAGCTTGCCGTCGAGCCGGACCAACTCGATCGGCCCTTCCTTGGTCTCCAACGTGACGTCGGTGATGCCCGGGCCGTCGGAGTTTCGCCGCTCGATCGAGACCTTGAGTCGGGACGCGAGCCACGCGACCAGCAGGTCCGCGGACGGACTGATCCGTTCGGCAGCGACACAGCCTCCCGTGACCTTCAAGGGGTGCTGATCCAACGCCGCTGCCAACAGCGCGCGCCACGGCGTGATCCGGGTCCAGGCCAGGTCGGAGTTGCCGGGCGCGTACACCTCGCACTGGCCCACCATCGCCGCCTTCTTGCCGCGGGTGACGAAAGCCGCGTCGGTGATCCGACGGTTGGCCAGGCGGCCGAGCGGATCACCGGCCGGGTCGGCGGGATGGTCCGCGGGCCACCACACGACGACGGGGGAGTCGGGCAGCAACAAAGGGAGTACGACGCTCGCGGCGTGCTTCACGACCGGACCAGAGAGTCGGATCAGGGCGCGCTCGCCACCTCCGGCTGCGCCCGCGCCAACCTGCGCGTTGACCCGAGCAGCACCGCGAGCCGCACCGAGCACCACACCAAGGATCCGAGCCGGGTGGGCTCGACACGCCATCTCGGCGGTCTGCATCGCCTCAGACGAGCCTTCCTCGTCGACCACGACGACGAGGGTCATCACCATGCCCATCATCGGGCTGCCGGCGCGCACTCGCGCGCGTACGAATTCTGCGGCGATCTCCGACGAGTTGGTGTCGGTGAGTTCGATCAGGTTGCCCATCAGGGACGCCTCCACATCCGGCCGTCGCGGGCCATCAGGTCGTCGGCAGACTTCGGGCCCCAGCCGCCGGACTCGTACTGATCCGGCTTGCCCTTGCGCGCCCATGACTCCAGGATCGGGTCGAGGATCTGCCAGGCCAACTCGACCTCCTCGTGCCGCGGGAAGAGCGGTGGGTCGCCGAGCAGGACGTCGAGGATCAGACGTTCGTACGCCTCGGGCGAGGCCTCGGTGAACGAGCCGCCGTACGCGAAGTCCATGTTCACGTCGCGGATCTCCATCGTGTTGCCCGGCACCTTGGAGCCGAAGCGCACGGTGAGCCCCTCGTCGGGCTGGACCCGGATCACGATCGCGTTCTGCGTCAGATCCTCGGTGTCGGTCACGCTGAAAGGCTGGTGCGGCGCCTTCTTGAAGATGATCGCGACCTCGGTAACACGCCGTCCCAGCCGCTTGCCGGTGCGCAGATAGAACGGCACGCCAGCCCAACGCCGGGTGTCCACGAACAGTTTGATCGCGGCGTACGTCTCGGTCACCGACGACTTCGAGATGCCCTCCTCCTCCAGGAAGCCCTGCACCTCGACGCCGCCCTGCCAGCCGTCGGCGTACTGTCCGCGCGCGGTCGACAGGTCCACGCGAGGCGGGCGTCGCAGCGCGCGCAGGACCTTGAGTTTCTCGATCCGCAGACTCTCGGCATCGAACTCGACGGGGTCCTCCATCGCGACCAGCGCCAGGAGTTGCAGCAGGTGGTTCTGGATCACGTCACGAGCAGCACCGACACCGTCGTAATAACCCGCGCGGCCCCCGATGCCGATGTCCTCGGCCATGGTGATCTGCACGTGGTCGACGTAGTTGGCGTTCCACAACGGCTCCCACATCGTGTTGGCGAAGCGCATCGCCAAGATGTTCTGCACCGTCTCCTTGCCCAGGTAGTGGTCGATGCGGAAGATCGAGCCACTGGGAAAGACGGTGTTGAGGATGCCGTTGAGTTCGCGCGCCGATTCGAGGTCGTGCCCGAACGGCTTCTCCACCACGACGCGGCGCCAGGCGTCGTCGCGAGACTCGGTGAGACCGTGCTCCTCCAACTGCTGGACCACATCGCCGAAGAACTTCGGTGGGATGGAGAGGTAGAACGCGTGGTTGCCGCCGGTGCCGCGGGCCACGTCGAGTTCTTCGATCGTACGACGAAGCGTGTCGAAGGCGACGTCGTCGGAGAAGTCGCCGGGGACGAACCGGAAGCCCTCCGCCAGTTGCGCCCAGACCTCTTCGTGGAACTCCGTACGCGCATGCTCCTTCACCGAGTCGTGGACGATCTGCGCGAAGTCCTGGTCCTCCCAGTCGCGTCGCGCGAAACCCACCAGCGAGAAGCCCGGCGGCAGCAGACCGCGATGGGCCAGGTCATAGATCGCGGGCATGATCTTCTTGCGCGCCAGGTCGCCGGTGACACCGAAGAGGACCATGCCGCACGGTCCGGCGATGCGGGGAAGTCGGCGGTCTTGCGGATCGCGCAGGGGGTTCTTCATGAACGGTGCTCCCGGTAGTAGGCGATCAGACCGCGCGTCGAGGCGTCCTGCTCATCGGCCACGGACTGGTCTCCCGACACGGCCGGGGCGAGTCGTTGGGCTAGTTGCTTGCCCAGCTCGACACCCCACTGGTCGTAGGAATCGATGCCCCACACCGCGCCCTGCACGAAGGTGATGTGCTCGTAGAGCGCGATCAGTTGCCCCAATACCGAGGGGGTCAAGGACGGAGCCATGATCGACGTCGTCGGACGATTGCCGGTGAAGACGCGCGCCGACACGATCTCCTCGGCCGTGCCCTCCGCGCGTACCTCCTCCTCGGTCTTGCCCAGCGCCAGTGCTTGCGTCTGCGCGAAGAAGTTGGCGAGGAAGAGTTCGTGGACGTCCGTGTCGCCGTCCTTGAGGTCGTACGCCGGGTTCGCGAACGCGAGGAAGTCGGCGGGCACCAGTCGCGTCCCCTGATGGATCAGTTGATAGAACGCGTGCTGACCGTTGGTGCCGGGTTCGCCCCAGAAGACCTCACCGGTGTCGGTGGTGACCGGCGCCCCGTCCCAGCGCACGCCCTTGCCGTTGGACTCCATCGTCAGTTGCTGCAGGTACGCCGGGAAGCGGTGCAGCAGTTGCGAATAGGGGAGTACGGCGTGCGTCTCCGCACCGAGGAAGTTGACGTACCAGACGTTCAGCAGCCCCACCAGCAGTGGCACGTTGTCGGTGTCGGGAGCCGTACGGAAGTGCTCGTCCATCGTATGGAAGCCCGCCAGCATGTCGGCGAAATGCGAGGGCCCGACGGCGATCATCAGCGACAATCCGATTGCGGAGTCCATCGAATAGCGACCGCCGACCCAGTCCCAGAAGCCGAAGGCGTTGGCCGGGTCGATCCCGAAGTCGGCAACCTTGTCGAGTGCGGTCGAGACCGCGACGAAGTGCTTGGCGACGGCATCGGAGTCCTCGACATCGTCGAGTGCACCGACAGCACGCAAACGATCGAGCAGCCAAGCCCGGCACAGCCGCGCATTGGTCAGCGTCTCCAGCGTCCCGAACATCTTGGACGAGACGATGAACAGTGTCGTTTCGGGGTCGAGCCCGGTCAGCGTCAAGGCAGCGTCGGTCGGGTCGATGTTGGAGATGAATCGGCACTCCAGGCCGGCCTGACGGTAGGGGGCGAGGGCTTCGTACGCCATCACGGGGCCGAGGTCGGAGCCGCCGATGCCGATGTTGACCACCGTCGCGATGCGCTGACCGGTGATGCCGGTCCAGTCGCCGTCGCGCACTCGTGACGCGAACGCGTACGCCCGGTCGAGCACCTCGTGCACGTCGGCAACCACGTCCTGCCCGTCCACGGTCAACGCTGCCGATCTTGGCAGTCGCAGCGCCGTATGCAGCACCGCTCGATCCTCGGTGACGTTGATGTGCTCGCCGGCGAACATCGCCTCCCGTCGCGCCGCGACCCCGGTCTGGGAGGCGAGGGTGAGCAGCGTGGACAGGACGGCGTCGTCGGCCAGGGACTTCGACAGATCGACGAACAGGTCCCCGGCCGTGTGGGTCCAGCGCGTGACGCGTTGCTCGTCGGCGAGCCAGGCGCGCAGGTCCGGATCGAATTCGTCGGCGAGGTCTTCCAGAGCCGCCCATGCAGTGGTCGTGCTGGGGTCGATCGGATCGTTCACGAGTCGGCCTTGGCGGCGTCGAGACCCGTCTGCACGTCCTCGATCACTTCGTCCCATGCCTTGACGAACTTGTCGACGCCTTCCTTGATCAACACCTCGATCACGTCGTCGTAGTCGATGCCCGCCTCGGCCAGCGACTGCATCGTTGCCTCGGCGTCGTCATACATCGTGGTGACCTGGTCACCCTTGACTTCTCCGTGGTCGCGGACCGCGTCGAGGGTCTTCTCGGGCATGGTGTTGACGGTGTTGGGGGCGACCAGATCGATCACGTACATCGTGTCGTCGTAGTCGGGGTTCTTCACGCCCGTCGAGGCCCACAGCGGGCGCTGGCGGTTGGCGCCGGCCTCCTCGAGGGCGCGCCAGCGCGGGGTGGCGAAGAAGCGTTCGTACGCCTGGTAGGCCAGCCGCGCGTTGGCGACACCGGCACGGCCGAACAGCGCCTTGTCCGCACCCATGGACTCCAACCGCTTGTCGATCTCGGTGTCGACGCGTGAGACGAAGAACGACGCAACGGAGTGGATCTGGGAGAGGTCGAGGCCGGCCTCCTGCGCCTGCTCCAGCCCGGCGACGTACGCCTCCATCACGTGCTCGTACTGCTGCAACCCGAAGATCAAGGTGACGTTGACGTCGATGCCTTGGGCGATGGTCTCGGTGATCGCCGGCCAGCCGGCCTCGGTGCCGGGGATCTTGATGAACAGGTTCGGCCGATCGACGGTCTTCCACAGTTCCGCCGCTTGCGCCACGGTGCCGTCGGTGTCGTCGGCAAGGTCGGGCGTGACCTCGATCGAGACCCGTCCGTCGACGCCGTCGGTGGCGTCATAAACGGGACGCAGCAGGTCGCATGCATTGCGTACGTCCGTGGTCGTCAACTCGAAGATCGTGCGGGTGACATCGGCGCCGGTGCTCGCCAACTCGCGCACCTGAGCGTCATAGCGCTCGCCCTCGGCGAGCGCCGCGGCGAAGATCGCCGGGTTCGTGGTCACGCCCACCACGTGCGAGTCCTTCACCAGGTCGGCCAGGTTGTCGGTCTCGAGGCGCTCGCGCGACAGGTCGTCGAGCCAGATCGAGACACCGGCCTCGGAGAGTTCTTGCAGATTGTTCGTCATGCTGGATTCCTCTCTAGTGATGTGCTTTCAGCCGGTCACGACGCGCAGGCTGTCCTGCGCCGCGTCCGCCACTGCCTGAGCGGTGATGCCGAACTCGCGGAAGATCCGCTCGAAGTCCGCCGACGCGCCGTAGTGCTCCAGGGAGATGATCCGGCCGTGGTCGCCGACCAGATCGCGCCACCCCTGCGCCACGCCGGCCTCGACGCTGACCCGAGCCTTGACCGTCGGCGGGATGATCCGCTCGCGGTAGGCGGAGTCCTGCGCGTCGAACCACTCGCGGCACGGCAGCGAGACCACCCGCGCGCGGACTCCCTGCTCGGCCAGGATCGACCTGGCCTCGACGGCCAGTTGCACCTCGGAGCCCGTGGCGATGAGCACGACGTCGGGCAGTCCGTCGCCCTCGGAGTCGAGCAGGATGTAGCCGCCGCGGTGCACGTCGTCGGTGGAGTTGAAGCCGTCCTCGCCGCGCGGGAACACCGGCAGGTTCTGCCGGCTCAAGATGATGCCCGCCGGACGGTCGGTGTGCTCCATGATCGTGTGCCACGCGGCGGTCGTCTCGTTGGCGTCGGCCGGGCGCACGATGTCCAGGCCGGGGATGGCGCGCAGAGCGGCGAGGTGCTCGACCGGCTGGTGCGTCGGGCCGTCCTCGCCCAGACCGATCGAGTCGTGCGTCCACACGTACGTCACGGGCAGTTGCATGATCGCGGACAGGCGTACGGCGCCGCGCATGTAGTCGGAGAACGTCAAGAAGGTGCCACCGAAGACGCGGGTGCCGCCGTGCGCGGCGATGCCGTTCATGATCGCGCCCATGGCGTGCTCGCGGATGCCGAAGTGCAGCACCCGCCCGGCGTACGGGTCGCCCTTCCACATCTTCGTCGAGCGGTCGGTGGGCAGGAACGACGGCGCACTCTCGATGGTGGTGTTGTTGGAGTCGGCCAGGTCGGCCGAACCGCCCCAGAACTCGGGCATCTTCTCGGCGATCGCGTTGATCACCGCGCCGGAGGCCTTGCGGGTCGCCATCCCCTTGGGGTCGGCGGGGAAGGTGGGCAGATCCGCGTCCCAGCCCTCGGGAAGCTCGCGGCGAGCCACGCGGTGCAGCAGTTCGGCGCGCTTGGGATAGCGGCTCGCCCACGCGGCGTACGCCTCATCCCACTGAGCGCCCGCATCAATCCCGCGCTTGGCCAACTCGCGGGTGTGCGCGATGACGTCGGCGGCGACCTCGAAGGTCTGCTCGGGGTCGAAGCCGATCACCTTCTTGGTAGCGGCGACCTCCTCGGCACCCAGAGCCGAACCGTGCGACTTGCCGGTGTTCTGCAGGTTGGGCGCGGGCCAGGCGATGATCGTCTTGAGCACGATGAAGCTGGGCCTGTCGGTGACGGCCTCAGCCTTGCGGATGGCCTCGATAGAGCGCGTCGACGTCCTCGACGTACTTGCCGCCGTCGTGGGTCCAGTCGACCGTCTGGACGTGCCAGCCGTACGCCTCGTAGCGCTTGCCGGACGTCCTCGCCGAGTGCGATGTCGGTGTTGTCCTCGATGGAGATCCGGTTGTCGTCGTAGATCAGGGTCAGGTTGCCCAACTCCTGCACACCCGCGATGGCGGAGGCCTCCGCGCTCACCCCCTCCTGGATGTCGCCGTCGCGAGCACAGTGCGTAGATGTGGTGGTCGAAGGGCGATTCACCCGGTGCCGACTCCGGGTCGAGGATCCCGCGCTGCCGGCGTGCTGCCATCGCCATGCCGACGGCATTGCCAATGCCCTGGCCCAGTGGCCCGGTGGTGGTTTCAACACCGGCGGTGTGGCCGTACTCCGGGTGCCCGGGAGTCTTGGAGCCCCACGTACGCAACGACTTGATGTCTTCCAGTTCCAGCCCGAATCCGCCGAGGTAGAGCTGGATATAGAGCGTCAGGCTGGAGTGGCCGCAGGACAGGACGAAGCGGTCGCGGTTGATCCAGTTGGGATCGGCGGGATCGTGGCGCATCACCTTTTGGAAGAGCAGGTACGCCGCCGGGGCGAGGCTCATCGCGGTGCCGGGGTGTCCGTTGCCGACCTTCTGCACCGCGTCCATCGCGAGAGCGCGGACGGTGTTGACCGCCTTGTCGTCGAGTTCGGTCCAGTCGAGCTTGGCGGGCAGTGTGGTCACGGGGTTCCTCTCGGCGGATTCATCTGTCGGCAGTCGGCGGCGCTGCCACCGAATCGAGCCTACCGAGGGCTGACGTTAGACTCGACCCCGCAATCCACCCACACCTTCCCGGGTCCATTTCTCAAAGGGTTCTTGTTCGTGACTCACGTCGGCTCCTCGGCATCGGCTGCGGCTGCAGATGACGCGACGACTCCTTCGAAGGCTGACCCGAACGCCGACCGTGCCACCTGGCGCGATGTGGTCGCGGCTTACGTCGGTCTCACCAAGCCGCGCGTGATCGAACTCCTCCTCCTGACCACGGTCCCGGTGATGTTCTACGCCGCGGGCGGCATCCCGCCGTTGGGCCTCGTCGTGGCGACCGTCGTCGGTGGGGCCTTGTCCGCGGGCTCGGCCTCGGCACTCAACTGCGTCTATGACCGCGACATCGACGAGCAGATGCGGCGTACGCGGCGACGCGCGCTGCCGCGACACATCGTCTCGCCCGTCTCGGCCACGATCTTCGGCATTGCGCTGGGCGTGATCGCGACCGTGATCTTGGCCGTGTGGGTCAACTGGCTCTCGGCCGGACTCGCGTTGGTCGCTGAGTTGTTCTACCTGTTCGTCTACACGATGTGGCTCAAGCGTCGGACGACTCAGAACATCGTGTGGGGCGGCCTGGCGGGCTGCTTCCCGGCCCTGATCGGCTGGACCGCGGTAACCAACGAACTTGCCTGGCCCCCGGTCGTACTCTTCCTGGTCGTCTTCTTCTGGACCCCACCACACACCTGGGCGCTGGCGCTGCGCTATCGCGAAGACTATGCGGGCGTCGACGTGCCGATGTTGCCCGTGGTCAAGCCGGCGGCCGAGGTTGGCAAGCAGATCGTGCTCTACACCTGGGCGACCGTGGCGACCTCACTGGCGTTGTGGCCGATCGCGGACACCTCCTGGGTGTACGTCGCGGCAGCGGTCGTGCTCGGTGCGGTCTTCCTGGTCTCGGCACACCGACTCTGGTCGCGCACCCGGCGTACCGAAGTCCTCGCCGAGATCCAGCCGATGAACCTCTTCCACGTCTCGAACCTCTACCTGGCCCTGCTGTTCGTGGCCGTGGCCCTGGACCCCGTCCTGCGTTGAGTTGGGCCCAACTCAACGGGGGTGGGGGAGCACTGCCAACGCGATCCGCGCCAGTCCGGCGGCGAGCAAGCCAGCGCCCAGCATGTGCAGCGCGACCAGCAACACCGGCAGATCGAGCCAGTACTGCACCCAGCCGAGGACGCCTTGACTGACCTCGATCGCCAGCACGATGGCGGCGATCAGCGACAGCCACCGATCACGCGTACGCAAGGCGAGCACGAGTAGGGCGAGCGTGAGAGCCACGAGGAGATAGACCGCGTACGCGTGCCAGTGCGACATGGTGGCCGGGTCCAGCCCATTTCGTTTCGCGTCTTCGTCGCCCGCATGGGGTCCGGCGCCGGTCACGACCGTGCCGAGGTACAGCACGATCCAGCCGACGACGAATGTCGCGAACGCGACTGCACGCGTGAGCGGCGCCGCCGCCGACCGGGTGGGCGAACGAAGATGGTCGAGCAGCGCCACGCACAACATCACGATCACCATCGAGGCGATGAAGTGGAAGCCCACGACCCACGGGTTCAACTGCGTCAACACGGTGATCCCGCCGATGATCGCCTGGAGCGGGATCCCGAAGGCGATCAAGGTGGAGATGATCAGCGCGCGTCGATTGCGCGAGGCCAGCGCGGCGAGGAACAGCAAGATCGCCAGCGCGACGAGGACGAAGGTCAGCAGCCGGTTGCCGAATTCGATGACGCCATGGATACCCAACTCGCCGTGTGCGCGATAGGACTCCTCGGTGCATCGCGGCCACGTCGGGCAGCCCAGACCCGAGCCGGTCAGGCGTACTGCCGCACCCGTCACAACGAGCATGATGTTGGCCAGCAGGTTGGCGATCGCCAACGGCCACAGCCAACGCGTGAGCGGGGCCAGTCGGTCGGTCATTCCCATCGGAAGGTCCTCGCGGTCAGTGCGGTGGCGACGATGCCCCAGGCCAGGAGTACGAGCAGCGCCCCCGGCGCCCAGGCCCCGTCGAGGAACGCAGTCCGGAGGGCATCTCCCAGCGCTCCCGACGGCAGCAGGCGTACGAAGCCCTCTGCCGAACCGTAGGTCGAGGTCGGGAGTACGACGCCGCCTCCGGCCATCAGGAGCAGATAGACAAGATTGGCCGCGGCAAGCGTGGCCTCGGCTCGAAGCACGCCGGCCACGAGCATTCCCAGACCCGCGAACGCGAAGGTGCCGAGCAGCACTCCGACCAGCGCCGCGGGCACCCCACCCCACGCAGGGCTCCAGCCGAGCGCGAGCCCCACACCGCCGATCACGATCATCTGAGCCACCATCACGATGGCCAGCGCGAGCACCTTGCCCAGCAGGAGCCCGGAGCGGGGCAGGGGAGATGCGCCCAGTCGTTTGATCACGCCATAGCGGCGTTCGAAGCCGGTGGCGATCGCCAGCGACGTGAAGGCCGACGACATCACAGCCAGGGCTAGCACTCCCGGGGTGAAGACGTCGACCGCCGGTGACGAGAGGTCTAGGCCCAGGCGATCCGCGCCCAGAACCGCGCCGACCAACACGAGCACGGGGACCACGACCGCGAGCAGGAGTTGTTCCCCGTTGCGCACCAGGAGACGGGCTTCCATGGTGGCTTGAGCACGCACCATCTGCGCGTACGGGGCCGCCCCCGGCGCGGGTGTGAACAGGCTCATCGGCCGTCACCGGTCAGCGCCAAGAACACCTCTTCGAGCGACTGCTCGCCCGCCGTCAACTCTGCGGGTGTGCCCGACGCCACCAGGCGTCCGCGGTCGATGATGTGAACCTCATCGGCCAGTTTCTCCGCCTCGTCCATGAAGTGTGTGGTGAGTACGACGGTCGCCCCGGCGTCGCGCACCTCGCGCAGCAACTGCCAGGTCGCGCGTCGCGCGTGCGGGTCCATGCCCGCTGTGGGCTCGTCGACGAACAGCAGTTCGGGGCGTCCGATCAAGGCCATCGCCAACGACAGCCGTTGCTGCTGGCCTCCCGACAGCCGCCGATACGGCGTCCGCCCGCAGTCGCCCAGGCTGAGTCTCTCGACCAGGACGTCGGGTTCGAGGGGGTGGGCGTGCAAGCGAGCCATGTGGGTCAACATCTCGTCCGCGCGCGCTCCTGACCAGGCGCCCCCGGACTGCAGCATCACGCCGAGACGGGGGACCAGCCGTGCGTGGTCCTGGACAGGGTCGAGCCCGAGCACGCGCACCGTGCCCCGGTGTGGCGTACGGAAGCCTTCGCAGGTTTCCAAGGTGGTGGTCTTGCCCGCACCGTTAGGGCCGAGAACGGCGGTGATCGTCCGGGGTGCGACTGTCAACGACAGATCGTCCACGGCAACCTTGCTGCCGTACCTCATCACCAGCGCGTCGATCTCGACGGCGGGGGTATTGGCGGCCACGGCGACAGTCTAGGAGCGGCCGTCGAGAGCAACGAGGGAGGGCTGGTCCGAGGCTCGACAGACCTGGGTGTCTTCAATGCCACGGTCACCGGCGCTGGCTGCTGATTGACCTCTGGACCCCCACCCCTTGCCCGCTTCCGCGGTGTGAGTGGTGGGGTTCAGTCAATTCGCACGCGGGCTCGATCAAGTAAGGGTCACCTTTGTTGAAATGGCAACCGCAATAACGTCACACTTGGCTTGTGCAATTGGACAAGGGAACGGATCAGTCGGCCTCGGGCGACGCTCCGACCCGTGACCGGGTCGCGCGGTCGATCCTGGAGAACGGCCCGTCCACGGCAGCCGAATTGGCGCAACGTCTGGAGTTGACTGCAGCCGCCGTACGCCGGCACCTCGACCATCTCGGCGAACTTGCGATGATCGAGGGCCGCGATCGCGCGGTGTACGGCCAGCGTGGACGGGGGCGTCCGGCTCGCGAGTTCGTGCTCACTCAGGCAGGTCGCGACGAGTTCGACCAGCAGTACGACGACCTCGCCGCGCAAGCGCTGAGGTTCCTGGCCGAGACGAGTGGCGACGACGCGGTGGTCGAGTTCGCTCGACGCCGGGTCGCCTTCATCGAGCGCGACTACGACACGGTGACCACCGAGCACCCGGAGTTGACCCCCGCTGAGGCGTTGGCGTTGGTGTTCAGCCGCGAGGGGTACGCCGCGACGGCCAAGGAACTGCCCGTCGTGGGCCAGCAACTGTGCCAGCAGCACTGCCCGGTGGCCCACGTGGCCCACGAGTTCCCGCAACTGTGTGACGCCGAGACAGAGGCGATCGCCAACGTCCTCGGCACCCATGTGCAGCGGCTGGCGACCATCGCGCACGGCGACGGCGTCTGCACGACCTGCATCCCGAACATCAAGAAGGAGAGGAAGTCCTGATGACCTCCATCGCTGAGCAGGATGGCTCGACGAGAGTCGAGCAACTCAACCCCGAAGCTCAAGGACATCGGTCGCTATGAGTTCGGCTGGCACGACGCCAACGACGCGGGCGCCACCGCCCAGCGTGGTCTCAACGAGGCGGTCGTACGCGACATCTCCGCCAAGAAGAACGAGCCACAGTGGATGCTCGACCTGCGCCTGAAGGGCCTGAAGCTCTTCGACCGCAAGCCGATGCCAACCTGGGGTTCGGACCTCTCGACGATCGACTTCGACAACATCAAATACTTCGTCCGCTCGACCGAGAAGCAGGCCACCAGTTGGGAGGACCTGCCCGAGGACATCAAGAACACCTACGACAAGCTCGGCATCCCCGAGGCGGAGAAGCAGCGCCTGGTCGCCGGAGTCGCCGCGCAGTACGAGTCCGAGGTCGTCTACCACCAGATCCGTGAGGACCTGGAGGAGCAGGGCGTGATCTTCCTCGACACCGACACCGCGCTGCGTGAGCACGAGGACATCTTCAAGGAGTACTTCGGCACGATCATCCCGGTCGGCGACAACAAGTTCGCCGCGCTGAACACCAGCGTGTGGTCCGGTGGCTCGTTCGTGTACGTCCCGCCAGGCGTGCACGTCGAGATCCCGCTTCAGGCGTACTTCCGGATCAACACCGAGAACATGGGTCAGTTCGAGCGCACGCTGATCATCGTGGACGAGGACGCGTACGTGCACTACGTAGAAGGCTGCACCGCGCCGATCTACAGCTCCGACTCGCTGCACTCCGCCGTCGTCGAGATCATCGTCAAGAAGGGCGGTCGTTGCCGCTACACGACCATCCAGAACTGGTCGAACAACGTCTACAACCTCGTCACCAAGCGCGCCGTGTGCGAGGCGGGCGCGACGATGGAGTGGGTCGACGGGAACATCGGATCCAAGGTGACGATGAAGTACCCGGCCGTCTACCTGATGGGCGAGCACGCCAAGGGTGAGACCCTCTCGATCGCGTTCGCGGGCGAGGGCCAGCACCAGGACGCGGGCGCCAAGATGGTGCACGCCGCGCCGCACACGTCGTCGAGCATCCTGAGCAAGTCCGTGGCGCGCGGTGGTGGGCGTACGTCCTATCGCGGCCTGATCCAGGTCAACGAAGGCGCCCACGGATCGAAGTCCAACGTGCTGTGCGATGCGTTGTTGGTCGACCAGATCAGCCGCTCGGACACCTACCCGTACGTCGACATCCGCGAGGACGACGTCTCGATGGGCCACGAGGCCAGCGTCTCCAAGGTCTCCGAGGACCAGCTCTTCTATCTGATGAGCCGTGGCATGGAGCAGGACGAGGCGATGGCGATGATCGTGCGTGGCTTCGTCGAGCCGATCGCCAAGGAGCTCCCGATGGAGTACGCCCTCGAGCTCAACCGACTCATCGAACTGCAAATGGAAGGAGCAGTCGGCTGATGACAGCCACTGTCGACAGCGTGCGAAGCGCGCTGGAACTTGATCATGTCGAGTCGCACCTGCACCCCACGGGGTCGTTCGACGTGGCCGATCACTACGTGCCCACCGGCCGCGAGGAGATCTGGCGATTCACCCCGCTCAAGCGGCTACGGAACCTGCACGCCGACGCGCCGCTGCTCGGGCGTACGTCGAAGTTGACCTGGAACGAGACGACCGAGGCGTCCGTCTCGATCGTGACCGGTGACGCTGCGCGCGAGTTGCGCGGGATCAGCGGCTGGGCACCCATTGACCTGTGGTCGGCCCGCGTGATGGCCGATGTGCCGGCAACCGTCCTCGTCGACGTCCCGGCAGAGACCGAACTCAGCGAGCCGATTGTGTTCGACGTGGTCGGTGAGACCGTGGACGACACGACGGGTGGGCACCTGGCGTTCCGCTTCGGCAACCACTCCAAGGCGGTCGTGGTGATCAACCACACCGGCTCGGCAGCGGTCGCCGCGGTCGTGGAGATCGTCGTCGGCGACGGCGCCGACGTGACTGTGGTGTCGATCCAGGACTGGGACGACGACGCCGTCCACCTGGCTCACCACCAGGCCCGCGTCGGTCGCGACGCGACCTACAAGCACGCCGCGATCTCGTTCGGCGGCGATCTGGTCCGCATGGACACCAACGTGACGTACGACGGCCCGGGCGGGTCTGCTGAATTGCTCGGCCTCTACTTCGCCGACGCCGGTCAGCACATCGAGCACAGGTTGTTCGCCGACCACACGGCTCCTCGTACGAAAAGCCACGTGTCCTACAAGGGCGCCCTCCAGGGCGAGAAGGCGCACACCGTCTGGGTCGGCAACGTCCTCATCCGCAAGGTCGCCGAGGGCATCGAGACGTACGAAGAAAACCGCAACCTGGTGCTCACCGACGGCTGTCAGGCCGACTCGATCCCCAACCTGGAGATCGAGACGGGGGAGATCGAGGGGGCGGGGCATGCCTCGGCCACCGGACGCTTCGACGACAACCAGCTCTTCTACCTGCGTTCGCGTGGGATCGACGAGAAGGAAGCCAAGCGTCTGGTCGTGCACGGATTCTTCAACGACCTGATCGCCAAGATCGGCGTCGAGCAGATCCAGGAGCGGCTGATAGCCACCGTCGAGGACGAGCTCGCCAAGAACGTGTCCGGCAAGGTCCTCTGATGACCTTCGAGCGCGCCTGTGCGTTGGCGGACATCCCGCACGACGAGGCCCTCGCGGTGACGCTGGGACGGTTCGACATCGCGATGACCCGTTGTGACGACGAGGTCTTCGCGATCGAGAACCTCTGCTCCCACGCACATGTGGCGCTCAGCGAGGGTGAGGTCCGCGACTGCCAGATCGAGTGCTGGCTGCACGGGTCGATGTTCGACCTGCGTACGGGCAAGCCCACCAACCTTCCGGCGACCGAACCCGTCGCCACTTTTGCCACAGAACTGCGCGGTGGCGACGTCTACGTCGACATCGCCTCCACCCTGAACGGAGTTACACCGCAATGAGCAAGCTTGAGATCAAGGACCTGCACGTCTCGGTCCAGACCGAGGACGGCCCCAAGGAGATCCTCAAGGGCGTCAACCTCACCATCAACTCGGGCGAGGTCCACGCGATCATGGGCCCCAACGGCTCGGGGAAGTCGACCCTGGCGTACGCCATCGCCGGTCACCCGAAGTACGACATCGACGGGGGAGAGGTGCTCCTCGACGGTGAGAATGTGCTCGACATGACCGTCGACGAGCGGGCGCGCGCCGGCCTCTTCCTGGCGATGCAGTATCCCGTCGAGGTGCCCGGCGTCTCGGTGTCCAACTTCCTGCGTACGGCCAAGACCGCCGTCGACGGCGCGGCACCGAAGCTGCGTACGTGGGTCAAGGACGTCAACACCGCGCTGGACCGCGCCGGGCTCGATGCCGCGTTCGCCCAGCGCAATGTCAACGAAGGCTTCTCCGGCGGTGAGAAGAAGCGCCACGAGATCGCCCAACTCGAGTTGCTCGACCCGAAGGTCGCGGTCCTCGACGAGACCGACTCCGGCCTCGACATCGACGCGCTCAAGGTCGTCTCGGAGGGCGTCAACCGCTTCACCGAGGACAAGGACAAGGGCGTCTTGCTGATCACGCACTACACGCGGATCCTGCGCTACATCAAGCCCGACTACGTCCACGTCTTCGTCAACGGCCAGATCGCCGACCAGGGCGGTCCGGAACTGGCCGACCGACTCGAGGCAGAGGGCTACGAGCGCTACACGAAGGCCGCGGTCTGACCGTGTCCCTGCCCGGACTTCTCCCCGACCTCGCGGTGGTCCGCAAGGATTTCCCGATCCTGGAGCGCACGCTCCCGGGTGGGCGGTCGTTGGTCTATCTGGACTCGGCCAACACCTCGCAGAAGCCGCAGATCGTGATCGACGCCATGGTCGACCACCTGGAGCGGCACAACGCCAACATCGCCCGCGCCATGCACCAGTTGGGTGCGGAGGCCACCGAGGCGTTCGAGGCGGCACGAGACAAGGTGGCGACCTTCCTGGGAGCACCTGATCGTGACGAGGTGATCTTCACCAAGAACGCGTCGGAGGCACTCAACCTGCTCGCGCGCACCCTGGGTGACCCGAGTCCGCATCAGGTAGGCCCCGGCGACGAGATCGTGATCACCGAGATGGAGCACCACTCCAACATCGTGCCGTGGCAACAATTGTGTGAGCGTACGGGCGCGACCTTGCGCTGGTTCGGGCTGACCGACGAGGGACACCTGGACCTCGCCGATCTCGACTCGTTGATCAACGAGCGTACGAAGGTCGTCGCCTTCACCTGGGTCTCCAACATGCTGGGCACGATCAACCCGGTCGCACGGCTTTGCGCCAAGGCTCACGAGGTCGGTGCGATCGCGATCGTGGATTCCTCACAGGCAGCGCCGCAGTTGAAGATCGACCTGGCGACGATGACGGCGGACGAGCGCCCGGACGCACTGGTCTTCACCGGCCACAAGGTCGTCGGACCAACCGGTATCGGCGTGCTGTGGGGTCGTCGGGCGTTGCTGTCCGACCTGCCACCCTTCCTGGGTGGCGGCGAGATGATCGAGACCGTCACGATGGAGCGCTCCACGTACGCCGACATCCCGCACCGTTTCGAGGCAGGCACGCCGCCGATCGCCGAAGCCGTCGGTCTGGGTGCTGCGGTCGACTACCTGAGCCATCTCGGTCTCGACGAGGTGCATCGGCACGAGCAGGCGATCACGGCGTACGCGTTGGAGGGTCTGCAGAGTGTGCCGGGCCTGCGCGTGTTGGGGCCATTGGATGCCGCACAGCGCGGGGGAGCGATCTCCTTCGAGATCGACGGCGTGCACCCGCACGACATCGCGACGGTGCTCGACACCCTCGGTATCGCGGTACGCGCCGGGCATCACTGTGCCAAACCCGCGCACCTGCGCTATGGCGTGCAGGCGTCGACTCGGATGTCGTCCTACCTCTACACGACGCCCACGGAGATCGACGCACTGATCGACGGGCTGAACTACACGCGCAACTACTTCGGACTGGGGGACTGATGAGCGCCGAACTCGACAGCCTCTATCAAGAGATCATCCTCGATCACTACAAGAACCCCCATCACAAGGGGCTTCGTGATCCGTTCGGGGCCGAGGTGCATCACGTCAACCCCACGTGCGGCGACGAGGTGACCCTGCGGGTGCATGTCGTCGACGGGGTGGTGCAGGACGTGTCGTACGACGCCCTGGGCTGCTCGATCTCACAGGCGTCGACCTCGGTGCTCACCGACCTGGTGATCGGTCGTCCGGTTAACGAGGCGCTTGCGATCCAAGACGAGTTCTTGCGCCTGATGCAAGGCAAGGGCCAGGTCGAGCCCGACGAAGAGGTGCTCGAGGACGCGATCGCGTTCTCGGGTGTCGCCAAATTTCCCGCGCGCGTGAAGTGCGCACTGCTGGGCTGGATGGCGTGGAAGGACGCGACAGCCCAAGCGACAGACATCGGCACCGAAGGAGCCAGCAATGACTGACCACAGCGATCTGCCGGACGTACCCGAAGCCACTGGCGGCGTCTCGACCCTCACCGAGGAGGACGTGACCGAGGCGATGAAGGACGTCGTCGACCCCGAACTCGGCATCAACGTCGTCGACCTCGGCCTGGTCTATGGCGTGCACGTCGAGGAGCACGACAACGTGGTGATCGACATGACGCTGACGTCGGCGGCCTGCCCGCTGACGGACGTGATCCAGGACCAGACCCACTCGGCGCTGGAGGGGATGGTCAACGAGGTGATCATCAACTGGGTCTGGATGCCGCCCTGGGGCCCCGACAAGATCACCGACGACGGCCGCGAGCAACTGCGCGCCCTAGGCTTCAACGTCTGAGCCACGCCGGCGCAGCCGGCGTGACGCGAAGAGGTTGAGCGAGCCCCGCGCCCGCGTGAGCGGGCGCGACGGGCGGGTCGAAACCTGACCACCGATCTCGGTGGTTGAGGAGCGAACGCAGTGAGCGTCTCGAAACCACACCGGGCCGACGGACTACACCGACCGCGACGGGCGGGTCGAAACCTGACCACCGATCTCGGTGGTTGAGGAGCGAACGCAGTGAGCGTCTCGAAACCACACCGGGCCGACGGACTACACCGACCGCGACGGGCGGGTCGAAACCTGACCACCGATCTCGGTGGTTGAGGAGCGAACGCAGTGAGCGTCTCGAAACCACACCGGGCCGACGGACTACACCCACCGCGACGCCTCGACCAGCGCGGTCACCACGGCCAACCCGTGCCTCGGCATCGGCGTGCGTGGGAGGATCAGCGTACGGATCCCGAGGTCGGCGGCGCCGCCGTCGTCGGTCCACGCGTCGCCCACCATGAGAGCGGCACCGGCGTCGACGCCGGCCTGATCCAGGGCGGCCCGGAAGATGCCAGGATCAGGTTTGACCGACTGCACGTCTCGGCTGAGCACGAGGTGATCCACGAGCGGCGTGAACCCCACGCGATCTAGGACCGGACGAATATCCAGACCCGCGTTGCTCAACACCACAACTTTGACGCCGAGGTCGCGCAACGCTTGCAAAGTCGGCACCGCATCGTCGTAGGCGATCCAGGTGTCGAGCAGCGTCTCGCGCAGGGCGTCGACAAGATCCGCATCGAGGCCGGGGATCTCGGCGGCCAAGATCGCGAACACCTCGCGGTGTCGCGCTTCGCTGAGATCTCGGGTGCCCTCGGGGTCGACCTCGCGAGCGCGTTCCCAGAAGAAGTCCAGCTTCGTCGAGGTCTCGACCGAGACCCTCGAAACTTCTCGCCCGAGGCGCGCTGCCGCCAAGGACAGCCACGCCTGGGCAGGGCCAGGGTCTACCAACGTGGAATGAAAGTCGAAGAGCACCGCCTCGATCGGTGCCGGCGGCAGAAGTTCACGTGCGCCCATGCACGCACCCTGTCAGACTCGACATCATGACTGACTCCCTCGCCTCGGACGCCGACGAGCCCACCGCAGAGAGCAACCCTGAGATCGAAGCGTTCTGGGACGTCGCCAAGTTCCACGCCCGGCTGAACGCCGCGCCGTCGTACTTCGGCCAGACGCCGCTGGAGTCCGTCACGCCACCTGCGTGGTCGTTCGGAGCAACTCCGGAGGTCGCCGACGAGTTGGCTGCGTTGGTGCGCGATGGCGTCAAGACGGCGACCGCGAGCGCACTGTGGGATTACGAGGCCGAGGGCGAGAGTCTGCCGGAGGAGGGTGAGTTCAGCATCGTGCTGGACGGCCGCGGTCATCCGGTGGCGCTGATCGCGACGACGCGGGTGCAGGTCGTCGCCTTCGACGCCGTCACCGAGGAGCACGCACGAGCGGAGGGGGAGGGCGATCGTACGCTCGCCTACTGGCGCGAGGTGCACGAACGCTTCTTCTCCGAGCACAAGTCGCACGACCGGGAGTTCGCTGCGGACATGCCGGTGGTGTGCGAGACGTTCGAGGTCGTCTACGTCGCGGACTAGAGCTTCGATCCGTCGTACGCAGGCAACGGTGGGTCCCACGTGAGGGGTACGCCTGGAGTGATCTGCTCGTTCGTGTCCTCGGGCCAGCGTGCGGTGCCGGTGTACGTCTCGCCATCGAGGTCCACGCGCACGACGTAGGTGAACGACTTCCCGCCGAGCGCGACCGCCTCGGTTGCTGGTTTCTGCTGGTGCCACGACACGTCGCCCTTGCTCCAGCAATCGCGCTTGGCCCTGCCAACGTCGAGGATGACGGACTTGCCGCTGTCGCTCCTGACCTCGATCGTCGCCGAAGCCCGCTTCGGGGTGTCGGGCAGGCCGGTGATGCCGAGCTCGATGCCATAGCTGTCCAAACTGCCGTCGTGGGCGGCAAGGACCGATGCGGTGCCGGTGGCGTTGCCGGGCACCGTGCCAGCCGTGGGAGTCGCCCAGCGGAAGCTGGCAGACACATCGCCACCCGGGCCCCGGCCGAAGAGATCGATCACCCAATCGGAAACCGGGCCGGCGGGATAGACGCGGAACGAGTGCTCGCCAAGGGTCTCTACCTTGCCTGGAACGCGGCGCAGACACCGGCCCTCACCCGGCTCGGCGAAGGTGGCCTCGAACTCGAACCCAGGCAGTGCGAAGGTGAAGTCGACATGGTCGGGCGATCCCACCGAGAAGAGTTTCGATCCGTCTCCACGCCAGCCGTCCGCGCAGCCGCCCTTCATGCACCAACTCCATGGCCGCAGTTCTTCGGTATGGCCGCCTCCGAGCTGCAAGAGAACACCCGCCGGGTGTTCGAAGTCCGCGTCCTCCTGGGTGACCTGATAGCTCACCGATGCGGCCGGCGAGGCATCGGTGGAAGTACGTGCCGACGGCACCTCCTCCACCAC
Organism: Nocardioides sp.; assembly: GCA_037045645.1. Classification (NCBI taxonomy): domain Bacteria; kingdom Bacillati; phylum Actinomycetota; class Actinomycetes; order Propionibacteriales; family Nocardioidaceae; genus Nocardioides; species Nocardioides sp. The sequence goes on from JBAOIH010000001.1 coordinate 1,454,820, forward strand.
GGTCGCGTTGCCGCACGCGGCCAGCGTCATGCTCGCGAGGATCAGCGACATAGCTCGAATCATCATGTTGTGACGCGAGACGAGTGCGACTGGTTCCGTCGGTAGGTTGGTGAATGTGCCGAGCATCCTCGTCCCCGCAGTTCGTTGGGCGCGGTGGGTCGAGAACTTCGAGCGCGGCCACGGTGAGACACACTGGACGGCACCCGGCGCCTTGCGCGGGGTGGCCGCGGATGGGTCGACGGTGACGGTGGGATTGCCGTATCAGCGGACGTACGAAGGTCTCGCCGCACCACTCGACATCGCGGAGCAGGCACAGCCCCCCGACGACTGGGGCATCCTGCTCGTACGCAAGGGCGGTTTCGCTGTCGCGCGCATGGCGGGATCCGAGGTGCACGAGCACAAGATCGGACAACGCCACGTACAAGGGCGTACCAAGGCCGGCGGCCAGAGCCAGCAGCGCTTCGCTCGTCGACGCGACAACCAGGCCAGACAGGCGTACGAGGCCGCCGCTGATCACGCAGCTCGGCTGCTCGGAGAGAGTCGCGACCTTCTTGTGGTCACGGGCGGCGACCGGGCTGCCGTAGCCGAGGTGCTGTCCGACCCCAGGCTGGCACGGCTGCGTCAAGTCGGCCCGTGGCTGCCGACCCCGGACCCGCGTCGGCGCGAGCTCGATCAGGCGATCAAGGACGCCCAATCGCTGCAGGTCGACGTCACCAACGCCTGACCTGTCGCGTCTGCTCCGGCAGAGCCTGCCGACCTGTCGCGTCTGCTCCGGGAGCTGTGGAGAAAGTAGTGCAGATGCGACAGGTCGAGGCACTTGCGCGGAGCAGATGCGACAGGTCAGCGGAGGGTGAGGTTGATCTCCGCGAGCGCCTCACCCAGACGGGCGACCGCGACCTTGCCGACGCCGTGCAGCGCGAGCAGTTCGGCCGCACTCCACGAGGCGACCTCCTCCAAGGTCGTCACGCCCACCGCACGCAAGGCCCCCGTCGCGGGTGCGCCGATGTTGCGGGGCAGCGACGTTCCGGTCTGCACCGTACGCTCGCGCGCAGGCCCGCCATGATCCAGCACGGCTGCGCCGCGTGGCGAGAGCCGATAACCGATCGCCAAGGATTCGGTCAGGCCGCGCTCCTTGAGTTTGCGTACGTCCGCTTTCCACGCCAAGGTCTCCCGGCCGAGCCGATCAGCGAGTTCAGGAGCGCGTACGCCAGGATGCTCGTCGATGATCCGAAGGGTCTCGCGGGTCCAGGGCCCCTGCGCCGACGCCGAGTCGAGTCGATCGAGCCAGGCCCGGATCTCGGTGATCTCCTCCGGCGCCGGGATCGTGGCGCGCAGTTCGTCGCGGGGGTCGGCGCCGGCGTAGGTCAACCCGATCCGATAGAGCGTGCCGACGCTGCGGTACGTGGCTGACTTCTTCAGCGCCGCCAGCGACTCGGCACCCGCGCGTGTGGCATCAGCGGCTCGCAGTGCCGACACGGTCGTCGCCTCCACCGAGGTCACCTCGATAAGCCCTACGGACGTACGCATCCGGGTGCCCACTCGTACGCGTGGCCGGTCCCAACGACGGAATGCCAGGTCGACCTCGCCGCGCTTGATCGCCGCGAGTTCGCCCGGCCGGATCATCATGGCCGTGAGGATAGTGCGCGTGTCGGCGCCGGTTGGCCGAAACCGGGCCTGTCGCGCAGGCGTAGCGTGAACTCGTGAGCAACCCGAGCAAGACCGACCCGATTGAAGTCAGCGGCCTGGTCAAGACATTCGGCACGACCCGCGCGTTGGACGGATTGGACCTCACGGTCGGGCCAGGAGAGGTGCACGGATTCCTCGGCCCGAACGGCGCCGGGAAATCCACGACCATCCGGGCGCTGCTCGGCCTGATCCGCACCGAAGCAGGCACGGCGAGGGTGTTCGGACAGGACCCGTGGGCGGACGCGGTGGCGATCCACCGCCGCCTGGCGTACGTCCCCGGCGACGTGAACCTGTGGCCCAACCTCACCGGGGGCGAGGCGATCGACCTGCTGTTGCGACTGCGAGGTCTGAACCCGAAGGCGACGGATCGAGACGCGATGCTGCAACGCTTCGAACTCGATCCGACCAAGAAGGGCCGGGCCTATTCCAAAGGCAACCGGCAGAAGGTCGCGCTGGTCGCCGCGTTCGCGGCGCCTACCGAACTGCTCATTCTCGACGAGCCCACCAGCGGACTCGACCCGCTCATGGAGCAGGTGTTCAACGAGTCGCTCGCCGAGCACAAGGCGGCAGGGGCCACGGTCCTGCTCTCCAGTCACATCCTCAGCGAGGTCGAAAGGCTCGCGGACCGGGTCACCATCATTCGTGAGGGCGCGACGGTCGAGACCGGCTCGCTGGCCGAGTTGCGTCATCTGAGGCGCAACCACGTCCGCGCCGAGGTCGTCGGCGACATCCCGGCTCAGATCCACGGCACCCACGACCTGGTGGTGACGGATGGGCTCCTCACCTGCACCGTCGAGGCGGACGGGTTGGCGCCGCTGTTGGCCGCGTTGCGGCAGGCAGACGTACGCGCACTGACGGTGACGCCGCCATCTCTGGAGGAACTCTTCCTCGACGCCTACCGTCCGCAAGGCAGCCAGCCATGACCGGCGTAGGTGCTCTGCTGCGGGCAGCAGTGCGACGAGACCGCGTCCTGATCCCCGTGTGGATCGCGGTGTTGGCGCTGATGGTGGCGGCCTCGGCCTTCGCCACCGCAGATCTCTACGCCCACGAGTCCGAGCGCGTGGCCGCCGCTCGGCTGGTCAACTCCAGTCCCGGTCTGGTCGCGCTCTACGGACCGATCCTGAACGTGCACAGTCTCGGCGAGATCGCGATGAGCAAGATGACGGTGATGTACGCGCTCTTCGTCATGGGCATGGGGCTGGTGATCGTACGCCGCCACACCCGCACCGAGGAGGAGTCGGGACGCGCCGACCTGGTCGGCGCCGGGCTGATCGCTCGCGAAGCCCCCTTGCGAGCCTCGCTCCTGCTTGCGGCCGGAAGCTTCGTTGGCGCTGGGCGTGCTGGCCGCTGCTCTCGATCTGGTGGCCGGGCTGGAGCCGATCGGTTCGCTGGCCTTCGGGGCGAGTTGGGTCGGCGCCGGGATCGTCGGCGCGTGCACCGCCGCGCTGGCCTGCCAACTGACCTCAAGTACGCGTACCTGCACGGGGATCACCCTGGCGATCTTCGGAGCCTGGAACGTGCTGCGAGCCGCCGGTGACATCGGCCCGGACGGATTGGGCTGGCTTTCACCTCTCGGCTGGGGTACGCGGCTCGACGCCTGGGGCGATACCCGCTGGTGGGTGCTGGGGCTCTATCTCATCCTCGCCGCGGCGCTGGCCGTGGCCGCTGAGCGTTTGCGCGCACGACGCGACCTCGCGGCGGGCATCTTCGCGGATCGACCCGGCCCGGCGCGCGGTGAACTCCACTCGATCCCGGCGCTGGTCTGGCGCCTCAACCGGGTCGCACTGGCCTGGTGGCTGGCCGCCAGCGTCGTCTTCGGCGGCCTCTTCGGCTCGATCGCGCCTCACCTGGGCGGGCTCTTCGATTCGGCAGCGGGCCGAGCGGCACTGGAAGCGCTCGGCGGCAAGGGCAAGGTTGAGGAGTCCATGCTGGCCGCCCTGTTGGCCGTCATGGCGGCGCTCTTCTCGGCGTACGCGCTGCACACGGTCGTGGCCGCGGGGCACGAGGAGTTGGACGGTCGTACGCCGGTGGTGCTGGCGGCCCACGGCAGCAGAGCTGCGGTGTTCGGAACCCAGGTAATGCTGGCCTTCGCGGGATCTGCGTTGCTGGCGTTGGGATATGCCGCCGGTTGCGCGGTGGGCTACGGCGCGCAGGTGCGCGGGATCGGCCACCAACTCGCCGTGCTCGTCCCGGCCGCGCTGGCGCACGTGCCCGCGATCTGGGTGGTGGCGGCGCTCGGGCTGGTGGTCTGGACGGTGCGCCCCGCGCTGACCTGGCTCGGTTGGGCGTTCCTGGCCGCGTTCGTGATGCTCTCCGACCTGGGCCGCGCCCTGAAACTGCCCGAGTGGGTGCTCCAACTCTCGCCCTTCGAGCACGTCGTGAAGGTGCCCGTGCAGCCGGTCTCCTGGGCAGGGGAGTTCGGGCTGAGTGCGGTGGCGGCGGCGTTGCTGGTGTTTGCGTGGTCGCGATATCGCACGCGCGACGTGGGCTGAACCACCCCTCACGAGGGGCGATGGTCGATTAGGGTCCGACCATGTGGCACCCCGAGCCGGGCTGGCAGCCGTTGCCATCGGGCTCCGGCGCGTCCACGGTGGGCGTCTGGGCGGGCACCTGGGACGGCACGCCAGCGGTGATCAAACGCCTCGCGCGCCCACACGACCCCGACCCCGACGTGGACTCGCCGCAAGGGTTCGCGTACTGGTGTCGCGAGGCCGACGTGTCCACCGAACGGCTGCTCGAGAGCACCCTGGGCATCCGTGCGGCACGGTGCCTGGCCGTCGAGGAGGACGGTGAGGGCGTCACGGTGGTGACCGAGAGAGTCCAGGCAGCCGCCAACAACGGGCTCTTCCTGGCTGCCGCACTCGGAACCTTCGCCACCAACGAGGTGCCCGATCGCCGCTGGTGGGCCTGTGGGCAACTTCGCGCGCGCCTGAGGCGGGTGGAGCGTCGTGGCGGTTGGCGCACGCTCGGGCGTACGACCGCCGCCGACATCGCCGATCACCTGTGGCGACGCCGCGGGCACTTTCTCGATCTCCTCGACGCCGCACCCCAAGTCTTGCAACACGGTGATCCGACGCCGGCCAACCTGCGAGGTCGAGACCGGGAACTGGTGATCGGCATCGACTGGGGATCGGTGGGCCTCGGCCCGCTGGGACACGATCTGGGCCTGCTGGCGCTGGGAGCGCGGGAGGAATTCGGCCCGCTGTTGACGGCGTACGTGGAGGCGTACGACCCGACGATGCGCGACCAGGCCCGTCTCGGGGCATATGTGAGCGCGGTCTACACCGCGTTCACCCGGGCAGACTTGGCCCTGCTGCAAGTCGCGCCGGGGGATGGTCCGTTGGCCGCGAAGTTTCGCCACCCGAGCGTCGCGACCTATCTGAAATCACTGCAGCGCCTCGGCCCGGAGGTCGAAGCGCTGCTGTGAAGTAGTGGAATCAGGGACCGACGGGCACGCAGGCGTCGACACCCTGCTTGAAGCCGATGTTGAAGGATTCCACCCGCTGCTTGGCCGAGCCGTGGGTCCAGTTCTCCGGCGTGACCCGGCCCTGGGTCTTCTCCTGGATCCGGTCGTCACCGACGGCCTCGGCGGCCGCGATGGCCTCCTGGATGTCCTGCTCGGTGATCTGGGTGAAGATCGCGACCTTGCCGGTGGCATCCTCGGTCTCGGTGGCACCGGCGGTCCAGGCGCCCGCGAAGCAGTCGGCCTGGAGTTCGAGTTTGACCGCGTCGGAATTGGGGCCCTTCTGGGTGCGCACCTTGTTCATGATGCCCGCGAGGTTCTGGATGTGGTGGCCGTACTCGTGGCCGATCACATAGGGCTCGACGAAGCCCCCGTCAGGCCCACCCAGTTGTTGCTCCAGAACCTGGTCGAAGAAGGTGGTGTCGAGATAGATCGTCTGGTCTCCGGGGCAATAGAACGGGCCGACCTGGCTGGTCGCCTGACCGCAGGCGGTGTTGACGGCACCCGAGAAGGTCTGCATCTTGGCGGGCTGGAACTGCGCGTTGTCGCCCTCGAAGTCGGTCTTCCAGAAGTTGTAGAGCGAGTTCTCCACCGCGATCCGGGCACAGTCGACGTCCTGCTGGGCGTCCGCGCCGGTCTTGCAGTTGGCGTAGCGGTCGGGGTCACTGACCCGGCTGGTGTCGTTGCCCGACTGGGTGCCTTGGTCCTGCCCCGAGGGCTGGCCGGGGAGCCCGCCCATGCACTGGAACAGTACGAAGAGCAGCAGCAGGACCAACAAGCCGCCGATGCCGCCGCCAGCGGTGGTGCCGCCTGGGATCGGCAGTCGCATACCGCCACCCCCGGGGCCGCCGCGTCCGCCGTCGTCGCCAACCCGGCTCGTGTCCAGCCTGGCCTTGGGGTTGAAGCGCATCTGTTGTCCTTCCGATACCGCTCAGGAGGGCCCACCGCCCTCGCGGTAGCCTATCGAGCCGATGCTCACCGCCAAACACCTCCAAGTGCGCGCCGGGTCACGACTTCTGATGGAGGACGTGACCTTCCAGGTGGCACCCGGCGACAAGATCGGCCTCGTCGGCCGCAACGGCGCCGGCAAGACGACCCTGACGAAGGTGCTCTCCGGTGAGGCCTTGCCGGCCGCCGGGAGCGTCACCGCCACCGGCGAGATCGGCTATCTGCCCCAGGATCCCCGCTCGGGCGATCCGGAGCAGTTGACCCGCGAACGGATCCTGTCCGCGCGCGGCCTCGACGATGTCGTACGACGCCTGCGACTTGCCGAGGAGCAGATGGCCAGCGATGACGAGGACGTACGCGAGCGAGCGATGCGCCGCTATGCGCGAGCCGACGCAGAACTCCACGCCGGCGGGGGATATGCCGCCGAGTCCGAGGCCGCGACGATCGCCCACAGCCTCGGCTTGGAGGACCGGCTGCTCAGCCAGCCGCTTCGTACGCTCTCGGGTGGTCAGCGGCGACGCGTCGAGTTGGCCCGGATCCTCTTCAGCGGTGCGGAGACCCTGCTGCTCGACGAGCCGACGAACCACCTCGACGCCGACTCGATCGTGTGGCTGCGCGACTTCCTCAAAGCACACAAGGGTGGGCTTGTGGTGATCTCCCACGACACCGCGCTGTTGGAGACGACGGTCAACAAGGTGTTGCACCTCGACGCCAATCGCGCCGTGATCGACGTCTACAACATGGGGTGGAAGGCGTACCTGACCCAACGCGAAACCGACGAGCGACGTCGCAAGCGCGAGCGACTCAACGCCGAGAACAAGGCGCGTACGCTGACCGATCAGGCCAACAAGATGCGCGCCAAGGCGACCAAGGCGACCGCGGCACAGAACATGCTCAAGCGGGCGGAGAAACTGCTCGACGGAGTCGAGAGCGCACGAATGCACGACCGGGTCGCCAAAATCGCCTTCCCCAAGCCGGCTCCGTGCGGCAAGACGCCGCTGAGCGGCTCGGAGCTGTCGAAGTCGTACGGCTCGCTCGAGGTCTTCACCGACGTCGAGCTGGCGATCGACCGTGGCTCACGGGTGGTCATCCTGGGGCTCAACGGTGCGGGCAAGACCACGCTGCTGCGGATCCTGGGCGGGGTCGACCAACCCGACACCGGCGTGGTGACGCCCGGGTACGGCCTCAAACTCGGCTACTACGCCCAGGAGCACGAGACCCTGGACACCGACGCGACGGTCTTGGAGAACCTTCGTCACGCGGCGCCACAGCTCACCGATTCCGAGGCGCGCTCGGTGCTCGGCTCGTTTCTCTTCTCCGGCGACGACGCCCACAAGTCGGCCGGTGTGCTCTCCGGGGGAGAGAAGACCCGACTCGCGCTGGCTGCGCTGGTGGTCTCCAGCGCCAACGTGCTGCTGCTCGACGAGCCCACCAACAACCTCGACCCGGCGTCTCGCGAGGAGGTGCTGGCGGCCATCCGGTCGTACGAGGGCGCAATCATCCTGGTCACCCACGACGAGGGTGCCGTACGCGCTCTCGAACCCGACCGGGTGCTGATCCTGCCCGACGGTGTCGAAGACTTGTGGAACGAGGAGTACGCAGACCTCGTCTCGTTGGCCTGACCTGATCCGGCGGGGCTCCGACCGAGGCCAGATCGGGCCGAGCTCCTCCCTAGACTTCGCCACATGCCTACGCACGAAGAACTCACGACCGCCGGACTCGACTTCGTCCAGGACGGACCCGTCGCGACGATCACGCTCGACCGCCCGGACGTACGCAACGCGCAGACGCCGTTGATGTGGGAGACGCTGGCAGCGCTCGGCAGCGACTTGGGCGACGAGGTGCGGATCGTGATCGTCAAGGGCAACGGGCACTCGTTCTCCGCTGGGCTCGACCGGGCGATGCTCGACCCGAAGGCCGGTCCCGATTCGGTGATCGGGCTGCTGCAGCGCACCGACGAAGAGATGTCCGCCCAGATCGGGCATTGGCAGGAAGCCTTTACCTTCCTGCGCGACCCGCGTTTCGTCTCCATCGCCCAGGTGCACGGCTTTGCGATCGGCGCGGGCTTCCAACTGGCGCTCTCGTGTGACCTGCGCGTGGTCGCGGACGATGCGATCTTCTGCATGAAGGAGAGCGCGCTCGGCCTGGTGCCGGACCTCACGGGAACAAAACCGCTGGTCGACGCGGTTGGGTACGCCAGAGCTCTGGAGATCTGCGCCACCGCGCGCAACATCTCCGGTGACGAGGCGGGCCGGCTCGGACTCGCGACCACGGTGGTCGCGGCCGACCAACTCGACGCGGCGACCGCGGAGCTCGTACGCAATCTCACCGCACCACTGCCGGGCGCCGTTCGCGAGACGAAGGCGATCCTGCAGCAGGCCGCGGCCCGCGACCTGGACAGCCAGCGTCGTGTCGAGCGTGAGGCGCAGGTGCGCCGCTTCCGGGAGCTCGCGGAACTGATGAAGGGATAGCCATTTGGCGAACATGCACGGGATGCGACCGCAGTTCCGACACCTCCGGGCCGATCGCGAGGTCGCCAACCAGAAGCTGGGACGAGAGACCGTCCGGCGCGTGCTGTCGTTCGCCAGACCACTGCGGCCGCAGATCGCGGTCTTCATGGGCCTGACCATTCTTGACGCGTGTCTGGTGGTCGTCTCCCCGCTGTTGGTCAAGCTGCATCGTCGACGACGGGATCCTCAAGCAGGACACCTCGCTGGTCATGTGGCTGGCGCTGCTGATGGCGCTGGTCGCGGTCGTGGATGCGGCATTCACCGTGACGCTGGGCTACTTCTCTTCGCGGATCGGTGAGCACCTGATCTTCGACCTGCGCTCGCAGGTCTTCGCGCACGTGCAGCGGCAATCGCTGGCGTTCTTCACGCGTACGCAGACCGGCGCGCTGGTCTCGCGGCTCAACAACGACGTCATCGGTGCCCAGCGAGCCTTCACCTCGACGCTCAGCGGCACCGTGTCCAACTCGATCTCGGTGGTTGTCGTCGGCATCTCGATGCTGTGGTTGTCCTGGCAGGTCACCCTGCTCTGCCTGCTGATGTTCCCGATCCTGCTGCTCGCCTCGCGCTGGGTAGGTGCTCGACTCGCCGGACTCACCCGGCAACAGATGGACGGCAACGCCGACCTGGGCAACGCGATGACCGAGCGCTTCAACGTCGGTGGGGCGATGCTGCTCAAGCTCTTCGGGCGGCGCGCGGACGAGGATGCGTACTTCCAGGACAAGGCGGCCGTGGTGCGGGATCTGGGGATCCGGATCTCGCTGATCCAGCGCGTCTTCGTGGCTGCGATGATGCTGGTGCCCGCACTCGCGACCGCGCTGGTCTACGGCGTCGGTGGTCGGTTGGCGATCAGCGGAGCGCTGTCGGTCGGCACCCTGCTGGCGCTCGCGACGCTGCTCGTACGCCTGCTCGGCCCCCTGCAGGGGCTGTCGAACGTACGTGTAGACGTGATGACCGCGCTGGTCAGCTTCGAGCGGGTCTTCGAGGTGCTCGATCTGCCGTCGATGGTCGCGGAGAAGCCCGACGCGGTGAAACTCCCCGCGGAGGCGAACCGGCTCGTGTTCGACGACGTCTCCTTCACCTATCCCCGGGCAGACGAAGTGTCCTTGGCATCGTTGGAGGCGGTCGCGCGTACGGAGAGCCGCGACAACTCCCAGGTGCTCGACTCACTGTCGTTCACGGCCGAGCCGGGGGAGATGGTCGCGTTGGTCGGGCCTTCGGGCGCGGGCAAGACGACCGTCACCAACCTGGTCGCCCGGCTGTACGACGTGCGCTCGGGCGCCGTCCGGATCGGCACGCCCACGCAGACCTGGGACGTGCGTGACGTGACCTTGCAGTCGCTGGAGGACGCGGTCGGCTATGTCACCCAGGACGCCCACATGTTCCACGAGACGATCAGGGCCAACCTGCTCTATGCACGGCCGGCGGCGACGCAGGAGGAGATCTGGTCGGCACTCGAAGCCGCCCAGATCGCAGGGTTGGTGCGCTCCCTGCCCGACGGTCTCGACACCGTTGTCGGTGATCGCGGCTACCGCCTGTCCGGTGGGGAACGGCAGCGTCTGGCCATCGCGCGCCTGCTGCTGAAGGCGCCAGCGATCGTGGTGCTCGACGAGGCCACCGCTCACCTGGACTCGGAGAGTGAGGCCGCGGTGCAGCAGGCCCTCGATGCGGCGCTCGCGCAACGTACGTCGCTGGTCATCGCGCACCGGCTCTCGACCGTACGCAACGCCGACAAGATCCTGGTCCTGGACGGTGGCCGGATCGTGCAGCAGGGCACCCACGACGAGTTGCTGGTGGCGGGTGGGACGTACGCCGACCTCTACCGCACGCAGTTCGCGCACGCCTGACACTACGGTGGCGTCCATGGATCTTGGACTCACCGATCGCGTCTATCTGGTCACCGGCGGCACCCGAGGACTCGGGGCAGCGACGGCTCGCGCACTCGTGGACGACGGTGCGCGCGTCGTGGTGTCGAGCCGCGATCAGGCATCCGTGGACGCTTCCGTAGCCGACCTGGGGGAGCGGGCGATCGGCCTGGTCGCCGACAACGCCGACCCTGCTGCGCCCGGCCTGCTACTCGACGCTGCGCGTTCGAAGTGGGGTCGCGTGGACGGCGCCCTCGTCAGCGTCGGCGGACCGCCACCGGGCAAGCCCAGCGAGGTCGACGACGATGCCTGGCGCGCGGGTTTCGACTCGGTGTTCCTGGGGGGCGTACGCCTGTGCCGCGAGGTGGCTGCTGCGCTGGGGCACGGCGGCTCGATCGCGCTGGTCCTGTCGACATCGGTGCGCAACCCGATCCCTGGTCTCGCCGTCTCCAACGGCCTGCGGCCCGGGTTGGCGATGTTCGCCAAGGACCTGGCCGACGAGGTCGGCGCGCGCGGGATCCGGGTCAACGGTCTGCTGCCTGGACGAATCGCGACCGATCGGGTGCAGGAACTCGACGAGGCCACGGGAGACCCGGCCGCCGCCAAGGCGCGTCAACTCGAGTCCATCCCGTTGGGTCGCTATGGCGAGCCCGACGAGTTCGGTCGCGTCGCGGCGTTCGTACTCTCGCCGGCCGCGTCACTGCTGACGGGCGTGATGCTCCCCGTCGACGGAGGTATCTCCCGCTCGCTCTGAGTCCGGCGGCAGGTCGTCGTCCGGGGGCAGGTCGTCGTCCGGGGGCGCGGTCCACGCGTCGAGGCGGTCGCGGAAGGTCGGCCGTCGGCCGGACGAAGGTGCGCCACGCTCGCGCTTGACGGGCCCGTTGCCGCGCCACTCGTCGTACAACAGATAGCCGAAACCGAACACCGCCAGCACGCCGAAGAACCACCACTGCAGACCGTAGAAGAAGTGCGGTCCCTCGCCGAGGTCGGGCAACTCGACGGGGCGCAGAGCCTCGGCGGGTGGGGGATCCTCGCTCTTGAGTTCGAGGAAGCCGCCATAGACCTCGCGGTCGAGAGCCGCACCGATCTCCTCGCTCGAGATGGCACGGGTCGAACGATCGTCTACCTCGGTGCCGCGACCGGTCGCGTCGGCACGTACCCACCCCTCGATGGTCACCTCGCCGCTCGGCGGCTCTGGTGCCGCGACGCTGCCCGAGCCGGTGTTCTCCGTACGCATCCAGCCGCGGTCGACCAGAAGGGCCGTGCCGTGCGCGGTCACGAGTGGCACCACGACCTCCACCCCCGAGGTGCCCTTGCGGGTGCGATAGCGCACGATGATCGTGTCGTCGGTGTCATAGGTCCCGGTCGCGGTGATCAGTCGCCACTCGTCATCGGCGCTGACCGCACGACCTGCCGCCAGGACGTCGTCCACCGGCTCGGGTGCGGCCTTCTCGTTGCGTTCGATCACGGCGTTGTCGTGGCGACGCTGGTCGAGACGGCCGAACTGCCACTCGCCCAACCACCAGGCCAGGTAGGCCAGCAGAGCCACGATCAGGGCGAACACGACCCAGCGGGTGGACAGGAGGAAGCGCCAGGATCGCACGGAACGAGGGTAGTCGGGGGTCGCTGCGTAGACTGAACCGGTGAAGTTGGAGGACCGATTCGGCCGGGTGGCCACCGACCTGCGGGTGTCATTGACCGACCGCTGCAACCTGCGCTGCACCTATTGCATGCCGGCGGAGGGTCTGGACTGGCTGCCCGACGAGTCGGTGCTGACCGACGACGAGATCGTCCGGTTGATCGGCGTCGGGATCACCCAACTCGGCATCGAAGAGGTCCGTTTCACCGGGGGCGAGCCGCTGGTACGTCGCGGACTGGTGGGGATCGTCGCGGGCGTACGCTCCCTGAACGCGGACGTGGAGATGTCGCTCACCACCAATGCGCTGGGACTTTCGCGTCAGGCGGGGGCGCTGGCCGAGGCCGGGCTCAACCGGGTCAACGTGTCTCTCGATTCGATCCGGCACGAGGCGTTTCGTGAGATCACCCGGCGCGACCGGCTGCACGATGTCCTCGAAGGCCTCCAAGCCGCGCACGCCGCCGGGCTCGGTCCGGTCAAGGTCAATGCCGTGCTGATGCGCGGCATCAACGACGACCAGGCCCCGGAGTTGCTGCAGTGGGCGATCGACCACGGCTATGAGTTGCGCTTCATCGAGCAGATGCCCCTGGACGCCCAGCACCAGTGGAACCGCACCAACATGATCACCGCCGACGAGATCTTCGAGCGGCTCTCCACCGAGTTCACGCTGACCCCGCACGGAGAGCCGCGTGGCAGTGCTCCGGCGGAGCTGTTCGACGTCGATGGCGGGCCTGCGACGGTCGGGGTGATCGCTTCGGTGACACGACCGTTCTGCGGTGACTGCGATCGCGTACGCCTGACTGCCGACGGTCAGATCCGCAACTGTCTGTTCGCGCGTGAGGAGTCCGACCTGCGTACGGCGTTGCGCTCGGGCGCCACCGATCTCGAACTGGCCGAACGCTGGGTCATCGCCATGCGCGGCAAGCGGGCCGGTCACGGGATCGACGACCCGTCGTTCCTCCAGCCGGACCGGCCGATGTCGGCGATCGGCGGCTAGTTCGGGTCGGGGGAGTGCCCGGCGGTTGAGCGTGCGAGTTCGCGCGTACGCTCGAACTCACGCAGTTGGAACGATCCAGAATGTACGGGTTCGCGCGTACGCTCGAACTCGCCCCGAGCTGCGGCACACCTCGCTGCGCTCGGCGTACCTCCGCTCGCTCCTTGGTCATTCGTCCTCTAACCGAAAGCCGATCTTCATAGCCACCTGGAAGTGCTCCACCTCGCCGTCCTTGGCCTGGCCGCGGATCTGCGTGACCTCGAACCAGTCGATGTGGCGAAGGGTCTGCCCGGCGCGCGAGATGCCGTTGCGGATGGCTTGGTCGATACCGTCGGGGGAGGTGCCCACGATCTCGGTGAGGCGATAGGTCCGGTTGCTCATGACTCGGATCGTAGGCCAGCCCGGCCGGTCGTACGATGGACTCCATGCCACACCGCCGCAGCGATCGACCGCTGCGCATCACCTCGGCGCCGACCAACAAGGCCGACGAGATCGCGTCACGCCAACGCCGCTATCTGTTCTCGATGGCGATCCGTACGGCGTGTGTCATCGGCGCGGTCGCGGTGGGTCCCGGCTGGTTCCGTTGGGTGCTGATCGCCGGGGCGGTGCTGCTGCCGTACGTCGCGGTGGTAATCGCCAACGCTGCCAATCAGCGCGACGACGGCTTCCGACCCGAGACCCCGAACCACCAGCACCGAGAGTTGGGAGGCACCCGATGAACGTGTGCTCTGCGAAGGGCTGCGCCGCCGCAGCGTTGTGGGAACTGCGCTGGAACAACCCCAAGATCCACACCCCCGAACGGCGCAAGGTGTGGCTGGCCTGCGACGAGCACCTGCCCTCGTTGACCGACTTCCTCTCGGCGCGCGGATTCCTGCGCGAGACCGATCCGCATCCGGGGCGCGGGCCGGTGTGATTCGGCGTACTAATCGGTAATCACTAGCGTCAAAGCGGTGAGTACCCCACGATCCGTCCTGGTCACCGGAGGCAACCGCGGCATCGGCCGCGCGATCGCCGAGCAGTTCGTACGACTGGGCGACAACGTCGCCGTCACCACCCGCAACGGCGGCGCGCCGGAAGGCGCGCTGGACGTGCGCTGCGACATCACCGATCCCGCAGCGGTCGAGGCAGCATTCGCGACGATCGAGGAAGCACATGGCCCGGTGGAAGTGCTGGTCGCCAACGCCGGGATCACCAAGGACACCTTGCTGTTGCGGATGAACGAAGACGACTGGTCGAGCGTGATCGACACCAACCTCACCGGCTCCTACCGCCTGGCCAAACGGGCCGCGAAGGGGATGTTGCGGCTGCGTCGGGGACGGGTCATCTTCATCTCCAGCGTGGTCGGCCTGCTGGGTTCGGCCGGCCAGGTCAACTATGCGGCCTCCAAGTCGGGTCTGGTCGGCCTGGCTCGCTCCCTCGCGCGCGAGCTCGGATCCCGTGGGATCACCGCCAACGTGGTCTCACCCGGCTTCGTCGAGACCGACATGACCGATGTCCTCACCGACGAGCAGAAGGCCGCAATCAAGGCGCAGGTCCCGCTGGGTCGCTATGCCAGCACGGACGAGGTCGCCTCCGCAGTGACCTGGTTGGCCTCCGACGGGGCCGCGTACGTCACCGGCGCCGTCATTCCCGTCGACGGCGGCCTCGGCATGGGGCACTGACTCCCAACTCAACCCCTAGCGAGACCCAACTCAACGAAAGGACGGTGCCATGGCAGGCATCCTCGAAGGCAAGCGGATCCTGGTCGCCGGCGTGACCATGGACTCCTCGATCGGTTTCGCGACCGCCAAGATCGCCCAGGAGCAAGGTGCGACCGTGCTGATCTCCAACTTCGGTCGCGCGCTCGGCATCACCCGCCGCATCGCCAAGAGGCTGCCCAGCGAGCCACCCGTGCTCGAACTCGACGTCACCGACCAGGGCCACCTCGACGGGCTCGCCGACGCGGTCCGCGAGCATGTGGACGGTCTCGACGGGGTGGTGCACTCGATCGCCTACGGCAACCCCGAAACGCTGCTGGGTGGCAAGTTCCTCGACGGTCCGTGGGAGGACGTGGCCCAGGCAGTGCAGGTGTCGGCGTACTCGCTGAAGAGCCTCGCCGTGGCCTGTCGCCCGCTGATGAGCAGCGGCGGGTCGATCGTCGGCCTCACCTTCGATGCCACCACGGCGTGGCCGTCGTACGACTGGATGGGCGTGGCCAAGGCCGCGCTGGAGAACACCTCGCGCTATGTCGCCCGCGACCTGGGTCCGGACGGGATTCGCTGCAACCTGGTCTCCGCCGGACCCCTCAAGACGCTTGCCGCGAAGGCGATCCCCGGGTTCGAGGCACTGGAGTCGTCCTGGAAGGACCGGGCGCCGCTCGGCTGGGACGAGAGTGACCACGAGCCGACCGCACGTGCGGTGTGTGCGCTGTTGAGCGACTTCTTCCCCGCCACGACCGGGGAGATCGTGCACGTGGACGGCGGTTTCCACGCGATGGGGTTGTGAGGGACGCAGCGCCGAGCGAGACGCTAGGTTTCCGTAGGTGACTTCCCTGGTCGAACTCCGCGTCCTTGAGGGGCCCAACCTCTACTTCCCGCGTGCCGCCATCAAGCTCACGCTCGACATCAGCACCCTCGCGCACGCGCCCACCGAACGCGCGAAGGCCCTCGCGACCCGTATCGGCCTTCGCAACGCCAGACCCGGCGAGCCGGACACCGGCTTCCGGCAGCGGTTCGCCACCCGCGCGGTCGCTCGCCTGGTACGCGCGATCGCCGAGGAGAGCGGGACCAAGCGGCTGGCCATCCGGGTGCGTTCGACCCACGACCCGCACCAGATCGTGGTGGCCTACCCCTGGCGGCATCGCGGTCGCGGGCGCGCGATGGGCGAGGCGGTGGCAGCCGTGCTCGATGCCCTGCCCAGCGCCGACCTCGAGGCCGTGATCAGCGAGGCCGCAGCCGCTGTCGCGACAGCCGAGCCTGGTGCGCAGCCGACGACGATCACGCCCAAGATCCCGGTCGTCGCCGTCACCGGCACCAACGGCAAGACGACCACCAGCCGGATGATCGCGCACCTGGCGCGGACGGCCGGCAAACTCACCGGCTGGTCCAACACCGACGGCATCTATATAGATGGCGAGCTGGTCGAGGCCGGTGACTACTCCGGTCCCAGCGGTGCTGGCCGAGTGTTGGCGCACAAGCAGGTCGAGTTCGCCGTCACCGAGACCGCCCGCGGCGGCATCCTGCTCAAGGGCATCGGTCTGACCCGCAACGACGTCTCCGTCGTGACCAACGTCAGCGCGGACCACCTGGGGCTGCACGGGATCGACACGCTCGATCAGTTGGCGGAGGTCAAGGGCGTCGTCCCCAAGATCACCCGGCGCAGCGGGTGGGCGGTGCTGAACGCCGACGATCCACGCGTGTACGCGATGCGGTCGACGATCAAGGCCCAGCCGTGGGTCTTCTCGCGCGACCCGGACTCGCCCGGGATCCGCGAGACGCTGACCGACGGGGGCCGCGCCACGACCGTGATCGACGGCTGGATCTCGGTGCTCAAGCCGCACGCCGACCCCGACCCGCTGCTCGAACTCGTAGACGTACCGATGACGCTGGCGGGACTTTCGCGCTTCAACGTCGAGAACGCACTGGCTGCGGCGTCGGCCGGATTAGCCATCGGATTGCCTCGGGCGGTCGTGATCGAGGGCTTGCGTGACTTCCGCCCGGACGCCGAGCACAACCCGGGCCGGATGAATTTCTTCAGCGTCCCCGTCGAGGGCGGCGTCGTCTCGGTCGTGATGGACCTGGCACACAACGAGGCCGGGCTGGAGGCGTTGCTGGAGATCATGGCGGGCGTACGTCCACCCGAGCGTGCGCTGCGACTCGGGCTGGGTGCCGTGGGAGACCGCCAGGACGACCTGATCGTACGACTGGGCGAGATCGCGGGGATGGCCTGCGATGACATCGCGATCGGGCACAAGCTCAAGTACCTGCGTGGCCGCACACGTGACGAACTGGACGGCTTGTTGCGCGAGGGCCTGGAGCGGGTCGGCTTCGAGGGTGCGGACAGCTACGACACCGAACTCGCCTCTTTGGAAGCACTCGTCACCCGTGCTGTGCCCGGCGACGTGATCGGCCTGATGTGCCACGCCGAGCGCCAGGAGTGCTACGACTGGATCGCTGCCCACGGCGGTACGTCGGACACTCCTGAGACCCTGGGCGACAAGGTGCGTCAGGCCTCCGGCGCGACGTAATCCGGGTCAGCCGTCGGCAGGTCCTCGTTGCCCGCACCGGCCTGCGCCTGCAGCGACCAGTTCTCCAGCTCGCTCATCACCTGCGGGTGCTTGTCCACGCAGATCACCACGAGGTCGCCGGGGTTCGCACGCGCCATCGCGTGGCTTACGGCCTCGATCTCCACGGTGATGATCTCGACCTGTTTGCAACGCGCCCCCTCGGCCATCGCCCGGCGTACGCCTTCGGCCACCAGTGTCGAGGTCTCACCGCGCTCACGACCACGCAGCGTGACGTCCTCGCGGACGATCACGACGTCGAAGTGGTGGGCCGCGACCTCGCCGAGTTCGCGCATGTCCTCGTCGCGACGGTCGCCAGCGGTGGCGATGACACCGATCCGCGAAGGCTTGCCGAGTTCGTGCGAGGACGTGAGCGAGTCGCCGACCCGGTCGACGAAGTCGCCCAACATCCGCATTCCCGGAGCGTTGTGGCAGTAGTCGACGATCACGTTGACGCCGTTGACCTCGACCTCGTTGAGGCGGCCGGGGGAGAGGTAGTAGTTGGTCGAGAAGGTCCGCAGACCCTGCCGGATGTCGTGCAGGGGAGCACCTGCCGCGAACGCTGCCGCGGCTGCGGCCAAGGTGTTCTGTACGTTCATCCGCGCCTTGCCGCCGAAGGTCGCAGGCAGCAGGTGCACCCACGCCAACTGCATCTCACGCGGGCCGTGCTTGACCAGGATCATCTCGCCGCGCTCGGTCTGATTCAGCACGATCGCCTTGCCGCCGCGACGGCAGTGCGCGTCGATCATGTCGCGCTCCTCCGAGCCTGGCTCGGCCATCGAGAACCACACGATGCTGCCCGAGCAACGCCGCCGCATGTTGCGTACGAGCGGGTCGTCGGCGTTGAGCACCGCGTGGCCGTCGCGCGGCACCGCCTCGACCACGACCGCCTTGACGTCGGCCAACTGCTCCACGGTGTCGATGCCGCGCAGACCCAGGTGGTCGGGCTGCACGTTGAGGACCACGGCGACGTCGTTGCGCTCGTACCCCAGGCCCTCGCGCAGGATCCCACCACGCGCCACCTCGAAGACGGCGAAGTCGACGCGCGGGTTCTGCAACACCATCCGAGCCGAGCGGGGTCCGGACGCATCGGCGCGGATCAGCAGGCGCTCGTCGATGACGACGCCGTCGGTCGAGGTCATGCCGACCTTGCGGCCCAGCCCCTTGAAGATGTGGCTGATCATCCGTGAGGTGGTCGTCTTGCCGTTGGTGCCCGTCACCGCGACGATCGGGATGCGTGCGGTGGTGCCGGGTGGGAAGAGCATGTCCACGACCGGCTTGGCGATGAATTGGGGCTCGCCGATGGTCGGGTGGGTGTGCATCCGGAAGCCCGGGGCCGCGTTGACCTCGCAGATCGCTCCGCCGGTCTCGCGTACGGGCTCGGTGATGTCGGGGCAGATGAAGTCGATGCCCGCAATGTCGAGTCCGATCATCCGGGCCGCTTCCTCGGCGATCTCCACGTTCTCGGGGTGCGCCTCGAAGGTGCGGTCGATCGAGATGCCTCCGGTGGACATATTGCCGGTCAGCGCGAGCTTGACCATCTCACCCTCGGCGGGCACCGAGTCGAGGGTGTGCCCCTGACTGGTGAGAACCTCCTCGGCTGCCGCGTCGATCTTGATCCGGGTCAGCACCTTCTCGTGGCCGACGCCGCGGCGGGGGTCGGCGTTGGTCAGGTCGACGAGTTCTTGCACCGTCGAGGAGCCGTCACCGGTCACCGAAGCGGGGACGCGCTCGGCGATCGCCTCCATCCGCCCGTTGATGATCAGACAGCGGTAGTCCTTGCCGGTCACGAACGACTCGACGATCACATAGCCGCGACGTGACTGCTCTTCCGCGATCGGATACGCCGCTCGTACGTCTTCCTCGTCCTGCAGATCGAGGCACACCCCGCGGCCGTGGTTGCCGTCCAGGGGCTTGACCACCACGGGATACCCGATCCGGCGCGCAGCGGCGACCGCGCCGTCCGCGGACCGTACGGTCTCCTGCTTGGGGACCGGCAGACCGGCGGCACCCAGCAGCTTCGTGGTGAGGTCCTTGTCCGAGGCCACGTCGACCGCGATCGAACTGGTCTCCGAGGTCATCGTGGCGCGGATGCGCTTGGCGTGCACTCCCTGGCCGAGTTGGACGAGGGAATACTGATTGAGCCGGATCCACGGGATGTCGCGCGAGACGGCCTCGTCGACGATCGCCTGGGTCGACGGTCCGAAAGCACTGCGCTCGGCACGTCGGATGTAGGCCTCGAGTTCCTCGTCCCAGTGGAAGTCCGCCTCGGTGGAGACGAGGTGATTGACCAGGCGTACGGCCAACCGCCCCGCGGCCAGGCCGACGTTCTCGTCCACATAGCCGTAGATGACGTTGTAGTGGCCCGGCTGACCCTTGACCTGACGGGTCTTGCCCCGGCGGATGTCGTGGCCGACGACCTGCTGCAGCGCGAGCGCACAGTGCTCGGCGACGTGGCCCAGCCAGGTGCCCTCCTGCAGCCGCTCGACGAAGCCGCCGCGACGACCGCGCGAGCAGGAGTGCTCGCGCAGACCGGGTAGCATCTGCAGGAGATTGTCGGTGAAGCCCGGCAGCCGATCGGTCGGATAGTCCTCCAAGGAGCCGAGGTCCACGACGAGGTGGATCGACTTGTCGTAGGACCAGATGTTCGCACCGCGGTAGACGCGGGTGTCGAGGATCGTCAGATCGGGTGTCGCGGTCACGCGGGTGCTCCTACTTGTCGTCGGACGTGGACTTCGAGCGCTTCTTGGACTGGCTTCGCTTGCGGGCCAGACGCGCGCGCAGTGCCTGCGGGGACTTGTCCGCCGCTGCGATGTCTCGCGCCATCTGGCGCATATCGGTCTGGGCCTCGGCGATCTCGGCGGCGTCCTCGGCCGAGACCTGGGTGGCGGGTGGGACCAGGGCGCGCGCGGTGAGGTCGTACGCCGTCCCGGACGGCAGCACGTGCAGCATGACGCCGCTGGCGAGCAGGGGCGCCGAGCGGCGGGCTTCGTACGCGTTGGTCACCATCTGGGCGGGATCGAAGACGGTCACCGCGCCTCGGCCGATCACGCGCAGCACCTGGTGCCCGTCGCGCTCCTCGACGACCGCACAGGTGTCCTCGTCGATGCCGATGCCGAGCAGTTGCGGCGACTGCGACACGATCATCAGCAGACGGCCATAGCGGTTGCGTTGCTCGAAGTGCTGGTCGATGACGACGCCGTCGACCAGGCCCAGCCCAGCCGCGACCTGGGTCATCCGCTGCTTGGGGGTCGCCCCGCCGACCCCAAAGGCGACCATATGCGAGGACTGGATGGAGGCACCGGCTGACGTGCCCGCCACCACGACGCCTCGCTCATGGGCTCGCACGATCGCGTCACCCACGGGCGTACCGCACACGATCGCCGACAGTTTGAGCTGGTTGCCGCCGGTCATGAAGACCCCGGTCGCCTCGTCGAGGAGTTCGACGAGGTCGGGCTTGTGGGCGTCGGCTCGGGTCTCGGGACGGATGGCGTCGACCCGGGCGGCACCGAGGCGACCGAATAGCGCGTCGTACACCTCCACCACTTCGTCACCGAGCGAGGACGCCGTCGGGATCACGACGATCCGCGCGTCCTTGCCGCCGCTGGCGGCGACGAATTCCTTGAGGATGGTGCGCTTGCGGAAGCTTGTCCTCGGCGCCGCCGATGATCATCAGCGTGCCGGGACCTGAGGTATGCATGACACGGAAGGCTATCGGCTGGAACAGTGTCTGCGGACATGACTCTGGAGGGAATTGCAGATGACCGAGGCGAGACGGCTGGTGCTCATGCGGCACGCCACCGCCGAGTCGGCGGGTGCGGGCGACTCGGCGCGTGCACTGGCCCCCCGAGGTGTGCGCGAGGCCGGATGGATGGGCACCTGGCTCAGTGGCCAGGGCGTACGCCCGGATGCCGCGCTGGTGTCGGCAGCGCGACGCGCGCAACAGACGTGGCGTGGTGTCGCGGGCTCGGCGGGATGGCAGATCGTCCCGCAGATCAGCGAGGCGCTCTATTCGGCCAGCGCTGAGACGGCTCTCGACCTGATCCGGGACACGGACGCGACCGCGCGGACGTTCCTGGTCGTGGGACACAACCCGACTCTGAGCATGCTGGTGCATCAACTCGACGACGGCACCTGGGGCCGCGGGTCGTACGGCTTCGAACCCGGGACCGCGGCGATCCTGGAGGTCCCCGGGGATTGGTCTGAGTTGGCGTACGCCGGCTGCCGTGTGGTCGCACTCCACGGCCCCACGGGCTGAGTCAGAGGACCTTCCAGTCTCCGTTGATCTTGGCCAAGGTGACTTCTTCAGAATCGTTCAACATGCCGATCGAGTATTCGACTCTCACCACAACAGCCTTCCCAGCCACTGCGGGCACTTCCTCTTCCTCCCACTCCTCGTCGCTGGGTCTCAACTCCCGCACGGTCTTGGCGTCGCTCACCGAGACGGTGATTCCAGGCGACATCCAGGAGCAGGTCGACTCGTCGGGCTGGTACTCGAGCTTCCATGATGGCGTCACAGTCGTGGTCCCAGCCCACTTCGACGTATCGCTGCGCGACCGATTCGGGAGAGCCGCCGGACGCAAGGCCTACGACGAACCCGATCCCCAGGAAGCAGGTCAGCAGAGCAGCACCGGCGATCACGCCGATCGCCCACTTGGGCAGCGTCCGCAACTCCTGTGCCACGGAACCTGTCACTGCCTGCATGGATACCGAGGTCGCGGGCGACCAGCTCACACCGGGCGCAACGTGACTCTGTGCCTGGGCGTCAGGGGGCGTCGAGGATTCCACCTGGAGTGTTCCGCATCGGCCGCAGAACCGCTGCTGGGCGGTGAGTTGATTCCCGCACCCGCTGCATGAAGCCATCGACCCAACACCTTTCCTCCGGTGTGAATAGGCTGCGGGGGGTGTCTTGTCGACGCCATTCCCCGATCATGGGACCCGGGTGAGTGCCCGGGTCAGGGATGCGAGAGTGAACAGCCGGGGAGCGCCAACTCAACACCTAGGCAGGCCAAACTCAAGGGTCAGGGACACCCAACTCAACGGACGGGGGGAGCCGGGGTGTCGAAGCCGGCCGCCGCGTCTGCAGCCTCGACCTGGTCGCGGGTGACACCCATCAGATACAGGATCGAATCGAGATACGGCACGTTCACCGAGGTGTCGGCGGATTGTTGGACCACGGGTTTGGCGTTGTACGCGATCCCGAGCCCGGCGGCGTTGAGCATGTCCAGGTCGTTGGCCCCGTCGCCGATCGCGATCACGGCGTCGGCACTGATGCCGATCCGCGCGGCATACTCCAATAACGCCTCGGCCTTGCCCGCGCGATCGACGATCGGCCCGACGAGACCGCCGGTGAGGTGTCCGTCGACGACCTCGAGGGTGTTGGCACGTGAGAAGTGGATGCCCAGGTCGGCTGCCAACCGGTCGGTGATCTGGGTGAACCCACCCGACACCAGGGCGAAGCGGTAGCCCAGACGGCGCAGGGTGCGGACGAGCGTACGAGCTCCGGGGTTGAGTTCGATGGCGTCGTAGACGTCGTCGAACACCGAGTCCGGCAGCCCGGCGAGCGCGGCCACCCGCTGACGCAGCGATTGTTCGAAGTCGATCTCTCCACGCATCGCGAGTTCGGTGATGGCCGCGACCTCGGCTTCGCGTCCGGCATGGGCGGCGAGCATCTCGATCACCTCGCCTTGGATCAGGGTCGAGTCGACATCCATCACGACCAGGCGTACGCCGCGCCGGTAGATGTTGTCGATCTGCACCGCGATGTCGACCCCGAGCGAGCGGGCATCGGCGGTCAGGCTGGTGCGCAGTCGGTCGACCTGGGTGCCCGACACCTTGAGGTTGATCGCGGTGACGGGATAGTCGGCCAGGCGTTCGATCCGGTCGATATTGGTGCCCGAGTCCGCGATCCGCCCGGTGATGGCGGCAAACGACGACGCCTTCAGCGGTGCACCGAGGATCGTGACGTCGGCTCGCGTCGCGCGGGAGCGAGGCTTCTCGGGAGAGGTCCGGGTGATCTCCACGGCCATGCCGAGCTCGGCCGCGCGCGCCGCCACGGCGTCCCGCATGCGTTTCCAGTCGCGTGGCGCGCTGACGTGCACACCCAGGATGAGTCGACGGCGCAGCACGATCTGTTCTACGTCGATCACCTCCACACCGGCCTTGCTGAGGGTGCGGAAGATGGCCGCGGTTACGCCGGGTCGATCCTTGCCCGACAGCGTGATCAGCAGTGTCTTCGGCGTGTCGGGCTCGCTGAAGGGACTCATAGCAAGGCCCGACCTTAGTCCGCCGGGCGTGCCGCTCACTGCGGTGGCCACACCTCGGGCGAGCATGCCGCCACCAGGGCGCGCCTGCCGGCGCGATCCAGCGGCTGCAGCGCACTGCGCCGAGTTTGCGCGGCGCTGGCGCTGAGGGCACCGCCGTCGTCGGCTAGTGCAGCACGGACGATGGCGATCGCGCGGGCGCCCTCGAAGGCCAACCGGACACATTCGAAGGGGGTGCCTGGGGCGCCGATTGCATCAATGCCGGACCCCAAGTTCAGCAGACCGTCTGCGGCATCGGTGTTGGCGCTGGCTACGTCCAGTGCGGCAACAGCATCGGAGACCGAGATGACGGTGGCGCGCAGCTGTCGGCGGGCTTCGCCGAAGTCCACGAGCTGGCGCGGACGTGCGTCATAGGCTTGCCAGCCACCTTCGGTCAGCACGAGTCCCAAACCGCCGGCGACCAGCGCTTCGCCCTCGTGCAGTGCCGCCGAGTTGAAGTCCGGAGGTCCGCCGAGGCCGACGGGATCGCCCTCGGTAGGCAACGCGATCCCGACCTGGTCCGATCCGCTCATCCGCAGGAGTCGAACCTCGTCCACGGTCAGGCGGCTGTGGGTGAACAGGGTGTCGGCTGGGGTGAGACCACGCAGCCAAGCGGTGCCCCACCACGCGTCGAAGACGCACCCAGGCACCAATTCGTCCTCCACGCCGGTGAGCGTACGTTGCGACCATGCGTCCGGTTAGGGTGGCGCCATGGCCGCCGTATTGGAGTTCGCCGACGTCACGGTCAAGCGCGGACAGGCCACCTTGCTGGACTCGATCAACTGGGTCGTCGAAGAGGACGAGCGCTGGGTGATCCTCGGTCCGAACGGCGCCGGCAAGACCACGCTGATCCAGGTCGCGGCTGCGCTGCTGCACCCGACCTCCGGGGTCGCGGGTGTGCTGGAAGAGGTCCTCGGAACTGTCGACGTCTTCGAGTTGCGGCCTCGCATCGGCTTGACGTCGGCGGCGCTGGGGGAGCGGATCCCGCGCGGGGAGGCCGTACGCGACGTCGTCGTCTCCGCGTCCTACGGTGTGGTCGGACGGTGGCGAGAGTCGTACGACGACCTCGACCACGAGCGGGCGTACGAACTCCTGCGTGAGGTCGGTGCCGGGCATCTGCTCGATCGCACGTTCGGGACCCTGTCGGAGGGTGAGCGCAAGCGCGTCCAGATCGCGCGCGCCTTGATGACCGACCCGGAGTTGTTGCTGTTGGACGAGCCCGCGGCCGGGCTCGATCTCGGGGGTCGTGAGGATCTGGTGTCCACGTTGTCGACGCTGGCCTACGATCCCGACTCGCCCGCGACCGTGCTGGTCAGCCACCACGTGGAGGAGATCCCCCCGGGCTTCTCGCACGCACTGCTCTTGCGGGACGGTCGCGTGACCGCGCAAGGACTGCTGGACCAGGTCATCACCGAAGAGCACCTGTCCGCGACATTCGCGATGCCGTTGGTCGTCACGAGGGCCGACGAACGCTGGGCCGCCCGTCGGCGCACCCGCCGCGCGCCGTGATCGACGCTGGACCGCCCGGGATAGGGTCGGACCATGGAGTGGCTGAGCGAGCATGCGTGGGAGACCTGGCTTGCGCTGATGATGCTGCTGGCCATCGGGGAGATGTTGAGCCTCGATCTGGTGCTCGGCATGCTCGCAGTCGGGGCGGGCGTCGGACTGATCGCCGCACTCGTCGGGCTCCCCGGCATCGCCCAGGTGCTGCTCGGGCTCGGCGCGGCCGTGGCGTGCCTTGCCCTGATCCGGCCCAGCCTGTTGAAGAGACTGCATAACAGCCCCGAACTCAAACTCGGTCACACCCAACTGATCGGCATGCGCGGTGTGGTCACCCATGAGATCACTGCGGGCACACCCGGCCAGGTCAAGCTCGGTGGCGAGACGTGGAGTGCCCAGCCCTTCGACGACTCCCTGACGATCCCGCTCGGAGCACCCGTCGAGGTCTTCGAGATCCGAGGGGCGACCGCGTACGTCTATCCGCTGGGCGAGCTCGACCCGCCCACCGAACCGAAGGCCTGAACGGGCCGTGTTGACGCTGTCGTTCGTCGTCGTGCCGGCCGTCCTGGTCGAGGGCTTGGGCCGTCGCAACTGCGCCGGCGACGCCCAAATGGACGACTTCACCGGGTCGCTCACTTACGCCCCGAATCCCCTCGAGCTCCCACCGGTTCACTTGCCCAACTGAGAGGAAACACCATGCCTACGGTCCTGGCGGCTCTGGTCGCCATTCTCGGCCTGTTCATCATCTTCATGCTGGCCAAGACGGTGAAGATCATTCCGCAGGCTCGCGCCGGCATCGTCGAGCGGTTCGGGCGCTATCAGCAGACTCTCGACCCGGGCCTGAAGATGGTCGTGCCCTTCGTCGACCGGGTGCGCTATCTGATCGACCTGCGTGAGCAGGTTGTCAGTTTCCCGCCGCAGCCGGTGATCACCGAGGACAACCTGACGGTGTCGATCGACACGGTGATCTACTTCCAGGTCACCGATCCGGTGGCTGCGACGTACGAGATCGCGAACTACATCCAGGCCGTCGAGCAGCTCACGATGACCACCCTGCGCAACATCGTCGGTGGGATGGACCTCGAGGAGACGCTGACCAGCCGTGACTCGATCAACACTCGGTTGATGAGCGTGCTCGACGAGGCCACCGGCCGCTGGGGCATCAAGGTCAAGCGCGTCGAGATCAAGGGCATCGACCCGCCGCCGTCCATCAAGGACGCGATGGAGAAGCAGATGCGCGCCGACCGTGACAAGCGTGCGGTCATCCTCACCGCCGAGGGTGAGCGGCAGTCCGCGATCCTGACCGCAGAGGGCAACAAGCAGTCCGCGATCTTGAACGCGGAGGGCGAGCGCGAGTCGCAGATCCTGCGCGCCCAGGCCGACCGGGAGGCGGCGATCCTGCGTGCCCAAGGTGAGGGCCAGGCCATCCAAACGGTCTTCCAGGCCATCCACGACGGCCAACCCGACCAGGGTCTGCTGGCGTACCAGTACCTGCAGATGATGCCGAAGATCGCCGAGGGCAGTGCCAACAAGGTGTGGGTGATCCCATCTGAGATCACCAAGGCCATGGAGGGGCTCGGGTCGTCGCTGAACGAGATCGCGGGAATCCCGAAGGACTCCTCGCCCCGCAAGCGCGTCGACATGGGTCCGAGCGAGCCTCGGCTCCCGGCGGCGGCAGATCGTGAGTTGAGCGCGACCAACGAGGCCGTACGCGAGGCGATCGCCGAGGCGGAGACCGCTGCCAATCCCGGGGCGTCCGCCAAGGTCTCCGACGTACCGGAGGATCCCTCGGCTCAGTGAGTCCCTTCGAGATCGCGGCGATCCTGCTCGCCGGGATGGCCGCAGGCACCATCAACACCATCGTGGGGTCGGGAACGCTCATCACGTTCCCGACCCTCTTGGCGTTCGGTTTCCCACCGGTGGTCGCCAACGTGTCCAACACCGTCGGACTGGTGCCCGGCACCATCTCCGGTTCGATCGGTTATCGACGTGAACTCACCGGTCAGCGTGATCGCCTGATCCGGCTCGGCTCGGCTTCCCTGCTCGGGGGACTGCTCGGCGGGGTGCTCTTGCTGGTGCTGCCGTCAAGCGCCTTCGACGCCATCGTCCCCGCACTGATCGCGCTCGGCGTGGTGTTGGTCATCATCGGACCTCGGGTATCGGCGTGGGTGGCTCGGCGTGCGGGTGGACGTGACGTGATCCCAGATCACGGCCTGTGGTGGGTCTGGCCGGCAGTCTTCGCCGCCGGGATCTATGGCGGCTACTTCGGGGCTGCCCAAGGTGTGCTGCTGATGGCGATCCTGGGCATCGGAGTGGTCGACACGATGCAGCGGCACAACGCCACCAAGAACATCCTTGCCCTGCTCGTCAATGGGGTGTCGGCGCTGCTCTTCATCGCGGTCGCCGACGTCGACTGGCGGGTCGCCGGGCTGATCGCGGCAGGGTCGATCGTCGGCGGACAGATCGGCGCCACGGTGGGGCGACGGCTGCCGGCGAACGTCTTGCGTGCCGTGATCGTGGTCGTGGGCGTGGTGGCTGTCGCCGCCCTGCTCGTACGCTGACCTGTCGCGTCTGCTCCGCGCGAGGGCGCTGACCTGTCGCGTCTGCTCCGCGCGAGGGCGCTGACCTGTCGCGTCTGCTCCGCGCGACGGCGCCGACCTGTCGCGTCTGCTCCGCGCCGCGCGCTCAGCGCGCGACGTACGCCTCGTGCCAGCGACCCAGCTCGTCATACGCCCGGGCGCGTACGGACGGTCGCGACAAGATCACGTCGTGCATCGCACCCTCGATGGGCGCCAGCGTCACGTGCCGGGCGATCTGAGGAGACCAGCGACGCATGTGCTCGACGTCGAGCACGATGTCGTGGCCGAACACGTCCTCGCCCATCTCGGTCGGACGTGTTGTGCTCCCCGAGGTCAGCACCAAAGTGGGGTACGGCAGATCGAGCCCGGACTGCAAGCGCGCTTGACCCAGCCGGACGGCGCGCAGCCAACCCGCATAGATCGGCCGGGATTCGTTGGGTTTCAAGGCCAGCTCGTAGTTCCACTCCCCGTCGAAGTCCTTGTGCAGGCTCGGGCCATAGAAGCCTGCAGCGCCACGCGGGATCTCGCGCTTGGGCTGATACCCGCCGACCTGACGCATCACGTTGGAGCCGACCCGCATCCAGAACGGTCCATGCATGTCGAGCCACGGTGAGTTGAGCACCAGGCCAGTGACCTCGTCCGGCGTCCGCGATGCCAACCACAACGGCAGGATCAGGCCCCCGGTCGAGTGAGCCGCGACCACGACCGAGTCGTGGCCGTCGCGGGTGGTGATCCGGGCGTACGCCTCGTCGAGATCGACGAAGTACAACTCAAGATCCGAGACATAGCACGGGGTCATGTGCGGACGCAGCGACCGCCCGTACTTGCGCAGGTCCACCGCATAGAAGTCGTACCCGCGGTCGACCCACCACTGTGCCCACTCGACCTGGAAGAAGTAGTCGTTGAACCCGTGCACATAGAGCACGGCCTTGCGCGTCGGTTGCGGTGCCGCCAGGCGTACGAGTGTCGCCTCGGCGGCGCCTTCTTCATCGGGATCGAGCGGGATCGTCTCGGCCTCGAAAGGGGCGCCTAGCAACTCGTCGGGCAGCCAGGGAGCCTGGGGCAGGTCTGCGCGCACGGCGTCAGTGTCTCAGGGGAAAGCGGCGTACGCCGAGGCCGCCGCAACGAGTCCGCGCATGAGTTCGAGTTCGGCGGCCATCTCCGGGTGCCACTGCACACCGACCACGAAGCGTGCGCCGGGCAGTTCCATCGCCTCAATCGTGCCGTCGGCCGCGTGTGCGGTGACGGTGAAGCCGGGCGCGGAGCGTACGGACTGATGATGATGACAGCGCACCTGCACGTCGGCCCCGAGGATCCCGGCAAGCCGGGACGCAGGGTCGATGCGTACATCGGTATCGCCGAAGACAGCGCCACCGGGGGAGTGATTCTCGTGCCCGACCAGGTCAGGAGTGTGCTGGTCCAGTGCGCCACCGGCGTGCGCGGCCATCAACTGCATCCCGCGGCAGATCCCGAGCACCGGAAGTCCCGCCACCGCCGCCGCGTCGAGCAGGGCACACTCCCAGGCGTCTCGGTCGGGTCGCCAGCCAGCCGTACGCTCGTGCGGCTGCTGCCCATAACGCTGTGGATCGACGTCCGCGCCGCCGGTGATCACCAGTCCGTCCAGTCGTGCCACGACGGCCGCTGCGGCCTCCCGCGAGTCGCTGGCGGGCGGCAGGAGCACCGGGACTCCTCCCGCCGCGACCACCGTGTCCGCGTACTCGCTGTGCAGCAGGTCGGCGCGCTGTCGCCACACCCCCCAGGCGGCGTCTTCGCGATAGGTCGACAGGCCGATAATGGGAGTCACGCGTGCTCCCGGAGCGCGAGTTCACGCGTACGCTCGAACTCGTGCGGGTGGGGCGCGCCAGAGCGCGCGAGTTCACGCGTACGCTCGAACTCTCTCCGGAGTGACGTGGGTCTGGCCATCAGAGAGGTGTGACGTACGCACCCGAGATGCCGCCATCGACGAGGAAAGTCGAGGCCGTGATGAACGACGACTCGTCGGACGCCAGGAACAACACAGCATTGGCCATCTCGCG
Source organism: Nocardioides sp. (assembly GCA_037045645.1). Lineage (NCBI taxonomy): Bacteria > Bacillati > Actinomycetota > Actinomycetes > Propionibacteriales > Nocardioidaceae > Nocardioides > Nocardioides sp. The sequence continues at coordinate 1,484,597 of JBAOIH010000001.1, forward strand.
CGGTTCGCCGAAACGACCCATCGGCACGTGCACCAGCCGACGCGCGGCCCGCTCCTCGTCCTTGGCGAAGAGTTCCTGCAGCAGGGGAGTGTTGACCGGTCCGGGGCACAGCGCGTTCACGCGTACGCCTTCTCGCGCGAACTGCACGCCGAGTTCGCGCGACATCGACAACACGCCGCCTTTGGAGGCTGAGTACGAGATCTGCGAGGTCGCCGCGCCCATCACCGCGACGAACGAGGCCGTGTTGATGATCGAGCCCGAGCCCTGCTCCAGCATGTAGGGCAACGCCGCCTTGCAGCACAGATAGACCGAGGTCAGGTTGACCCGCTGTACGAGGTCCCACGCCTCCAGGTCGGTGTCGAGGATCGAGTCGTCCTGCGGCGGGCTGATCCCGGCGTTGTTGAAGGCGATGTCGACCGAGCCGTAGGTGTCCTTCGCGGTCTTGAAGAGAGCGTCGACCTCCTCCTTGCTGGTCACATCGACGTGGACGTACGTGGCCACGTCCGAGCCGCCGAGTTGCCCGACCAGGGTGTGCCCGCGCTCGTCATCGATGTCACCGATGACGACCTTCGCGCCCTCCTCGACGAACCGCTCGACGGTCGCCAGTCCGATCCCGGAGACTCCTCCGGTGATGACGGCAACCTTGCCGTCCAGACGTCCTGCCATTTCAGTTTCCTTCCGTGCTGATGAAGACGTTCTTCTCCTCGGTGAACGCATTGGGGGCGTCCGGGCCGAGTTCGCGGCCGAGGCCGGACTGTTTGAAGCCACCGAACGGCGTCCAATAGCGCACCGACGAGTGGCTGTTGACCGAGAGGTTGCCGGCTTCGACGCCGCGGGCGACCCGCAGTGCACGGCCGACGTCGGAGGTGAAGATCGAGCCGGAGAGGCCGTACTCGGTGTCGTTGGCCCGCGAGATCGCGTCCTCTTCGTCGTCGAAGGCCATCACCGCGACGACCGGCCCGAAGACCTCCTCGCGCCACACCGCTTCGTCGGTCGACTGCGACTCCACTACGGTCGGCGGCAGCCACCACCCGGGGCCGGACGGTGCCGCACCAGTGAACGCCACCGAGGCACCATCGATATAGGTCTGCACCGATGCCATCTGTCCCTGGGACACCATCGGTCCCATCTCGCTGTCCTCGGCCGACGGATCCTTCACCCGAAGGTCTGCGACCGCGGTCTGGAAACGCCCGACGAACTCGTCGTACGCCGAACGCTCGACCAGGATCCGCGAGCGTGCGCAGCAGTCCTGCCCGGCGTTGTCGAAGACGGCGTACGGCGCCTTGGCGGCAGCAGCCGCGATGTCGGTGTCGGCGAAGATGATGTTGGCCGACTTGCCGCCGAGTTCGAGCGTGACGCGCTTCACCTGAGCCGCGCAGCCGGCCATGATGCCCTGACCGACCGAGGTGGATCCCGTGAAGCACACCTTGCGTACGAGCGGGTGGTCCACGAACCGCTGCCCCACGACGGACCCGCGCCCCGGGACGACGGTCAGAACGCCTTCGGGAAGCCCCGCCTCCACGGCGAGTTCACCGATCCGGATCGCGGTCAACGGGGTGATCTCGGCCGGCTTCAACACCACCGTGTTGCCCGCCGCCAACGCGGGCGCGAAACCCCACGCCGCAATCGGCATCGGGAAGTTCCACGGCACGATGATGCCGACCACTCCGAGCGGTTCGTGGAAGGTCAGGTCGACGCCGCCGGGCACCGGGATCTGGCGACCGAAGAGCCGTTCGGGAGCAGCGCTGTAGTAGTTCAGGCAGTCGCGCACGTTGCCCGCTTCCCAGCGAGCGTTGCCGATCGTGTGGCCGGCGTTGAGGACCTCCAGGGCGGCGAGTTCCTCGATGTGGGCGTCCACGACCGCGGCAAACGTACGCAGCAGCCGCGCGCGCTCGCCGGGCGCGAGCGCACGCCACGCGGGGAAGGCGTCGGCGGCGCGTTGGATGGCCGCATCGGCGCCCGCGAGGTCGGTCGACGGCACCTCGTGGTCGAGCGGTTGCTCGGTGACCGGGTTGATCAGGATGGTCAAGGTTCCTCCTTAGAGCCGCTCGAACCCACGCACGCGCTCCCAGTCGGTGACTGTGGCGTTGTAGGCGTCGAGTTCGATCTGGGCGTTGTGGGCATAGTGGTCGACGACGTCGTCACCGAAGGCGTCGCGAGCGATCTGGGAGTCGAGGAACAGCGCGCGGGCGTCGGCGAGATTGTTAGGCACGCGCTCGAGCTCGGAGTCGTACGCACTCCCGACCAACTCGTCGGGCAGTGCCAACTCGTGGTCGATGCCGTGCAGACCTCCCGCGATCATCGCGGCCAGTGCGAGATATTGGTTCACATCGGCACCGGGCAGGCGATTCTCCATCCGCGCCCCGGCCTTCCTGCCCACCAGCCGCACCGAGCAGGTCCGGTTGTCGCTGCCCCAGCCGACGGTCGTGGGCGCGAACGAGCCGTGCGCGAAGCGCTTGTAGGAGTTGATGTTGGGCGCATAGAGCATCGTGAACTCGCGCATGGTGGCGAGTACGCCCGCGATGAAGTGGTCATAGAGCCTGCTGCGGCCGTCGCCGTCCCAGAAGACCAGTTCACCGTCGGTGCCGCGCAGTGACAGATGGATGTGGCACGACGACCCGTCGCGCTGGTTGTACTTGGCCATGAAGGTGATCGACTTGCCGTGGTGGGCGGCGATCTCCTTGGCGACGGTCTTGTAGACGCTGTGGTTGTCGGCCGTACGCAATGCGTCGGCGTACAGGAAGCCGATCTCGTGCTGGCCGAAGTTGCACTCGCCCTTCGCGCCCTCCACGTCGAGGCCGGCGGCGAACATCGTGTTACGGATGTCGCGCAGCAAGGGTTCGACTCGCGAGGTGCCCAGGATCGAGTAGTCGACGTTGTATTGATTCGCGGGTGTGAGGTCGCGGTAGTTCAGCTCGTGGGCCATCTCATAGGAGTCCTCGAAGATGATGAACTCCAACTCGGTGCCGGCCAGCGCCGTCCAACCACGCTCGGCGAGCCGGTTGATCTGGGCCTTGAGGATCGACCGGGGGGACTGGCGTACGGGCTCGTGGTTCATCCAGGTGAGGTCGCACTGCACCATCACGGTGGCGGGGTGGTGCGGGAGTCGACGAATGGTGTCCCAGTCGGGGACGAACTCCATGTCGCCGTAGCCGGTCTGCCACGACGAGATCTCGTACCCGGCCACGGTGTTCATGTCGACGTCCACCGCCAGCAGGTAATTGCAGCCCTCGGTGCCCGACTCCAGCGCGACGTCGAGGAAATAGCGCGCGTGCAGACGCTTGCCCTGAAGTCGTCCCTGCATGTCTGTGAAAGCCAGGATGACGGTGTCGACCCCGTCTGCCTCGATCTCGGCGCGCAGTTGCTCCAGAGTCAGGTAGCGGTCGTTCGGTGCGGTCATGCGCTCATCTCTCTTCCGTTGGGCAGGGCTTCACGCCACCAATCCGCGCAGCAGCGCGGCGGTGTCGTCGCAGTGTTCGAGCATGGCTGTGCGCGCGGCGTCGGGGCGACCGGCCAGGATGGCCTTGACCAGGCGCGCGTGTTGGCGATGTGAATGCGCGATGTTGGTCTCCAGCACCGGGATCGCACTCAGCATCTCGTGCAGCGTGGCCTGCACCGACGCGACCGCCTCGATCACGCGGGGTGAGGCGGACAGCGCCGCGACCGTGAGGTGGAAACGGCTGTCGGCTTGTCGATGTCCCGCCCTCGTCGTGGCCGTCACGACCGCATCCTGGGCGTCGACGAGTTGCTGACGCCGTACGTCGTCGAGCTCCGTGCCGGCCGCGAGTTCGGCTGCTCCGGGTTCCACGACCCTTCGGAAGGCCAGCGAATCCAGCCAGTCCGCGCGCTGCGCCGCAGTGAAGCGGGCTGCCTTGCGTGCCGACGGGGAGGCCGGCCGCAACGTCACGATGGTGCCGCCCGAACGTCCCCGCGTCGTCTCGACGAACCCGGCCTGACGCAACGCCACCATCGCCTCGCGCAGCGTCGCTCTGGAGACTCCGAGCCTGGCCGCGAGCTCACGTTCGGACGGCAATGTCGAGCCGCGTGGATATACCCCGAGGCGGATAGCGGTGGCGAGTTGCTCGACGCAGGCCTCGAATGCGTGGTGACCGCGCACCGGGCGCAGCAACGCCTCGCTGAGATGATCGTGCGGCACAGCGGTCACGGCGCCAGTGTGCCAGAGCCGTCGACCGTGTAAAGGTCTGACTCCATACCAATTTCCGCCAGGGCCGCGAAGGTCATGGACGTGACCCACGTCACGGGTCTAACCTCGCCACAGCCGGACCCGGCCGCCGGGTCCCGTCCTGGAAGGTGAGACATGCCCGAAGGCCACGAACACGTCGATGAGACCGAGCTCACCGAGGACGAGAAGCATCTCGCAAAGCTCGGCTACAAGCAGGATCTGCACCGCTCCTGGTCCGGGTTCTCCAACTTCGCCATCTCGTTCTCGATCATCTCGATCCTGGCCGGCTGTCTGACGAACTTCGGCGCCGGATTCAACAACGGCGGCCCGATCTCGATCTCGTGGTCGTGGCCGATCCTGGGGCTGTTCATCCTGATCATCGGGTTCACGATGAGCGAGTTGGTCTCGGCCTATCCGACGTCCGGAGGTATCTATTGGTGGGCCTCCAAACTCGGAGGTCCTGCCGCAGGCTTCTTCACCGGCTGGCTGAACCTCATCGGCCTGGTCGCCGTGACGGCTGGTGTCGCGTACGGATGCGCGACGTTCTGGGACCTGACCATCTCGACCTGGTCTGAAAGCTATGCGGGGTCCTACTCACTGACCCGAGTGTTCGTCATCTTCTTGGTCGTGTTGGGCATCGCTGCCGGTCTCAACATCTTCTCCAGTCACCTGATGGCGATCATGAACAACGTCTCAGTGTGGTGGCACGTCTTCGGCGCTGCCCTGATCGTGCTGATCCTGGTCTTCGTGCCCGACCATCACCAGAGCGCGAGCTATGTCTTCACCGAGCGTTTCAACAACTCGGGATTCTTCGGTGGTGACACCGGGGGAGCGGGCTTCTGGTTCATGATCATCCCTTTCGGCTTCTTGCTGACGCAGTACACGATCACCGGCTTCGATGCTTCGGCTCACCTGTCGGAGGAAACGTCGGCGGCCTCCACTGCAGCGGCCAAGGGCATCTGGCAGTCGATCTTCTATTCGGTCGTCGGTGGTTACATCCTGCTGCTCGCGGTGGTCTTCGCGATCCCCAACGACGCGTCCGGCAACCCCGACAACGCGGGCGTCGGCGCCGGCGGTGTGGCGTACATCTTCACGTCCGCACTGGGCAACAAGTGGGCCACCTTGGTGCTGTTCATCGCGGCCGCCGCGCAACTGTTCTGCGCCACCGCGTGTATGACGTCGGCGTCGCGGATGACGTACGCCTTCGCTCGCGACGGCGCGATCCCCGGCTCCAAGCGTTGGGCCGCGCTGAACAAACTCAAGGTGCCGGCAAATGCTGTGGTGCTCGTCGGCATCGTGGCCGCGATCGTGACTCTGCCCGCGCTGATCGAGGTCAACCTGGGCACTCCCGAGGAGCCGCTGATCATTCCGGTCGCCTTCTATGCGGTTACCTCGATCGCGGTGATCGGGCTCTATCTGGCGTTCGCGATCCCGATCTGGCTGCGGTGGCGCCACGGCGACGAGTTCGAGGTTGGTTCGTGGAACAACGGCGCCAAGTACAAGTGGATGAACCTGATCGCGGTCGCCGAGATCATCATCGTCTGCGGTGCGCTGATGCTGCCCTTCGTACCCGAAGCTGTTCCCGGCAACGAGGACTTCGCGTGGAAGTTCGTGAACTACGCACCGATCATCACGATCGGCGCACTGGTGGCGCTGACCATCTGGTGGTTCGCGTCGGCGAAGAAGTGGTTCACCGGGCCCAAGCACACCATCGACCAAGCTGTCATCGACGCGTTCGACGAGCGCTCCTGAGGCACGTGACCCCCGAGATCGAGGCTCTCCTCGACCAGATCCCGATCCTGGCTGATCGGACCCTGGTCGAGGAGTTGTCGGGCGGGCTGACCAACCGCAACCTGCGTGTCCACCGCCCCAGTGGTGACGTGGTCGTACGCCTGGCCGGCGCTTCGGGTGAACTGCTGGAGATCGATCGCGTGGCCGAGCACCACGACAGCGTCGCTGCGGCGGCCTCCGGTGCGGCGCCGGAGGTGTTGGCCCACCACCCAGAGCTCGCGGCCATGGTGATCGACTATGTCCCGGGCTCCACGCTGAGCAACGACTCTTTCGCGGACGCCGGGGTGATGGCACGAGCCGCCGGCGCCGTGCGCCAACTCCATGCGGGGCCGGCCTTCGCGCGTACGTTCTCCATGTTCGAGCGCCGCGAGCGATACCTGGCCACGATCGCCGAGCGTGGCTTCGAGCTGCCGCCGGACTATCACCGGTTCGACGCACACTGGGCTGACGTACGCCGGGTGCTGGAGGGGACCGCCGCCGAGTTGGCGCCGTGCAACAACGACCTGCTCGCCGAGAACTACGTCGACGACGGCGACCGGTGCTGGCTGATCGACTACGACTACGCCGCCAATGGCGACCCTGCCTTCGACCTCGGCAACACGGCCACCGAATGTGAGTTCACGCCCGAGCAGACCGAGGCGTGGGTGGAGCAGTACTACGGTGCGCTGACGCCCGCGCGGCTGTCCCGGGTACGGCTGCAAGCGCTGTGCAGTGCGTACGGCTGGTCGCTGTGGGGCTATATCCAAAAGGACGCCAGCGACCTGGACTTCGACTACGAGGGCTGGGGTCTGCACCGTTTCGACAAGGCCGCGCGGGTGTTCACCAGCCCGCACTTCACCCGACTGCTGACCGCCGTGGTTGAGGAGCGAACGACGTGAGCGTCTCGAAACCACTCCCGCCCCGGGCACCTCATCCGGTGGTTGAGGAGCGAACGACGTGAGCGTCTTTAAACCACTCCCGCCCCGCGCACCTCATCCGGTGGTTGAGGAGCGAACGACGTGAGCGTCTCGAAACCACTCCCGCCCCGCGCACACCATCCGGTGGTTGAGGAGCGAACGACGTGAGCGTCTCGAAACCACTCCCGCCCCGCGCACCTCATCCGGTGGTTGAGGAGCGAACGACGTGAGCGTCTCGAAACCACTCCCGCCCCGCGCACAGGTGGTGATCATCGGCGGCGGAGTGATGGGCTGCTCGACGGCCTATCACCTGGCGCACCTGGGCTGGACCGACGTCGTCGTGTTGGAGCAGGGGCGGCTCTCGGGGGGCACCACCTGGCACGCGGCAGGCCTGGTCGGACCGCTGCGGGCCAGCGAATCTGGGACCCGACTGGTGCAGTATTCCGCCGAGCTCTACGCCCGATTGGAGGCCGAGACTGGCCTGGCGACCGGCTATCGCAACACCGGCGGCCTGGTGCTGGCTCGCACTCCTGACCGGCTCACCGCGATCACCCGCACGGCCGCCAACGCGGTCGCCTACGACCTGCCCTGCGAGTTGATCTCGCCCCGACAGGCCCAGGAACTGTGGCCACCGATGCAGGTCGACGATCTGCTCGCGGCGTTGTGGCTACCCGGCGACGGCAAGGTCAATCCGACGGATCTGACCATGTCTTTGGCCAAGGGTGCTCGCAACCTGGGAGTGGTGGTCCGAGAAGGTGTGCGGGTCCGCGAGATCCTCACCGACGGTGAGGGTCGTGACCGCCGCGTGACGGGCGTACGCACCGACATCGGTGAGATCGAGGCTGAGTACGTCGTCAACTGCGCCGGTCAGTGGGCGAAGGCACTCGGCGACTCGGTCGACGTCACGATTCCGATGCATTCGGCCGAGCACTTCTATGTCGTGACCGAGGCCGTGGCGGGCACTCACCCCGACCTGCCGATCATGCGCGACGCCGACGGGTGGACGTACTTCAAGGAGGAGGTCGGCGGTCTTGTCGTCGGCGGCTTCGAACCCAATGCCAAGCCGTGGGTTGCCCCGGACCAGATCCCCTACCCCTTCGAATTCGCGCTGTTGGAGGAGGACTGGGAGCACTTCTCGATCCTGATGGATGAGGCGCTGCATCGGATCCCGGCGCTGGAACACACCGGCATCCGCAAGTTCTACAACGGCCCGGAGTCGTTCACCCCGGACAATCAGTTTCTGTTGGGTCAGACGCCCGGACTTCGCGGGCATTTCGTCGGCGCGGGCTTCAACTCCGTCGGGATTGCGTCGGCCGGTGGAGCCGGCCGGGCACTGGCCGAGTGGATCGTCGCGGGGGAGCCGACCTCGGATCTGGTGGCGGTGGACGTACGCCGGTTCGGCCCCTTGCAGAACGACAACGCCTGGCTTCGCTCACGGGTTGCCGAGGTGCTGGGGGTGCACTACGCGATTCCGTGGCCCAACCGCGAGTTCACCAGCGGGCGCGACCAGAAGCACTCGTCCGTGCACGACCAGTTGGTCGCGCGCAACGCCTGCTTCGGCTCCCGCAACGGCTGGGAACGCCCGCTCTTCTTCGCGCCGGAAGGGCAGACCCCCGGGATCGACTACTCGTGGGAGGCACAGAATTGGGTGCCATGGGTGGATGCCGAACAAGTCGCCTGCCGTACTGGCGTGGCGGTGTTCGACCAGTCGTCCTTCAGCAAATACGTCGTGGCCGGGCCGGTCGAGGCCCTGCAACAGATCTGTGCCGCGGATGTCGACGTGGCCGTCGGCACGGCCGTCTACACGCCCTGGCTGAACGCACGCGGCACGTACGAAGCCGACGTGACGGTGACTCGGGTCGCGCCGGGGGAGTTCCTGATCATCTCCAGTGCGGCGACCACGCAGCGTGACCTCGACTGGCTGGCGCGACACCTGCCGGACACCGCCGGGGTGATCGACCTCTCCGAGGACTTCGCGGTGTTCGGCGTGATGGGTCCGCGCTCGCGCGCACTTCTGGGCGAACTAACCACGGCCGACCTGGACGACTTCGACTTCGCCACCTCACGTGAGATCCCACTCGCCGGTGGACAGGTGCGTGCAACGCGGATGACGTACGTCGGCGAACTCGGCTGGGAGTTGATGGTCAACGTCTATGACGCGCCCGAGGTGCATCGGGCGTTGCTTGACGCCGGTGCGGCCCCTGCGGGCTACTACGCGATCGAGGGGTTGAGGTTGGAGAAGGGCTACCGCGCGTTCGGACGCGAGTTGACCCCGGACCTGACGCCCGTCGAGGCGGGCCTCGTCTTCGCCACCGCGCTCGCCGGCGACAAGGAATTCCTGGGGCGCTCGGCGTTGGAGGCGCATCGTGCTGCGCTCGCGCGCGGGGGTGAGCGACGACGAATCGTCTCGATCCGTTGTGCCGAGCCGGACGCCGTGCTCTGGGGTGGCGAACTAGTGCTGCGCGATGGGCAACCGACCGGCCAGGTGACCAGCGCCGCCCGTGGCGCGACCGTGGGGGCATGGGTCGGGTTGGCACTGATCAAGGCCCCCGGCCCCGTCACCTCAGACTGGCTGACCCACGGGGACTGGACCGTGGACGTCGCGGGTCGCCGCGTGCCGATCGTCGTCGGGCTCAAGGCGCCGCTCGGGTGACGGGGTCAGACCGTCTTCTTGAATGTGGGGGCTGCCGAGGCCTGGAATCGCGTCTGCCCGACGTATTGCACCACGATCTTGTACGTGCCCTTCCGGGGTGCGGGCGCGGTGAAGACGGCGACGCCGTTCGACGACACCCGGACCCGCTTCTTGGCCGGTTTCAGACCCTTGTGGGTGACGATGAACTGCACGCTGCCCAGCATGGGCATGCCGTGGGCGGGCACCACCCGAGCACGCACCCGCAGCGTCTTCCTGGCCAACTTGTAGGCGGCTCTGGCCGTGGTGGTCGTCGCGTCCTTCACCACGTTGATGGTCCACGCCCCGTCGTCGGTGGTCGCGAAGTTCTGCACGTTGTCGGGTCGGTAGTTGACCTTCACCTCGCGCTGACCCACGAGCGCCTTCGGCAACTGCCAAGTGGCGCGTCCGGTGTCCGGTGAAACGCGCAGCGGACCTGAGGTCTGGGAGTGGTAGTGGAAGTTCACGGTGCCCACCGGCGTGAAGCCGTTCGCGGGCACCACGGTGGCCGTGACCTCGCCGCTCTCGCCGTAGGCGAGGGTGGCGGGCCCGGCCAAGGAGACCTGGGCCGGCAGTCTGGCGATCAGGACCGGCGCGCCGTCGGCCTCAGCCGCGGTGTACGCGCTGCCCGGTGCGGGAGTGAACCACACCGTGAGCGGCCGGGGGCCGCCGGCATCGAGGAGCGGCATCGAGAACAGAGCCGTGCCGTTCGCGTCGAGCGGCCGGGCCTTTGCCCCGGTCTCGTTCCACGCACCCATGACCAGGGAGACGCTTCCCCGAGCTACTCCCGCTGCGCCGGACACGCGGACAGTCACGGGCAGAGGGTCGCCGTAGGTGAGGTGGGCGACTCCGCCGACGAGGGGCACACTGCTCGGATAGGTGATCGTCACCACCGGGTCAGTGGCGACGGCAGCGACCTCGGGAACAGCGGTCGCAGGTGAGTTCAGCGCGGGCAGGCACAGGACGGCAGCGGCGCCCAGAGCGCCAGCCAGTGTACGAAACTTCATGGGGGGACTTTCGATCGCTCGGTGGAGGGTTCAGGGTCGCCCTCACATGAGCGCAGGTTATCTGCTTCCTTTCGAAGAAGGTCCACGAATTCCCTCGTGTAATCGCGGATGCGTGCCGTCTGGGAAGATCCACGACATGGGATCTCAGGAGCCGTCGATCTATCCCGTCGGGCTCCGCCTGGCGGGTCGGCGCGTCGTGGTGGTCGGCGGGGGACAGGTCGCGCAGCGACGAGTCCCCGCCCTACTAGCGGCAGGAGCTCTCGTACGCCTGGTCTCACCCGAGGTGACTCCCGCGCTGGAAGGCATGGCCGCAGAGTTCGAATGGGAGCAGCGCGGCTTCGAGCCCTCCGACCTGGACGACGCATGGTACGTCGTCGCCGCCACCGACGACCGCGCCGTGAACGAGGAGGTCAGCGCGGCGGCTGAGGAACGGCGGGTGTTCTGCGTACGAAGCGACGACGGCGCAGCCGCGAGTGCCTGGACACCGGCCACGGGCCGACACGGCAGTGTCACCGTGGCGGTGCTGGGCAATCGCGAGCCACGCCAGTCCGCTCGACTGCGCGACGACATCCTCACGGCGTTGCGCGACGGAGCGTTGAACACGACCGGCGCTCTCGATCACGCGCCCGGAGTGGTCCTGGTGGGTGGCGGCCCCGGTGATCCCGAACTCGTCAGCGTCGCCGCCAGGCACGCGCTCGCCAGCGCGGACGTCGTGGTCGCGGACCGGCTGGCCCCGCGCGAGCTCCTCGCCGAACTGGCACCGCATGTGGAGTTGGTCGACGTCGCGAAACTCCCCCGCGGGCGGTCGGCACAGCAGGCCCGGATCAACGAGGTCATCGTCGACCGCGCGCGACAGGGCAAGCGAGTCGTGCGCTTCAAGGGCGGCGACAATTTCGTGTTCGGCCGAGGTTTCGAAGAGGTCCTTGCCTGTCGCGAAGCAGGTGTACCGGTCAGCGTCGTGCCGGGCCTCTCCAGCGCGATCGCGGTGCCGGCTCGGGTCGGCATCCCCGTCACGCATCGCGGCGTGGTGCACGACTTCACCGTCGTCTCCGGCCACCTGCCTCCTGGCCATCCCGAGTCGCTGGTCCAATGGGACGCCCTGGGGCGCAGCCGCGGCACGCTCGTCCTGCTGATGGCCGTAGACAACGCCGGCCCCATCGCCGAGGCGCTGCTCACAGCGGGCCGCCCTACGGGCACCCCGGTGGCGGTGATCGCCGACGGAACGATGCCAGAGGAGCGGGTCGTCCTCGGCACCCTCGCCACGCTGGCTGATCGCCTGGCTGAAGAGGTCGTACGCCCGCCCGCCGTGATCGTGATCGGTGAGGTCGTCGCGCTGGCCCACCCCGAGGCGTTCGGTGGCTGAGTACGTCGAGATCGAAGATCCGACCGATCCGCGACTGGCCGACTACCGCGACCTGCGCGATGTGGAGTTGCGCAAGTCGTTGGAGGCCGAGCACGGCCTCTTCCTGGCCGAGGGTGAGAAGGTCGTACGCAGGGCACTGGAGGCGGGCCATTCGCCGCGCTCGTTCCTGATGGCGCCTCGCTGGCTCGCCGGCCTCGTGGATCTGCTCGACGGCACTGACGCTCCCTGTTATGTGGTGGACGAGGCACTCGCCGAACAGGTCACCGGCTTCCACGTCCATCGTGGCGCCTTGGCCGCCCTGCAGCGCACGCCGCTGCCTCGCGTGGAAGACATCGTCGCGCAGGCACGTACGCTGCTCGTGTTGGAGGATCTGGTCGATCACACCAATGTCGGCGCGATCTTCCGATGCGCCGCGGCCTTCGGTTTCGACGCGGTCCTACTCGCGCCGCGCTGTGCCGACCCGCTCTATCGCCGAGCCGTCAAGGTCGCCATGGGCACGGTCTTCGCGATCCCCTGGACCCGACTGGACGACTGGCACGATGCGTTGGAGGACCTCAATTCACGCGGGTTCCGGACGGTCGCGCTGACCCTCGCGGCCGACGCGCAACCGCTGGAGGAGGCCGTCCGAGGGGCCGACCGTCTCGCACTCGTGCTGGGGTCGGAGGGCCACGGACTGTCGCGTCGGTGGGAGGAGACCGCGCAGCGGCGAGCCGTCATCGAGATGGCACCCGGAGTCGACTCGCTCAACGTCGCGGCTGCTGCCTCCGTGGCCTGCTATGTCACGGCGCGACGATCAGCTTCCCGCTGACACCTTGACCTCGGTTTCCTCGGTTTCCTCGGTCTCCGGACTGCTAGCGTGCTGTTTCGTCCACACCGCCTAGCCGCATCGGGGCCTCCTCATGAGCATGCCGCCGCCCTATCCACCGCCCGCCCAACCCCCCGCCGCACCGTTCAGCGTCGGAACCGGCCTGAGCTGGGCCTGGGAGAAGTTCAAGACCAACCCGGTGCCATTCCTGCTGGTGATGCTGGTGGGTTTCGTCGCCAGCCTGTTGGTGGCCTTGCCGTTCGGTGTCTTCAACGCCATTACCGACGGCCTGGACACCACGAACAGCGACGGATCGCTCGACGGGACCAACTTCTCGCTGATGATGGGCGGCGGAGTGCTCCAGTTGGTCGGACAGATGCTGAGCACCGTGGTCGGCCTGATCTTCTCCGGCGCGATGGCCAAGGGTGCGCTCGACACGACCCGAGGTGCACCCGTGTCACTGGGCTCGATGTTCCAGGACCTGCCGTGGGTGCCGCTGATCCTGGCCGGATTCGTGATCGGTGTCCTCGGCACTATCGGCCTCCTCTTGTGCCTCATCCCCGGTCTGATCGTCTACTTCTTGACGATGTGGACGACGTACTTCATCGTCGGCCACGGTCAGGACGCCTTCACGGCGATGCGTTCGAGCTTCGCGCTCGCGACGGCACGAGTCGGCGACAGCCTGCTGACCCTGATCACGGTGATCGCACTCGGCATCGCGGGCGCCTGTGCCTGCGGTATCGGACTCCTGGTGACCATCCCGCTCGGTGTGCTGCTCACCGCGTGGGCCTTCCGGACGCTGGTAGGCGAGCCGGTCGCACCCTGAGCTGATCCTCGGACCTGTACTCAGGCCGGCCACCCTGCCGGGAAGTCGTCCACGGCCCCGTCGTGCTCGCGACGCAACTTCTTCATCGCGCGAGCTGAGATCCGGTCGCCGAAGACCATCCCGACAGTGTGGTCGGTCTCGTGCTGCAGGCATCGCGCCAGCAGCCCGTCTCCCGAGAACTCGACGGTTTCTCCGGTGAGCCCGAGCCCACGGACGTACGCCCGGTCGGGACGCGCGCACGACACGAAGGCGCCCGGGTAGGACAGGCATCCCTCCAGATCGTCGTCGAGTTTGCGCTCTCGGCCTTCCGGCAGCACGAGTTCGGGATTGCACACCACACCCACCACACGTTCGCCCGACTCATCGGGGCAGTCGAAGACGAAGACCGCCGCATCGACCCCGATCTGGCACGCTGCCAGGCCGACGCCGTCCGCTGCGTACATGGTGGCCACCATGTCGGCCACCAGCGTGTGGAACTCGTCACCGAAGTCGGTGATCGGGCGCGCAGGGCGATGCATCACGTCCTCGCCCCATCGGGTGATGGGGCGTACTGATCCGCCCGTGGGCAGCAGGCCGTACGGGGCACGTACGGCGCGTCTCTCGTCGCTTTCGGCCATGTGCGCGATCCTACGAAGCAACGTGACGAGTCCCACCGCAGGTCGGTCTGGGCGATGTTGTAACTCCAAGTTACGGTGAAGGGCATGGCAGTGACAGATCGAACCACCCCACGAGGCGGCAACCGCTTCGGGCTGGCCTCCGGCGAGACGCGCGACCCCCTGGGGTTGGTCGTACGCGGACTCAACCAGCTCGCCAGCGCCGACGTCCTCGACCGCCTCGGCTTGCGCAAACAGACCGAACGCGCGGTCTTCGCGATCACCCGCTCGGGCTTTCGCACCGCGACTTCGGCCGCGCGGGCCTTCGCCAAGGCCGGCAAGCCCCGACAGCCGGGCAGTCGGCCCAGGACCGCAACGGCTGGCGCGGTCTTCGACCTGACTCCGACCGAGGACGAGCAGATGCTGGTCGACGTCGTCACCGAGTTGGCCACCGAGGTCGTACGCCCGGCCGCGGCAGCGGCGAACGAGACCTGCACGGCTCCGGCCGAGGTGCTCGACGCCGCCCGAGAACTCGGCCTGCCTATCTTGGGTGTGCCCGAGGCGCTGGGCGGCATCTGCGAAGAGCGCTCCGCCATGGCGGGCGTGCTGGTGGCGGAGGCCCTGAGCAAGGGCGACATGGGACTCGCCGTCGCGGCGCTCGCGCCCGGCTCGGTCGCCACCGCGCTGGGACTGTGGGGTGACGATGCCCAACAGCAGACCTATCTGCCGGCCTTCAGCGAGCCTGCGGCACCCGCGGCTGCGTTGGCGCTCAACGAACCCACGGTGCTCTTCGACGTGCTGTCCCCCACGACCCGGGCAGTGCGTGACGGCGACGAACTCCTGCTCAACGGGGTCAAGTCGATGGTCCCGGTGGGCGCCGACGCCGAACTGTTCCTGGTCGGCGCGAACCTTGAGGGAGACAACGTGCTGATCCTCGTCGAGGGCGGCACCGATGGGCTGACGGTCGAGGCCGAGCCCAGCATGGGCGTACGCGCGGCCGGACTGACCAAATTGATCCTCCACGACGTACGCGTGCCCGCCACCGCGATCCTCGGCGAGTCCGACGGTTCGACTTATGCCGAATGCGTACGACTCTCGCGACTGGCGTGGTGCGCGTTGGCCGTCGGCACCGGACAGGCCGTGCTCGACTACGTGATCCCCTACGTCAAGGAACGCAAGGCATTCGGTGAGCCTGTCGCACACCGTCAGGCCGTGGCGTTCATGGTCGCCGACATCGCCATCGAGTTGCAGGCGATGCGGCTGGTCACCTAC